>JAKAQW010000060.1 GCA_021819525.1 Actinomycetes bacterium
GCTGGGCCAGGTGGCCGACGTGGGGGTGGCGTCCTCGGTGCCTGCTGGTACCGTCTTGACGCGAGAAGGGCACGCCGGGGGCTTGGCCTATGTCATCGTGGCGGGAAGCTGCGAGGTCCTCAGGGCCGGCCGGCGAGTCGCCCGGCTGTGGGCGGGTGACGTGGTCGGGGAGCTGTCCCTGCTCGACGGAGGGCCGCGCACTGCCACGGTGCGTACCGTCTCGGATGCCGAGCTGTTGGAGATCGCCCATCGGGACCTCCAAGCGCTGCTGCGCAAGGCACCCGATCTGCGTCGAAGCGTGCTCCAAGCGCTCGCCGAGCGGATCCGCGACGTCGACAGCCGCGCCACCACCGTCGCCTAGCTCGTCGCCCGGAAGCGCGCGCAGCGGCCGGAGGCCACCGCGCTGTTCGCGTGCGTGTGCACCACCGCCTTCCCCCCTGCCACCGTGGCGCCGCTGGCTTTGGCGGCAGCGGCCTGCCGGGTGGACTTCGCTACCGCCGTCCGGGCCGAGCTGGAGCGTGACCGGCTTCGTCACTGGCTGTCCGAAGCACCGCGCTGGGAAGTGACCAAAGTGGCCCGCGGGGGGACCCCATCGCCTACCGTGTGGGCATGAAGGTCGCCGTGACCAACGTGAAGGGTGGGGTCGGCAAGACTACCACCGCCGTCTACCTGGCTGCTGTTGCTGCCCGTCGCCAGCCGGTCGTGCTCGTGGACGCCGACCCGCAGGGTTCGGCGGCCGAGTGGCTCGACATCCGACCTATCCCGGGCGTCACCGTCATCGAGGCGCCCTCGGAGCGTCTGGTGGCCAAGGCGCTCGCTCGCGATGGTGGGGTGGTGATCGTCGACACACCGCCGGGCGGGGAGCGCGTCGTGCGCAACGCCTTGGGGCTCGTCGACGTGGCCGTGGTCCCCACCCGCTCCGGTGCGCTCGAGGTGAGCCCGGTGAACGCCGTCTTGGGGATCATCCCCGAGTCCGTGCACTACGGGCTGGTCGTCACCGCCGCCCGCACCTTCACCCGGGACTATCACGACACCATGGCCGCTTGGGCGGAGGCAGGTGTCCCGGTATGGGGAACAGTTCCCGAGCGCGTTGCGGTGGCGTTGGGATCAGAGGCCGAGCTGGCCCCCGACGCGCTCGACGCCTACCAGGCGGTGTGGCGCACGCTGCGTCGTCGCAGCAACCGGAGCTGATCGGCGCCGGTCAGAGGGTCGTCTCCGAGGCAGCGGGCGATCTGCGGTGCTCGGCGCGACGTGCCACGCTGGGCGTAGACGCTCCGGGCCGCCAGTGCGCTGCCCCTGGTGGCGTACTGCGCAGCCTGACGTCGCCTGACGAGCTGTTCCGTGCGTAGGCCTGGCGCGTCGGGCATCGCGAGCAGCCGTCGAGAGGAGCACCCATGCACGTCACCGAGGTCCTGGCAGATGCCTTTGGTCGGATCCGCGAGGTGGTCGACGAGGTGGTGGCCGGTCTCAGCCCCGAGCAGCTGGCCTTCCGCCCCGACGGCATCGGCAACTCGGTGGGGTGGCTGGTGTGGCACCTCACCCGGGTGCAGGACCACCACCTGGCGGCGGCGGCCGGCACCGAGGAGACCTGGATCTCCTCTGGCTGGGCCGAGCAGCTCGGGCTGCCCTTCGACCCGTCGGCCACCGGCTACGGGCAGGCTCCCGACGAGGCCGGCGCCTTGCGGGTGGGCTCCGGGGCGCAGCTCATGGCCTACCATCACGCGGTATGCGAACGGTCGTTGCGCTACGTGGAGACGCTCGACGAAGCCGACCTCGATCGCATCGTCGACGAGTCGTTCTCGCCGCCGGTGTCGCTCGGGACGCGGCTCGTGAGCGTCATCGCCGACGACCTGCAGCACGCCGGCCAGGCGGCGTACGTGCGCGGTCTGCTGCCGAGCTGAGGGTGCTGCCTGCGAGGTCGAGCGCTGACCTGGCTGCATGCTCACCCACGGGTGCGCCCGGTGCCCGTGGTCGAACAGGCAGCACGGCGAGACCCGGGGCCTGGAGAGCGAGGTGGTCGTCGCAGACCGCTCGGCGGAGGAGGCGGCGTTCTCGGGGCGGGGGCCTGGGCCACCGGGCGCGGTGCCGGTCGTGACCGCCCGGACGGGGGTCGGCCGGCGGGTCCGTCATACGGCGGGCGACGCCATCGCCCACCTGAAGGCGTCGGATCCGGCCATGGCCAGGCTGATCGCCACGGTAGGGCCATGTGGGCTCGAGATCCGGCCCGCGGGCAGCACCTTTGCCGCGCTGGCCGAGTCCATCACCCACCAGCAGCTCACCGGCCGGGCTGCTGCCGCCATCCACGCCCGGCTGTGCGCCCTGTTCGACGACCCGGCGTCCGGGCCGTCGCCCGAGGTGCTCGCAGCGATGCCCGACGAGGCGCTTCGGGGCTGCGGGCTCTCGGGCGCGAAGGTGCTCGCTTTGCGGGACTTGGCGGCACGCACCTTGGCCGGGGAGGTGCCCACGTTGCCCGAGCTTCGCTCCCTCGACAGCGAGGAGGTGATCCGCCGTCTCACCACCATCCGAGGGATCGGACGCTGGACGGTGGAGATGCTGCTGGTGTTCCGCCTGGGGCACCCCGACATCCTGGCCGTCGACGACTATGGCCTGCGCAAGGGCTTCCGGGCCGCTGTCGGGCTCGGGACGGGGCGCGGTGGGCTGCCCACACCTCGCGAGCTCGCCGCCCACGGGGCACGTTGGGCACCGTACCGCTCGGCTGCCAGCTGGTACCTGTGGCGAGCCGTCGACGGGCTGTGAGCGGAAGGGAGCTCGCCGGCGAGGTGATCAGCTGCTCTTCGGTGCCGGTGTCCCCGACGCACGACGGCGTACTGGCTGGCACGAGCTCGCCGGCGAGGTGATCAGCTGCTCTTCGGTGCCCTGGTGACGGCGTTCGGTGGGGGGATGACGCCCGGGCCGGTGAGACGGCATCGCTCGGAGGCGGAGGGGTCGATCGGGGCGGGCAGGTCGGGCGGCATGGTGATGTCCGGCGAGATGTCGCCGGGCTTCGGCGCGACGGCGACCGGGCCGTTGGCTCACCACGAACCCCTGGTTCGTCACTCGGGACCGGGTGCGGGTGCCTGGAGATCAAGGCGGCGCTCGCCGAGCGCGACACTGGGGTCGTGACGAGCGCAGCCGAGCATTGGGCCGAGCAGCTGGCGGGCTGGGCGATTCCCGAGGACATCCTCGCCCAGGCGCCTGAGCCACCTTGGATTTTTCCTACTGCGATCTTTGCCCGGCGGGTCGCGGCCAACCGATCGCTCGAGACGCCCGACCGGGTGGCGGCCCGCCAGGCGCTCGGGGAAGGAGGCAGTGTGCTCGACGTCGGTGCCGGAGCCGGTGCCGCGTCGCTCGCCCTGGTACCGCCGGCTACGAGCATCGTGGCTGTCGATGCCGAGCCGACCATGCTCGAGGAGCTCGAGCGCCAGGCTCGGGCGCTCCCTGCGCCGGGCGGAGGTAGCAGGCCGCCGTTGTCGGTGCGGACAGTGCTTGGTCGATGGCCCGGCGTGGCCGACCTGGTAGAGCCGCAAGACGTCGCGGTGTGCCACCACGTCGTCTACAACGTGGCCGACATCGCCCCCTTCGTGTCCGCACTGGCCGCCCGAGCCAGGCGCCGGACGGTGGTCGTGCTCCCCGAGGACCACCCGCTCAGCTGGATGCGCCCCTTGTGGACAAGGTTCTGGGGCATCGACCGGCCCGACGGCCCTACCGCGGAGGATCTCCTGGAAGTGCTCGGTGAGCAGGGCATAAGCCCCCAGGTACGCTGGTTCGAGGACGCCGCCTTCGCTGCGGCCGACACCGCCGAGGAGCGCGCTGCCCAGCTGCTCGCGACGCGCCGTCGGCTCTGCCTGACCGCTGACCGAGACACCGAGATCGCAGAGGCGCTCGACGAGCTGCCACGCCGGGCCCGCCGGGTCGTGGCAGTGTGGTGGGACACCTTCCCCTGACCGACTGACCATCCGTGAGGCGCAGCCCGCGGCGCTCGAGCCCGTAGCCCGCGGCGCAAGTGATGGCGGCTGGTGTATGCAGCGGCAGGTGCAGGTGCAGGTGCAGGTGCAGGTGCAGGTGCAGGTGCTGGGGCTGGCTGGTGCAGCCGGCGGCCGGTGCAGAAGTGCGGCGGTGCAGGTGGTGCAAGCGGTGCAAGCGGTGCGGCCGGTGGCTGCCGCAGGGGTGCCGGCGGCGCACAGCGTACGAGGACCGCCGGTGCCCGCGGCCGGAGAGCACTAGCTGCGCGGCGAGGACGGCGGCGTGGTAGCACGGAGGCATGCGCCTCCGGATCTTCACCGAGCCCCAGCAGGGGGCCACATACGACCAGCTTGCGGCCGTAGCCACCGCTGCCGAGCAGCTCGGCTTCGACGCCTTCTTCCGTTCCGATCACTACCTGCGCATGGGTGGCGGCGACCCGGGACCCGGCCCCACCGACGCCTGGACGACGCTCGCGGCCTTGGCCCGGGACACCAGCCGCATCCGGCTCGGCACGCTGCTCAGCTGTGGCACGTTCCGCCTGCCAGGTCCGCTGGCTGTCACGGTGGCCCAGGTGGACCAGATGAGCGGCGGGCGGGTCGAGCTGGGGCTCGGGGCCGGCTGGTTCGAAGACGAGCACCGGGCCTATGGCATCCCCTTCCCCCCGACCGCAGAACGCTTCGAGCGCCTCGAGGAGCAGCTCGCCATCGTCACCGGCCTGTGGGCGGCGAGCGCTGAACGACCCTTCGAGCATCGGGGCGCGCACTACACCTTGACCGCGAACCCGGGTCTCCCGAAGCCGGCTCAGCAGCCCCGGCCGCCGATCATCGTCGGCGGGTCGGGACCGCGGCGCACGCCGGCGCTGGCGGCCCGCTTCGCCGACGAGCTGAACATGCCCTTTCCCCCACTCGAGCGGTTCATCGAACGCCAGGGTGATGCCGACCGGGCCTGCGAGGCAGCCGGGCGTGACCCGTCGACGTTGCGCCGGTCGGTGGCGCTGGTGGTGTGCTGTGGCGAGGACGAGGCAGCCGTCGCCCGGCGGGCGGCAGCCATCGGCCGTGAACCCGACGAGCTGCGAGCCAACGGAGCGGCCGGGACGCCGGACGAGGTCGTCGACCGGCTGGGTGAATTCGCCGAGGGCGGGGCGGCGGTTGTGTACCTCCAGCTCCTCGACCTGGGGGATCTTGATCACCTGCGCTTGCTGGGCGAGCAGGTGCTGCCCGCGTTGGGCTGAGCGTGGGGGTGGCGGACCTGGCCGCGGTCGCCCACCGTGCGCAGCTGAGCCGCAGCGGGCTGGGCGGTTCGTGCGACGTCGCTCGCAGCGGCTGCCCGCCGGTTCGAAACTTCCACCTGATAGGCGGTTGCCCGTGGGTTGGGCCGAGGATCGGTCGTCCGACGCCAGGGATCGTCACGACGCCAGGGATCGTCACGACGCCAGGGATCGTCGGCGTTGGCATAGGCTCCCAGGTATCGTGGGTCGGTGGAGCAGCAGGCGGAGCCCCAGGTGGCGGTGACGGCGGATCCGGTGGGCGCTGCGCCGGCACCGTCCGGCCCGGGTTGGGCCCCGGTCATCGAGGCCCGGAACCTGACCAAGCATTTCGGGTCGGTGAACGCAGTTGACGACCTCAGCTTCGCCGTCCACCCCGGGCGCGTCACCGGCTTCCTGGGCCCGAACGGCTCGGGGAAGACCACGACGTTGCGGATGCTGCTCGGCCTGGTGGCACCGGACGCCGGACAAGCGCTCGTCGGCGGGGTGCCCTATCGTGAGCTGCCCGAGCCGTGCCGGGCGGTCGGTGCGGTGCTCGAGGCATCGGGGTTCCATCCCGCACGTTCGGCTCGCAACCACCTGCGCGTGCTCGCCACTGCAGCCGGCGTGGATCGTCGTAGGGTCGACGAGCTCCTCGAGCTGGTCGGGCTGACAGATGCCGCCCGGCGGGCGGTGGGGGGCTACTCGCTCGGGATGCGCCAGCGTCTCGAGCTGGCCCGAGCCCTCCTCGGCGACCCGAGCGTGCTGGTCCTCGACGAGCCGGCGAACGGCCTCGACCCGCAGGGCATCGCCTGGCTGCGGTGGTTCATGCGATGGTACGCCGGGCAGGGCAGAGCCGTCTTGATGTCCTCTCACCTGCTTGCCGAAGCGTCCCAAGTGGTCGACGACGTGGTCATCGTGGCTGGAGGTCGCCTCGCCGCCCAGGGGCCCGTGGCGGATCTGATGGGCCCGGCAGGCACGTCGGTGCAGGTCCGTACCCCTGAGGTCGCCCGGCTCGCCCAGCTGGCCCAGGGCGCCGGCTTCGCTGTCCGGCCCGGTGCCGACGGTTCGGTGATCATCGGAGGTGCGAGCCCCGACCAGGTCGGGAGGCTCATGGCTGAGCACCGGATCGTGGTCCACGCCATGTCGACCTTGTCGACGTCGTCGCTCGAAGAGCTGTTCTTCGCGCTCACCGATCCCCGCCGTGGGACGTCACCACCGCCGCGGGCACCGTGGCCCGGGGACCGATGACCCAGCACCCGGGCTGGTCGCCGCTCGTGGACCCTGGAGCTGCAAGTCGTCGACCGATGGCTGCCGGGCGGTCTGCCCGTCGTCCGGCGCGCGTGGCACGGGCCCTGTCGGCCGAGGTCTGCAAGCTGGTCACGGTGTGGTCGACGCCGGTCATCGTCGCGATCGGGATCGTGCTCGCCGTGGGGTTGGGCCTGCTGGTGGGGTTCGGCCCGAGCCAGAGCTCGGGCGTGTTGCCGGCGGTGGGCTCCTCGGGCTGGTTCGGCGACATCTTCTCGGCCATGGACGTGACCTCGTACCTGGGGCTGGTCCTCGGCATCGTGGTGATGACCGGCGAGTACCGCCACCAGACGGCGACAGGGCTGTTCCTCGCCGAGCCCCGCCGGGTGACGGTGCTGTCGGCCAAGGCCCTGGCTGCCGCTGGTGCCGGGCTGGTGGTGTCTGTCGCGGTGGGCCTGGCGGACTTGGTCACCGGCGCAGCGGTGGTGGCCGCCGGTCACGGGTTGCTCCGCACCATGCTCGACCAGCTCGGTCACGTCTTCGTCGGGGATCTGGCCGTCACCGTCCTGTTCGCGCTCCTCGGGCTCGGTGTCGGCACCGTGCTGCGCAACCAGGTAGCAGCCATTGCCGTGTGCTTCGGTGTCCTGCTGGTGCTCGACACCGTGGTCGAGGCGAACGTGCCGTCGGTGGGCAAGTGGCTGCCGAGCGCGGCAGCAGCCGCGGTCGAGAACGTCGGTGTGTCGGTGGGCAACGGGGCGACCGCTCACCTCGCCGGCTTGCTCTCACCGTGGGCAGGTGCTGTCGTGCTGTTGGGTTACGGCGCGGTGCTGCTGCTCGTCGGGGCCTTCACCACCCTGCGCGCGGATGTCACCTGAGAGGGTCGGTGCCGTTCGGATCGGGCAGTTACTCGAGGTGTTCTGCGTGCCCAGCGTGCCCGGTGCCGTCGACGCCCGGGTGAGCGGCGGGTTCGGGTATCGAGACGCCGTCGCTCCCCGCGTCTGCGGGGTGCCGGGCGCCGGCGGCTTTCGCGTCGGTGACGGGTTCAGGGCTCGAAGCGACCTCCGGAGCGAGACCGTCAGGCACTGGCGCGTGTCGAAGCGCCTGTGGCCCGCTGCCAGGCGCTGCGCCCGGGGCCGATGCGCTCGGTCGGCTCGAGAGCGACGAACGTTCGCCGGGTAGTGGAGCGTGACGGAAGGCGAGGTAGTAGGTGACCACGTTGGCGGCCATGAAGAAGGTCGCGCCGACGATGGGGATATCGACGAAGACACCCATGAGGGCTCCGCCGATCACGGGGCTGGCGCTGGAGGTCACCATGGATGGCAACGCGCCCAGCGCCGCCACGGTTCCCCGGCGCTGCTCCTGGGCGGCGCCCATGGCATAGGACTGCCGGGCCGGCATGCCCAGGCTGTTGAAGGCCGTGCGGAGGTTGAGCAGAAGGCCAGCCAGCACGAAGTCGGGGACGAAGGCCATGGCCAGCAGTGCCACCACCGAAGCCGCCCGGGTGACCACCACCGTGCGCACGGCGCCGAAACGATCAGCGAGCCGGTGACCTCCCAGGTAGGGGAGGGCGCTCACGAGGTTGGCGACGGTGTAGAGCACGCCCACCTCTGCGGGCCCGGCGCCGAAGCGGACGTGGAACCAGTAGGTGAGCAGCGGACCGAGGAACCCGAAGCCCAGTCCGTTGAGGGCGTTGGCGAGCCCGAACCGGCCGATCAGCTGGCGGGTCGACAGCCCGGCGGGAGCGCTGGTGGTGTCGGAGGAACCGGGGCGGGAGACGGGGATGGGCTTGGGTCGCCGCTCGCGCAAAGGGATCGACACGGCCACCACTACCAGTGATGCGGCGGCCCCGAAAGCAAAGACCAGCCGATATGCGTCGTCCCAGGACAGTCCGCCATGGTGCAAGACGGTAGGGGCCCCGGCGACCAACGAGCCGGCGGCGGCCGCGAGGACGCCGATGAACCCCATCCGCCCGAACGCCCGGGTCCGCTGCGACGGTGGGACCGACCCGGCCAGCAACGGCTGCTCGGCCGGGAAGAAGGGCCCGAAGGCACCACCGCTGCCGGCGCCGCCACCTCGACCGATACCACCGAGGCCACTGGCGACGATCACGACCGCCAGGTTCGCGCTGAGGGCTAGGCCAAGCGCACCGAGGGTACCGAGCACACCCACAGCGATCAGCGTCGGGCGGCGGCCGAACCGGTCACCGAGCAGTCCCGCAGCAGCCATCAACCCGGCGCCCAGCAGGCTGCCGACAGTCAGGATGGTCCCCACCGCTGTAGCAGAGTCGTGACGTTGCGCCAGGTAGAGGGGGAAGACCACCGTCAGGAAGGCGGTGGCGAAGCTGCGGACTCCTCGGCCGAGGTAGAGCCACCGCAGGTTCGACGGCTCGAAGTCCGCGTCGAGCGGACGGGGTGGTTCGCAAGAAGAGATAGCGCGGTAGTCTAACTACCCTGTGCATGGTCGCGGCGACCTCCCGGCGCCGGTTCGGACGGGTCGGGCACTGGCCCGGCTGTCGAGGCTGCTCGAGCTGGCGTCCAGCGAGGCCGGTCTCTCCCTGGCGCAGTACCGGGTGCTGCTCCTGGTAGCCGAGCGGCCGCAACGGGCTTCGGCGCTCGCCGCCATGGCCGACGTGCGCCGGGCCACGATGAGTGCGATCGTCGGTGGGCTCGAGCGTGCGGGGTTGCTGCGGCGCCAGCCGGTGGCGGGCGACGGTCGCGGCGTGCAGCTGGAGCTGACGGCGGCCGGTCGCCGAGCGCTGGCACAGGCCGAGGAAGCGTTGGCGGCCCATGTGCTCGAGGCGGCGGGGATCGGCTCGGTGGATCTCGGCTCGCTCGCCGGCGCGCTCGAAAGGATGCTCACCGGCTTCGAGGCGCGGTGCGCACCGTTGGCGGATCCGTCGGTCCCGGCGTCCTCGGAGCCGGCGTCGGTCCCGGCGGCATTCGTCACAGCACCTTCGGCGCCATAGGCATCGTCCATGTCGGTGTCGGTGTCGGTGTCGGTGTCGGTGTGGGATCCTGTGCCATCTACGCCGGCGGCACCGGGATCCTCGGCACCAGTGGCGGCACCGGGATCCTCCGAGCGTGTTGGGCCCCGGCGATCAGGCGGTTCGGCGCCAGCAAGGTAGCCAGCAAGGTAGCCAGCAAGGTGCTCACGAGACGGTGGTCCGGTGGCCCACCGTGCGCGAGCTATCTGGCGATGCCTGTCCGGCCTGTCCGGCCCAACCGGCCCTGGCTCGGGCTCGGGCTCGGGCTCGGGCTCATGGGAGCCATCGCTTCGCTGGCAGCGGTGTGGCGCCCTGGCGGTGTGGGAGCCGTGGGCGACAGGCGCTCGCCTCGCGCCCATCGAGAGGCGCTGTGGTGCCGAGGCCCCCATGGCTGCGACCGCTGCACCACCCAGCGCCCTCCCCGACGCGAGCAGTGTCGAGATCGACGCGTTCGGCGAGCTCGAATTTCCCTTGCGCCGGGCCGCCCCCCTCCCTAATCTTCGCCTCGAGCGCATGCAAGTGTACTCGTCGGTAACCGACGGGAGCACGGGGCGCAAGGTGAGACCAGCGGCGCCGCTGGCCTGCCTCGCCGGCCCGCACCCTTCGGAGGTCGGTGGGGCCGGCTGCGTCAGGTGCCAGTGGATGTCGTGCTCGTCGGGTTGCTGGTCTCACTTGCGTCGCCGGCCACGGGTCCGATGTCCGAGGGGAGGGTCTCGATGACATCGGTGTCTGCGCCGAGAGCACCAGCGTCGCCGGGCTCGCCGACGGTGCGGCTGAGGCCTGTCGCTACCCGACGCCGACCGTTGCTGGCGTTGGTCTCTGCGGTGGTCGTCGTGGCCTGCACCGCAGTGGTGGCCGTGGCGTTCCAGCACGCCGGGCGCACCGAAGCGGTGCTCGTGGTGACCCGGCCGGTAGCACCAGGAGCTTCCGTGGCGGGGGCCGACCTCCGGGTGGCCGACGTCCACGTGCCGCGTGGGGTCTCGGTGGTCCCGGCGTCGGCAGAGCCCGGTGTGCTCGGCCGGCAGGCTGCCACCGCACTGGTCCCGGGCTCACTGCTGAACGCGGGTGACACCGTGGCGGTCTACGCGCCGGCGACAGGTAGCGCAGTGGTCGGGGTGGCAGCGGCCCCAGGCCAGCTCCCCGCAGGGGGTGTGACCGCCGGTGAGCTCGTCGACGTGGTGGCGACAGGTGCGAGCCAGTCGTCGCAGCCGTCGGGCTCGGCACCGTCCGACACGACGGCAGGGGGCCTCGTGCCGCCAGCACCCGGTGCGGTGGTGGCTGCCGATGCCACTGTCCTCGCGGTGAGCGTGCCGTCGAGCTCCTCGTCCACCGCCGACGAGGTCGTGTCGGTCTTGGTGGCGCGCAGCACGGCTCCAGTGGTGGCCATGCTGTCCGCGGCCGGAGAGGCCGCGCTGGTCGTGGTGGCGTCGTCGTGAGCGCAGTCAGGTGCGCACGGTGACCGTCGTCGCTGCGTGCTCGGCCAAAGGCGCGCCGGGTGTGACGACGCTGGCCTGCCTGCTCGGTGCCGTATGGCCGATGGACCGGCCCGTGGTGGTCGCCGAGTGCGATCCGAGCGGCGGCGACATCGCTGCCCGGTTCGCCTTGGACGACCAGGCCGGGATGGCAGCCTTCGTGCTGTCCGCCCGGCATGCCCAGGGCGTGCCCTCCGCAGCGCCGTTCGTGCAGCACCTTCCAGGAGGGCTCGAGGTCGTCGTCGGTGCCTCGAGCGCCGAAGCGGCGCACATGATCGATCGCGAGGTCGCCGGCATCAGCGCGCTGGCCGCGCTCAGCTGCGACGTCATCTGTGACTGTGGTCGGGTCGGCATCGGGTCGCTCGGCCAGCGGGCGCTGCTGCGCCAGGCCGACGCAGTACTGGTCGTCGCCGGTGGTGACCGCAGCTCCCTCGGGCATGCAGCAGGTCTGGTCGGCCGCCTGAGCGAGATGGGAGCCAGCTCGCCGGGGCTCGTGGTGGCCGCCAGCCACCGCGCTGACGCCCGCTCGGCGGCACGAGCCTTGGGGGTCGAGCTTGTCGCCACCGTTCCCTGGGACCCCGCAGCGGCTGCCGTGGTGCGAGGCGAGCCGGGAAGTCGACGCCGGCTGGTGCGATCGCCGCTGGTGGCGGCGGCAGAGACCGTCGGGCGCTGGGTGCTCACCCGCGTGGAGCACGCCCCCCGGGTGCCAGGCGACGGGTTCGACCAAGAGCTCGAGGTGGGCTCGGGTGGGCTCGATACGCCGGGCGGGCGACGTAGCTGGGTCGGGGGAGGGTTCGAGTGACCGGCAGCTGGGTCGGGGGAGGGTTCGAGTGACCGGTGCGGAGCCCGATCTCGTTCACGAGCTGCGCCTCGTGGTCGCAGACGACCTGGCTCGCGCGCACGGGAGCGATCTGGCGCTCGACGACCGTCGTGAGCTGGCCCGGCACCTGGTGCTCGAGCGCCTGAGAGGCCGGGCGCTCGAGGCCATGTCGCTCGGGGGCCCGATGCTCGACCCCGAGCAAGAGCGAGCCACGGCCGAGGCGGTGCTCGACGTGCTGTTCGGCCTGGGCCCGCTCCAAGTGCTGATCGACGATCCGTCGGTGGAGAACATCGACGTGAACGGGGCGGACCGGGTGTGGGTCACGTACGCCGACGGATCCAAAGCGCTCGGACCTGCCGCGGCGGGAAGCGACGACGAGCTGGTGGAGATGGTGCGCTCGGTCGCGGCTCGCTTGGCGATGACCGAGCGTCGCTTCGACGTGGCACATCCCGAGCTCGACTTGCGCCTACCCGACGGGAGCCGGCTCTCCGCGCTCATGTCGGTGGTGCGGCGGCCGGTGCTGTCGATCCGACGGCACCGCTACGTCGACTTGCAGCTCGCGGATCTGGTCGAGCTGGGCGCGGTGGACGAGGTGCTGGCGTCGTTCCTTGCCGCTGCGGTACGGGCCCGGAAGAACATCGTCGTGGGCGGGGCGATGAACTCCGGGAAGACGACGTTGCTGCGGGCGCTGGCCGCGGAGATCCCGGCTCACGAGCGGATCGTCACCATCGAGCAGGCCTTCGAGCTCGGTCTCGACGGCGACGTCGAGCGTCATCCCGACGTGGTGGCGCTCGAAGCGCGCCAGGCGAACACCGAAGGCGAGGGCGAGTTCCCCATGGCGCGCCTCGTGCGCCGGGCGCTGCGGATGAACGCCGATCGGGTCATCGTCGGCGAGATTCTGGGCGAAGAGGTGCTCGTCATGTTGAACGCGATGAGCCAGGGCAGAGCAGGGTCCATGTGCACCATCCACGCGGACTCCTCTCACGGGGTCTTCCGACGCATCGCGTCCTATGCCGTGCAGTCCCCCCAGCGCCTGCCGCTCGAAGCCACGAACCTGCTCGTGGCCGGCGCGGTCGACCTGGTGGTGTTCCTCGACATGGACAGTGCGCCAGAACCCGGTGGCGCCGGCTCCACGGTGCCGACACGGCGCGGTCGCTCGTGGGGCGCGGTCGACCGCTTCCCGGCCACGCTCCGCCGCCGGTTCGTGTCGTCGGTGCTCGAAGTGGTCGATGCCGACGGGCTGAGCGTGGTGTCGAACGAGGTGTTCCGGCCCGGACCAGGCAGGCGCGCGGAGATCGGCGCCCCTCTGCGGTCGAGGACCTTCGAGGAGCTGGTGGCCCACGGGTTCGATCCGGCCGGCGGCCACCTGGGTCGCGGAGCGCGGCGATGAGCGTCGTCGTGCTGGGGGCGGCCGGGACGGGGATCGGGGTGGTCGGCTTCGTCTGGGCGTTGCTCGGCAGGCGGAGCGCCGCCGGGCACCCCGCCGCGCCGCAGGCTCTCGGCGGGCGGCGGTTGCGTCCGCTGCAGGTGGCAGCGGTGGTGTTGGCCGCGGTGGCCGGCGCCGGGCTCACCGGGTGGCCGGTAGCCGGTTTGCTGGCCGGCGTCGGCGCCGGAGCGTTCCCGTGGCTGTGGGCAGAGACAGCGGACCGTCGTCGTGCCGACCGCCACGAAGCGATCGCGCTGTGGACCGAGATGCTGCGAGACACCTTGCACGCGTCCGCCGGCTTGTCGCAGGCCATCGTCGCCACCGCACCGATCGCTCCCGATGCGATCCGCTCGTCGGTCCAGTCGTTGGCGGGGAAGCTCGTCGCCGGGGTGCCCGTCGCGCGGTCGCTTCGAGCCTTCGCCGACGAGCTCGACGACGCCAGTGCTGATGCCGTGGTCTGCGCGCTGCTGTTGGCTGCGGGAGCCCGGGCCCAGCGGTTGGCCGACCTGCTCGGCGCGCTGGCCGCCGCCACCCGCGACGACGTAGCGATGCGGTTGCGGGTGGAGGCGGTTCGGGCTTCGGCGCGTAGCGGGGTGCGGATCGTGGTCGTGTTCTCCGCGGGGTTCGTCGTGGCGCTCGCTGTCCTCGCCCACAGCTATCTCGCGCCCTTCGCCACGCCGGTCGGTCAGCTCGTGCTGCTCGTCGCCGGGAGCTGTGATGCCGTAGGCATTTGGCTGTTCGTCCGCCTGACCCGGGGGGCCGCGCTCCCGCGCCTGTTGCCCCGCCGAGAGGTGGCACCCCTGCGTCCCAGCCAGGGGGGAGCCTCTACGACGCGTGGTCTAGGCGCACCCCGAGCGGGGGTGTGGTCATGACCCTCGTGGTGCTGTGCACCGTCGGTGCGGCGCTCGGCGCGGTGGGTGTCATCTCCGGAGCTCGCCGATCCAGCCGTCTCGAAGCGGCACGCCCAGCCGTCGACGGCGGTCGTGGGCCGACAGGGCTCTGGTCGCCATGGGGCCGGAGGTGGGTTCCCGAGCGCTGGGTGTCGTCGAGCGCCGAGCACTTGGCCGAGCGACCGGCAGTGGTCTCGTGGCTCCAGCCGATGTTGCTGCTCACCGAGACGAGCTGGGCCCAGTTCGTCGATCGGGTGGCGGCAGCCGCCGTGGCCGGGCTGGCGATGGGGTTCGCCCTGGCGGCACTGCAGACTGTCACGGCAGGACAGTTCTCCGTGCTGCCCGCGCTCGTCGTGGTGGTCCTCGGTCCGCTGTGCGGCGTGGGCTTGGTGGTGAGCCGGGTGTGGCACGCCGGCCAGCGCCGGCGCCAGCTGGCCAGCCAGGCGGTAGGTACGTACCTCGACCTCGTCGTGTTGTGCTTGGCGGGGGGGATGGGGGTCGAAGGTGCGCTCGATGCCGCGGCCACCGTCGCCGAAGATCCGTTCTCGGCGCGGATCGCGGCCGTGCTCGACGGAGCGCGCCACGGGGGCCGACCTCCCTGGCAGGCCTTGGCCGCCATGGGGACCGACCTCGGGGTGAGCGAGCTGGTCGAGGTGGCGAACACGGTCAGCTTGGCGGGGACCGAGGGCGCTCGGATCCGAGCCACCTTGGCGGCCAAAGCCGAGACGTTGCGCCGCCGCCAGCTGGCAAAGACGGAGTCCGAGGCGAACGCCATGACGGAGCGGCTCTTCCTCCCCGGCGCGCTGTTGCTGATCGGCTTCCTCGTGTTCATCGGGTACCCGGCGTTTGCCCGCATCCTGAGTGGCCTGTGACCGGGGTGCGAAGACGATCGAGCGTCGACACGAACGAGCGTCGACACGAACGAAAGGAGCGATCCGAGATGCTCACGTACTTGTGGGTGCTGTGGTGCGCGGCGCGCATCCGTGCCGGTGAGAGCTGGCGATCCGAAGACGGCACCGCAGTGGAGAAGGTGATCTTGACGGCGATCTTCGCCGCTCTGGCCATCGCCGTCGGTGCCATCATCGTCGCCAAGGTCACCGCCAAGGCGAGCTCGCTCAACCTCAACTGACCAGCCGGCAACGCTCGACTGACATGCGCACAGCACGCTCCGGCAGATGCCGCGCGAGGCAACTGGCACGACACAGCTCGTCACGCTCGTGCGCCGGCAAGGCGAGCGCCGGCGAGGCGTGCGCCGGCAAGGCGTGCGCCGGCAAGGCGAGCGCCGGCGGTGGCAGTCGCGAAGGCATCGTGGGCGTCGAGCGTCGCGGCGGGGATCCGGGTACGGAGGCGGATCACGGTGGCTCAGCCACTGTCGAAATGGTCATCGTGATCCCGGTGTTCATGATGGTGCTCCTCGTGGCGGTGCAGCTCTGCCTGTGGGTGCTGGCTGACGAGGCGGTGCAGCAGGTGGCCTCCCGGGCCGCCGTCACCGCAGCGGGCCTGGGGGGAACGGTGCTCTTGGGCCGCCAGGCCGGATTGGCCGACGCCAGGAGCGTGGCCGGGCCGGTGCTCCTTGCTCCCGAGGTGACGCTCACCACGTCCGATGGCAGTGCGGGCGGCGCGGTGGGTGCGCGCGCTGTGGCAGGTGCGCGCGCGGTGGCAGGTGCGGTGACGACCCAGGCTGCTGGCAGCGCCACGTCGCCGGCCAGTTCGGTGACCGCAGTGGCATCGGGCCGGGTCGAGAGCATCGTGCCGTGGTTGCGCCTTACGGTGCGAGCCGTTCGGACGGCCACCGTGCAGCGGTTCCGGGAGGTTCCGTGATGCATCGGCAACGGGGCAGTGCCACGGTCGAGCTGCTGGTGCTGGTGCCAGTGGTCGTCGTGTTCGCCTCCTTCGTGGTCGCATTGGGGCGCTACGAGGTGGTCCGGGCCGAGGTCGCTGGCGCGGCGCGTGCCGGTGCGGAAGCGGCGGCCGAAGCTCCGACACCGTATGCGGCCTCGGCGGCGGCACGCCAGGCTGCTCCTGCAGCCGTCGACGCAGCCGGCGGGGCCTGTCGGCATCTGGCCGTGTCCACCGACGTCGGGGCCTTCGACCCCGGGGGCTCGGTGACGGTGACGGTGCGATGCACGGTACCGCTGGCGGATCTGGCGGTTCCCGGGCTACCTGGCTCCGCCTCGACGACCAGCACGGTCCGGGCGCCGATCGATACCTACCGGAACCAGCCATGACTCGAGATCGAGGCTCGGAGGGCTCGCTCACCGTCTTCGTCGCGGTGTTGGCCGTGGCACTGTTCGCCATAGCTGGGCTCGCTGTCGACGGCGGCCGGGCGCTGGCCGCGCGCGAGCAGGCGTCGGCCGAGGCGGAGCAGGCTGCCCGGGCCGGGGCACAGGCGGTCTCCGTCTCCGCGTTGCGCCAGGGGCGGGTCGTGCTCGACCCGGCGGTCGCAGTGGCCGATGCCGACGCTTACCTCCACCAGATCGGTGCCCACGGCTCGGCGACGGCCACGGCGACCACGGTGACGGTGACCGTCGACGCCGGCGTGCAGACGACCATCCTCGGGGTCATCGGCATCCGGCGGCTCGCGGTGCGAGCGACCGCTTCCGCGAGCGACCAGCACGGTGTCTCGGAGGAGGACTGAGTGGATCGAAGCGTTCGGGGCCGAGATCTCGGCAGTGACCGAGCGATGTCGCGGGCTACCACTGCGCTGTCGAGATCAGCGGCCAGCTCATCGGCCAGCGGGGACCCGGGAGCAGCCGCCAGGGCGATGACCCGGGCGGCTGCGGGGGCAGTGGTGGCGTCGGTGGTGACGATCGTTCCGGTGGTCTTGGTGTGGGCGACGCTGCACGGCCCATGGCCGTCGATGCTCGCAGCCGCACAGCATCCGAGGCTGGTGGCGCGGGTGCTCGAACAGCAGTCCGACGCCAGTGATCTCCTCGGCCTCCTGGTGGCCGCGGGCTGGCTGTTGTGGGCCTGGATGATGGTCTGCCTGGGGTCCGAGCTGCTCGCGTTGGCCCGAGGCCGCCAGCCCCGCCGTCTGCCGGCCGGTGCCTGGCTGCAGCGGGCTGCCGGTGTGGCCGCGGGCGGCATGCTCGCCGCTGTGCCTGCGCTGCGGTCCTCGGTCATCACGGCGGCTTCTCCAGCCGCCGTGATGTCGGTGCTCCACCACGTCGACCCGCCGGCCGCCTCGGCGGGCCTGGCGCCACCGCACGGGTCTCCAGGGTCGGGCTCCGGCGCCGTCGACGAGCCGGCTCGGGCATCGATGTCAGTAGGGGCACCTGGGCAGCCTGCCGAGCGAGCCCGGGAGGCTGGGGCGCTCGACGGGCGTGGGGAGACTGTCGGCGCGCGTCGGTGGGCTGCAGCAGCGGTGGGCGGCGCGCTGGCCGAGCAGCGAGCGCGCTCGGCATCTGTAGCGACGTCGGCGCGCTTGTACGTGGTCCAGCCCGGAGACACGCTGTGGTCGATCGCTGCCAGGGAGCTCGGCTCACCGCTGCGGTGGCGCCAGATCGCGGCGCTCAACCACGGGCGCCCGCAGCCCGACGGTGAGGCGCTGGTCGACGACCACTGGATCTTCCCTGGATGGACGCTCCTCCTGCCACCGAGCACGGTGCCCCTTGGAGGAGGATCCTCGGGTACCGGGTCTGCGCCTCGTACGTCCGGCTCTTCCGCCTCCGGGCCTTCCGCTTCCGGGCCTTCCGCTTCCGGGCCTTCCGCTTCCGGTTCCTCGGCGCTCACGGGTCCGCCACCGGTCTCGTCGCCCACAGCATCCGGGGTCTCTCCCGTGGCTGCTCCCGGGGTCTCTCCCGTGGCTACTCCCGGGGTCTCCCGAGGCGGCGGACCGGCCGTCGACGAGGGATCGTCGAGCGCGATCTCGCAGGGTCGCGCTGAAGGGTCGGACCGCGTCTCAGCGCGCGGGTCCGGGCCGGCTCCTCGGCTCGGCACCTGGCACGGCGATCGGTCTCCTGCCACCGCCTCGGCTCTTCCCCGGCAACGTGCCGGTGAGGTGTCGGACCCTGGCACCGTGCTCGACGGCCGTGCGATCACCCCCTCGGCGCGGCACCGGAACCCGGCTCCCGTCGTCGAGGAGGTGCTGGTGCTCGGCATCTTGGCAGGCGGGGTGGTCCTGCTGGTCGACCGCTTGCGCCGGGTGCAGCAACGGCACCGACGCGACGGGCTCCGCATCGCGCTGCCCCCACACGACGTTCTGGCGCTCGAGGGACAGTTGCGACGCCGCGCCGACCTGGCGCCGCGCACCGCGGCAGGTGCCGCGGTGGCCTCGCTCCACGTCGCGGCGGCCGAGGCCGGAGTGCCGGTTCCGCTCGTGGCTGCCGTGCGTATCGGAGCCCACGGCGCCGAGCTCGCGCTCGTGGCACCTGACGGCCCACCCGCAGACGTCGATCCCGCCCTCTGGTGCGACCCGCTCGACCCGACCGCCAGTCGCCTCTTGGTACCGGGCTCGGGTCCGGGGTGGTGGACGCCGATGCCTGCCGGGGTCCGTGGGTCGAGCGTCGAGGAGTCCGTCCTCCTGGGCCACGTCACCAAGACCACCCGTCGGCGTCGCAGCGGGCGCCTCGACGCCCTTGTCGGTCCGCCGCCGGTGGAGCTCCTCGAGCCGGGCACCTTGGTCACGCTGGGGGTGGAGGACGACCGGCTGGTGCTCGTGGATCTGGCGGTGCTCGGCGCGCTGGCATTGCGCGGTCCGTGGGCACGAGGTGCACTTCGTGCCATGGCCGTCGAGCTTGCCACCGCCCCGATGGCTGTCGAGGTGGACTTGGTGCTGGTGGGGTTCTCCGACACGTTCGACGTCTTCGACCGCGCACGGCGGATCGACGATCTCGCTCGGGCGTGCACGGTGGCCGAGGCATGTATCGCGCAGCGCCCCGGCCAGCCCTCGGCTGTGGCGCCAGCCACCGGCGCTCCGCACGGCGGTCGGACCGCAGTGGCCGGTCAGGCGGGTGATCTTCAGGGTGCCTGGTCGACGGAGGCCGCTCGAGCGCTGTCACCCGAACGCCGCGAGCTGCTCGACCCGTATGTGACCACAGTGTTCCTGTGCGCCTCCACCTTCTCGCCGCCTGGTGCTCGCACGAGCCACGGAGCGCTCGACAGTACCGGTAGCCGCTTCGACAGAGCCGGCCTCGGCGGAGCCGCGGACATGAGCGCTGACGGGCCCCCATTTGGCGCCACGCTCGTGGGCACAGGCCATTTCGATGGCACAGGCGATCTCGATGGCACGGGCGATCTCGAGAGAGCCGCGCGCTCTGGTGGCGGTACCCGGCGCTCGGGCGGCGAGGGCGGGGACGGCGACGGCGCTCGAGACGACGACGCCCGCCGGTTGGCCGAGCTGGCATGCGCCAGCGACGGCTTGGTGGCTGCAGTGTTCGGATGGCCCGTTCGCGGTGTGCCGTGGCAAGCGTGCGGTGACGGCGCGCGGATCGTCCTGGAGCGCTGTTCGGGCGCTGCGGCAGAACCATGGCCGCGCCCTGCCGGCTCGACAGTGCGTGGAGCAGCGAGGTCTCGAGTGCAGCCGGAGCGGGGCCAAGCCGTCGCCCGCGTCCGCCCGCAGCAGCTCGACGCCAGGCGAGCGGAGCAGATCGGCTCGCTTCTCCGCACGGCCTCCGACATCAACGCGGTCGAGGCGGTCGACGTGTTGCATGACGCGGTCGAGCCTGAACCCGGCAACCGGTTCCCTGGACCTGTCGAGCTGCGCGACACGTTGCATGACGCGGTCGAGCCCGATCCAGGAACCTTGTTCGGTGAAGCGGCCGCGTCTGACGATCCGTTGCATGACGCGGTCGAGCCCGGTGGTGGTGCTGGCCCTGCTGGTGGCTCCAGTGCTGGATCCGGTGCTGGCGCCCGTCCGGGTGCTGGCGCCGGCCTGGGCGCTGGCTCCCATCTTGGCGCGGAGGCTGGTGTCGGCTCCGGCACCGGCGCTGGCTCCGGCACCGACGCTGGCTCCGACACCGACGC
>JAKAQW010000260.1 GCA_021819525.1 Actinomycetes bacterium
CGCGGACTTGGGCAGCGAGCCCGGCGACGGGGCATGTGCGCTCGGAGCTCACCAGAGGATGGGGAACGAGCTACCGTGCAGGTCTCCGCCGGGTGGCCCGAACCAGCCATTGCCGCTGGTCTGCCCGAGCCGCCGAGCAACAGGCAACCAGAGCCAGGGACAGGCAGGAGGCGACGACCGAAGGCCCGCACACGGCGAGCCCCGAACGGTGGAAGTGAGACCACAGTGCCTACCGGAAGCGAAGGGCGCCAGGTGACCCAGGACCGTTCGGGGCCACCCACTGGGCGATGTTCACTATCGCGCAGTGTCTAGGAACGGTTCAGGTGACGGCGACCACCGAACACCGAAGTGTGCGTCCTCTCGAGTGACCACCGGGCTGAGGCGAGCCACTGGGCTCGGTTCCGCACGTCATCAAAGTGCGAACACGAGCGACCACGGCCCACCGCGTGAATCTGCCAGATCATATGGCATACTGGGGTCGTGCGAACGACCCTCGAGCTTGACGACGTCCTCGTCTCCTCTCTCATGTCGCGCCTTCCTGGCGTGTCGAAGACCGAGGCGATCCAGCGCGCGGTGCGCTTCTACCTCACGCACGACGCGGCCGACCAGCTTCGGCAACTGGCAGGGACGGTGGAGATCGAAGACCTTTCACGGCACCTGCGTGCGACCGACCGAACGACGTGAGCGTTCTGGCCGACACGTCGGTATGGGTCGAGTACCTGCGCGCAGGCAAGGGATCGAGCTCCGCCCGACTGGATGACCTCCTCGCCGCAGGGGAGGTCTTGGTATGTGGCCCAGTCGTAGCAGAGTTGCTCGCCGGCGCGAAGCCCCCCGACAGGGGGAGGCTCTGGCTACTGCTGACCGGCTTGCCGTGGGCGGACCTCGGCCTGGTCCAGTGGCAGGGCGTTGGCGAAACGGCCGCACGTCTTCGAGAGCGCGGCGAGACCGTCGCTTTGACCGATGTCGAGATCGCCGTCGCTGCTGTCGACTCGGCCGCCCGGCTGTGGACTCGTGACTCGGACTTCGAGCGACTCCGGGGCGTCCTGCCCGCGCTGCAGTTCTTCGATCCATGAGCTCCTCTCCAACACAGGAGCCACCGCGTTGCACTGCCCTCGGAGCGCGTCGAGGTCCGAACTGTCAATGAGCACGAGTGCCGACGGCCACCCACGGGGACGGTGCGCGAACCGTGGCGACGACCCTGCATCGGTTCAGGGGGAGGCGTGGTCGGGCGGTCCAGCTTCCGCTTCAGTCGGTTGCCGGACAGCGAGGCGGGGAGCGTAGCGAGGTCTCGGAAGACCAGGTCGCGCGCGTCGCAGCTGACGAGCTGGCCGCTGGCGGCCCGCGCTGCTGCGAAGTGGGCCGCGTCGTGCACGCAGATGCCGTGCTCGTCGGCGATGGCGGCAGCCTCTTCGAGGAGCTGCGCGTCGGATCGGACGAGCCCGGCGTCCTTTCGAAGGTGGCTGTCATCGAAGGATCCACATCCCGGATATGCCCAGCTCGCGCCTGCGCCGCCACGTGGCAGCTGGTACCGTCACACTTCCTATGTCCGATTATGTGATCCCAGAACCCGAGCCGAAGGAGATCGACGAGCGGGTGGCCATCGAGCTGCGTCATCTCGCCGACAATGCAGTGCTCAGAGGCAGTCCTTCAGGTGACGAGCAGTGCGAGAACTGCCGCTACCTGCTGGAGCCCTCGAGGGACATCTCGTACTGCTGGCATCCGAAGCTGCGCATCTTGGTGGGCGCGAGTTGGTGGTGCCAGTGGTGGGAGGCCATCCCCGAGCCTGGGTGACCCCGTCGTCGCCCACTGCGCCACCACCAGGTCACCGAGGCGTCCGAGCGCTGCGTACCGGGTGTCCGGGCTCCTCGGGACCGAGCGCTGCGTACCGGGTGTCCGGGCTCCTCGGGACCGAGCGCTGCGTACCGGGTGTCCGGGCTCCTCGGGACCGGCAGCATCGGTCCTGGTGGCGCCGATTGGCCAGGTCGGCGGGTGGCGCTAGCGTGAGGCCGTCGGCCCGTCGCCGGATGCGCCAGATGCCGTCGGACGCCGAGGCCACCAGAGAGAGGTGAGGTGATCGAGATGACCGACGAGCACCGCGAGAGGGCGGATGTCGGGGACCTGCCACCGATGGTGCGTGCGTCGATGCTGGTGCCGCCGCCTCGGCCACCGTCGGGGCGCCTGCCGATGAGGACTCTGGAGGACTACCACCGGCGCTACCGGGAGTCCCTCGAGGATCTCGGCGGCTACTGGGCGAAGGTGGCTGACGAGCTCGAGTGGTCGTCTCGGTGGCCGGCGGACCAGGCCATGGTGGGGGACCTGGCCCGGGGCTTCCAGTTCTTTCCCGGTGCGACGGGGAACGTGAGCGTGAACTGCGTGGACCGCCACGCGCGCAGCTCCCCGCAGAAGGTGGCGGTGCACTGGCTGGGTGAGGACGGCGCGGAGCGGTCGTGGACGTACGCCGAGCTGGCGGAGCAGACCGCCCGCTTCGCTCAGGCGCTCGGTGACCTCGGCGTGCGCCGCGGCGATGTGGTCGCCATCTTCCTCCCGAACCTGCCTGAGACGTTCGCGGTCGTGCATGGCTGTCTGCGGATCGGAGCCATCTACAACATCGTGTTCTCCGGGTTCTCCCCCCAGGCGCTGGCCGACCGGGTGGTCGACACCGGGGCGAAGGTCGTGGTCACTGCCGACGAGACCTGGCGCCGGGGCCGGCCGATCGCGCTGAAGGCCACCCTCGATCAGGTGCTGCCCCAGCTGCCCAGCGTGGAGCACGTGGTCGTGGTCCGCCGGACCGGCGCTCCGGTTCCCATGACACCTGGGCGCGATCGCTACTACGACGAGCTGTTGGCCGCGACCGATCGTCTGGCGCCTCCCGTCGCCATGGAGGCGAACGACCCCGGGTTCATCATCTACACCAGCGGCACGAGCGCCAAGCCCAAAGGCCTGGTCCACAGTGGTCTCGGCTTTCTCGTCGGGGCGTACCACAACGTCCAGATGGCCCTGGACCTCGGCCCCGACGACGTCTACTGGTGCACGGCGGACTGCGGCTGGCTCACCTTCCCTATCTTCGAGCTGATCGGTGCAACTGCGTGTGGGGCGACAATGCTCGCGTGCGAGGGCGCGCTCGACCACCCCGGTCCTGAGCGGGTCTACCAGATCCTCCAGGCCCACCAGGTCACCAAGATGTTCACGGCGCCGACCCTGCTGCGGATGCTTGCCCGCCACGGCCCCGAGCTGGCGTCACGCTACGACCTCGGCGCGTTGGTGCTGCTCGCGCTGGTGGGCGAGCCGCTCGACGCCACCACCTGGCACTGGGTCCAGGACCACATCGGGCACGGTCGCCTCGAGATCAACAATACCTACGGTCAGAGCGAGACAGGCAGCGCCTGGACGTCGTCGGTAGTCGGAGTGACGCCGGCCAAGCCTGGTTCTTGTGGCGTGGCGCTCCCGGGCCACGCCTACGCCATCGTCGACGAAGAGGGTCGTCCGGCACCGGTGGGCACTGTGGGCTATCTCACCCTCACCGCACCGTTCCCGACGCTGTTCCGGGACATCTGGCGAGACCCCGAGCGCTACCGCACCCAGTACTTCTCGACCTTCGGTCCTGATCGTTACGACAGTGCCGACGCTGCGCTGGAGGATCCCGACGGCCACATCTGGGTGGTCGGTCGGGTCGACGGCGTCATCAACGTCGCGGCTCACCGCCTGTCGACCATGGAGATGGAGAGCGCCCTGCTGGAGGTGGAGGGGGTAGCCGAGGCGGCGGTCATCGGCGTGGACGACCCCACCAAGGGGCAGGTGCCCGAGGGCTTCGTGACCCTGGCAGCCACGGCTGCCGATCGACCGACCGAGGAGGTGCTGGTCCAGCGTCTGGTCGACGTGATCGGACCGATCGCCCGTCCGCGGCGTGTCCATGTCCTGTCGACGATGCCCCGGACCCGCAGTGGCAAGATCGTCCGGCGCCTGCTGCGCGAGCTGGTCGTCGACGGCACGACTTCGGGGGATACCACAGGGCTCGAGGACCCCGAGGTGCTGGAGCAGCTCCGCCAGGAGCTGGGCGGCACCTGAGCGCGCACGGCGGCTGGGGCCGTTGGCTCGAGCCAGCGAGCCAGGTACCAAGGCTCTGGCGGATCCTGCGTCGACGGCGCTGCTCGAGGGTCGGACGCCGGGGTCGGCGACCGAGGGCGACAGGACCAACGGCGACTGACGGCGACTGAC
>JAKAQW010000001.1 GCA_021819525.1 Actinomycetes bacterium
CCCGAGCCTGCCGCGGGCGAGCCTGCCGCCGCCGAACCTGCCGCGGAGACCTCCCCTGCCGCCGAACCTGCCGCCGAAGGGCCCCCTGTGGCCCCCGAACCTGCCGCGGAGACCCCCCCTGCCGCCGAAGGGCCCGGCGCCGTCACCGAGGCCTCTGCCCCTGCCGACTGACGAGCCCTCGCCTGTATCCCTGCCGACTGACGAGCCCTCGCCTTTACCCCTGGGCCTTTACCCCTGGCCCGACGAGCGGCTTGGACTGGCGGTGCCGGACCCCGTGCTCGACCGACGGGCAGGGTGCCGGCTCGACCGTAACGATCCCACCGATGCATCGACCACAAGGAGCACGAGCACCATGGCATTGACCAAAGAAGAGATCCTCGACGGCATCGCCGCCCTGTCGGTCCTGGAGCTGTCCGAGCTCCTGAAGGAGTTCGAAGAGCGCTTCGGCGTGACCGCTGCTGCCCCGGTGGCCGTGGTCGGTGCGCCGGCAGCGGCTGGCGCGGACAGCGCCGTGGGCGGGGCTGAGGACGAGAAGTCCGAGTTCGACGTGGTCCTGACCGCGGCAGGTGATAAGAAGATCCAGGTCATCAAAGAAGTCCGGGCGCTCACCAGCCTCGGGCTGAAAGAGGCGAAGGACCTGGTCGACAGCGCCCCCAAGCCGGTGTTGGAGCGGGTGTCCAAGGAAGACGCCGACAAGGCCAGGGCCAAGCTCGAAGAGGCGGGTGCGACCGTCGAGGTGAAGTAGCGGGCGGCACCGGCCAGGTCTCGGCCATCGGGGGCTGTGTAGCTCGGGCGGGGTGCGACCGTCGAGGTGAAGTAGCGGGCGGCACCAGGCCCGGCGAACTGCTCGGGCTCGGGCTCGGGCTGTGGTAGCGGCCAGCTCCGCTCCACGGTGCCGGCAACCGCTCCGATCGCCAGGTCGGGCTCCAGCCGCCTCCGGGGGAGAGGGCTCCAGCCGCCCCCGGGGGAAGGTGCTCGACGCCGGGCTCGGGGGAAGGTGCTTGACGCCGGGCTCGGCAATCTTTACCCTGACGGGGAGTGCCGCTGACGGGGAGCGCGCTGCCTTGCATCGCGGCGCTCGATCGCGTATGCTTGGCTGTTGCCGTGCTCCGCCGTCGCGCCAGTCTTGTCGTCGTCGCCTGAATGACGCGCTCTCCCGCGTCCTCCTCGGGTGTTTGCCTGTCTCCGGCCCACAGGCGGGCTGCTACGCGCCACCCGGGCCGTTGCCAGCCGGTCACCAAGCCGGCCGGGATCCGCCGTCTCGGTGCCGAACCGTCTCGGGCATCGGCTGCCACCCCGGCGGCGTGCTCCGGCCGGGTCCGGGTGGCCGGCAGTACGGGTCGTGCTCTGGGAGCGGAGCACGACATCGAAGCGCTCCTTCGTGGCACCGGGGCCCGGCGGGGCTCCATGCGTGACGCCGAGCAGCCCCTCGCTCCAGCGCCCTCGGCCCCTGTCCCACAGCTGTCGCCCCTCGTTCCACCGTTGTCCGCCAGTCCCCGCAATCGGAGGGAGTAGGCCCTTGCCTGCACGGTCAAAGAGCCCGGATCGCTTTTCCTTCGCCAACCTCGACGAGGTCTTGCCCCTGCCGGATCTGGTCGCCATCCAGCGCGACTCGTTCCAGTGGTTCTTGGACCGCGGGTTGGCAGGTGCGTTCGCCGACATCAGCCCCATCGAGGACTTCACCGGCCAGCTGAGCCTGGAGCTGGAGTTCGACCCGACCGACCCGGATCTGCGTCCCCCGCCCAAGTTCTCGGTGGAGGAGTGCAAGGAGAAGGACATGACCTATGCCGCCCCGGTGTTCGTCCGGGCGCGGTTCATGAACGCCGGCACCGGCGAGATCAAGGAGCAGACCGTCTTCATGGGGGACTTCCCCATGATGACGGACAAGGGGACCTTCATCATCAACGGGACCGAGCGGGTGGTGGTGAGCCAGTTGGTGCGCTCGCCGGGGGTGATCTTCCAGCCCGGCCGCGACGCCAAGACCATCGTCACCGGCACCATCCACCCCTATCGGGGCGAGTGGGTCGAGTTCGACGTCGAGGCCAAGCCCTCACGTGACGTGACCGCAGGTGCCCGGGTGGCCCGCAAGCGCCGCCTGTCGCTGTTCGTCTTGCTCCGGGCGCTCGGGTACGAGGACGAGGGGCTCCTGGAGCGTTTCGTTCGCCACTTCGACTTCCTCGAAGGTCAGTGGGAGAAGGAGCGCGACCTGGCGCCGTCGCGCGAGGAAGCCCTCCTCGAGATCTACAAGCGAGCCCGTCCCGGCGAGCCGCTCTCGGCCGAGGCGGCCCGGGTCTACTTCGACAACGCCTTCTTCAATCCCAAGCGCTACGACCTCACCCGGGTCGGGCGCTACAAGCTGAACCGCAAGCTCGGCCCCGAGATCGAGCGGATCTCCGAGGCGCTGGACGTCGTCTTGGAGCGTCCGGCGCCCGACCAGGGCGTGCTGAGCCCGTCGGAGGTGCTGGCCACGGCCACCTACATGCTGCACCTGGCCGACGGCGAGGCTGGATATCGCATCGACGACCAGGACCACTTCGCGAACCGGCGGATCCGCTCGGTGGGCGAGCTGATCCAGAACCAGGTGCGCGTGGGGTTGTCGCGCATGGAGCGAGTGGTGCGCGAGCGCATGACCACTCAGGACGTCGAAGCCATCACCCCCCAGACGCTCATCAACATCCGACCGGTCGTCGCTGCCATCAAGGAGTTCTTCGGCACCAGCCAGCTCAGCCAGTTCATGGACCAGAACAATCCGCTGTCGGGGCTGGCCCACAAGCGCCGTCTCTCCGCGCTCGGGCCCGGCGGCCTGTCCCGGGAGCGGGCCGGGTTCGAGGTGCGCGACGTCCACAGCTCGCACTACGGCCGGATGTGCCCCATCGAGACTCCCGAAGGGCCGAACATCGGGCTCATCGGGGCGCTGGCCACCTACGCCCGGGTGAACGAGTACGGCTTCATCGAGACGCCGTACCGCACCGTGACCGACGGTGCGGTGACCGACGAGATCGTCTACCTCGCCGCGGACGAGGAAGAAGAGCACGTCATCGCCCAGGCGAACGCCAAGCTGGACGTCGACGGCCGGTTCGTCGACGAGCGGGTCCTGGTGCGCCGCGGCCCCCAAGGCGCCGGGGTCCGGGTGGGGGCCACGACCACGTCGTACGGCACCACCAGCGAGGTCGACTTCGTCCCGCCGGCCGAGGTCGACTTGATGGACGTCTCTACCAAGCAGATCGTGTCGGTGTCCACCGCGCTCATCCCTTTCGTCGAGCACGACGACGCGAACCGGGCGCTCATGGGCGCCAACATGCAGAAGCAGGCCGTGCCGCTCGTAGTCCCCGAAGCGCCGTACATCGGCACCGGGGTCGAGGCCCGAGCTGCCCAGGACGCCGGTGACGTGGTGCTGGCCGAAGGCGACGGTGTGGTGGCCGAGGTCTCCGGCGAGCACGTCATCGTGGCCTACAACCCCGGCCAGCGCGATCGCAACGGGGTGGAGCTGGGCCGCAAGACCTACCGGCTGGCCAAGTTCCGGCGCTCGAACCAGAACACGTCGATCAACCAGAAGGTCGTCGTCGACGAGGGGCGCACCGTCACCGCCGGCGACATCTTGGCCGACGGCCCCGCGACCCACAACGGCGAGCTGGCCCTGGGCAAGAACCTGCTGGTGGCCTTCATGCCGTGGGAGGGCTACAACTACGAAGACGCCATCATCCTCTCCGAGCGCCTGGTGCGTGACGACGTGCTCACCTCCATCCACATCGAGGAGCACGAGGTCGACGCGCGCGACACCAAGCTCGGTGCCGAGGAGATCACCCGTGACATCCCCAACCTGTCCGAGGAGATCCTGGCCGACCTCGACGAGCGCGGCATCATCCGGATCGGTGCGGAGGTGAACGCGGGCGACGTGCTCGTCGGCAAGGTCACCCCGAAGGGCGAGACCGAGCAGACCCCCGAGGAGCGCCTGCTGCGGGCGATCTTCGGCGAGAAGGCCCGCGAGGTGCGCGACACGTCGCTGAAGGTGCCTCACGGGGAGTCCGGCAAGGTCATCGACGTGCGGGTGTTCTCGCGTGAGGACTCCCACGAGCTGCCCCCCGGGGTGAACCAGCTCGTGCGGGTGTACGTGGCGCAGAAGCGCAAGATCTCCGAGGGCGACAAGCTGGCCGGACGGCACGGGAACAAGGGCGTCATCTCCAAGATCCTGCCCGTCGAGGACATGCCGTACCTCGCCGACGGGACCCCGGTCGACATCATCTTGAACCCCCTCGGAGTGCCCAGCAGGATGAACGTGGGCCAGGTGCTCGAGTCCCATCTCGGCTACGCGGCCCGGTGGGGCTGGGAGGGAGTGGAGCCCCACAACCAGCCGGTGCGTGGCACCGAGACGAAGACCCGGCCCCGGACCGACCCCGCGGTGTGGGTGGCGACCCCCGCCTTCGACGGGGCGCACTGGGACGAGGCGGCCGGTGCGGGACGCCATCCCACCATGAAGCAGGTCTTCGGCACGCTCACCTCCGACTCGGCCGACGGTAGGCGCCAGATCGGCACCGACGGCAAGGCCACGTTGTACAACGGTCGAACCGGAGAGCCCTACGACAACCCGATCTCGGTGGGCTACGTCTACATCTTGAAGCTGGCCCACCTGGTCGACGACAAGATCCACGCCCGCTCCACCGGCCCCTACTCGATGATCACCCAGCAGCCGCTCGGCGGCAAGGCGCAGTTCGGGGGGCAGCGCTTCGGGGAGATGGAGGTGTGGGCGCTCGAGGCGTACGGCGCCGCCTACGCCCTCCAGGAGCTGCTCACCATCAAGTCCGACGACGTGCTCGGCCGGGTGAAGGTGTACGAGGCCATCGTGAAAGGTGAGAACATCCCCGAGCCGGGGATTCCCGAGAGCTTCAAGGTGCTCATCAAGGAGATGCAGTCGCTCTGCCTCGACGTGGAGGTCCTGTCGGCCACCGGTGAGGAGATCGAGATGCGCGAGCTCGACGAGGACGTCTTCCGCACCGCAGAGGAGCTGGGCATCGACATCAGCCGGCCCGAGCGGGGGTCGGACGAGGAAGACGAGCGCCGTGCCGCGGAGAGGAGCCTGTAGTGCTGGACGTGAACGACTTCGATCAGCTGCGGATCGGCCTGGCTACCGCCGATTCCATCCGGACGTGGTCCAACGGCGAGGTGAAGAAGCCCGAGACCATCAACTACCGCACGCTGCGCCCCGAGAAGGACGGCCTGTTCTGCGAGAAGATCTTCGGGCCGACCAAGGACTGGGAGTGCTACTGCGGCAAGTACAAGCGCGTCCGGTTCAAGGGCATCATCTGCGAGCGCTGCGGGGTGGAGGTCACCCGCTCCAAGGTGCGTCGCGAGCGCATGGGGCACATCGAGCTGGCTGCCGCCGTGGTGCACATCTGGTACTTGCGCGGCACCCGGAGCTGGCTCGCCTACCTGCTCATGGGCACCGAAGCCCGCGAGGAGCTCAAAGCCAAGCAGCTGGAGAAGGTCATCTACTTCGCCGCCAACCTCGTCACCGCGGTCGACGAGGAGAAGCGCCACGAAGACCTCCCCAACCTGGAGGCGGAGCTGGCCGAGGAGATCGGCCAGATCGAGCGCCAGCGGGACCTCGACATCGACCGCCGGTTCAAGGCGCTCGAAGAGGAGCTTGCCGAGCTGGAGGGCTCCGGCGCGAAAGAGACGGAGATCAAGGCCCGCCAGCGGGCCGTCGAACGCGAGATCACCTCGTTGCGCGAGCGAGCCGACAGTGACATCGACCTCGCCAAGCGGGCGTTCGACGAGCTGCGCGACCTCTTCCCCCGAAAGATCATCGAGGACGAGCTGCTCTGGCGCGAGCTCAAGCTGCGCTACGACGACTACTTCGACGGCGGCATGGGCGCAGAGGCCATCGCCGAGCTCATCGACCAGATCGACCTCGACGTCGAAGAGGTCAAGCTGCGCGAGGCGATCGACGCCGTCGACGGCCGGCGCCCCCTGTCCGCTCAGCGCCGGCAGAAGGCCATCAAGCGCCTGAAGATCGTCACCGCCTTCAACCGGCGCGACGACCAGGGACGGCGCATCAACGACCCCCGGGCCATGATCCTCGACGCCGTGCCGGTGATCCCGCCCGACCTTCGCCCCATGGTGCAGCTCGACGGCGGCCGCTTCGCCACCTCGGACTTGAACGACCTGTACCGCCGCGTGATCAACCGCAACAACCGGCTGAAGCGCCTGCTCGATCTGGGCGCCCCCGAGATCATCATCAACAACGAGAAGCGGATGCTCCAAGAGGCCGTCGACGCCCTGTTCGACAACGGTCGCCGTGGCCGGCCGGTCACAGGGCCCGGCAACCGGCCGCTCAAGAGCCTCTCCGACATGTTGAAGGGCAAGCAGGGCCGGTTCCGCCAGAACCTGCTCGGCAAGCGAGTCGACTACTCGGGCCGCTCGGTCATCGTGGTGGGCCCCACGTTGCAGCTGCACCAGTGCGGCCTGCCCAAGCTCATGGCGCTGGAGCTGTTCAAGCCCTTCGTCATGAAGCGCTTGGTGGACCTGGAGCTGGCCCAGAACGTGAAGTCGGCCAAGCGGATGGTCGAACGTCGTCGGCCCCAGGTCTGGGACGTGCTCGAAGGTGTCATCGGCGAGCACCCGGTGCTGTTGAACCGGGCGCCGACCCTGCACCGCCTGGGTATCCAGGCCTTCGAGCCGGTGCTGGTGGAGGGCAAGGCCATCCAGGTCCACCCACTTGTGTGCGCGGCGTTCAACGCCGACTTCGACGGCGACCAGATGGCGGTCCACCTGCCCCTGTCGGCCGAGGCCCAGGCCGAAGCCCGGGTCCTCATGCTCTCCGCGAACAACATCCTCTCGCCTGCCACCGGACGCCCCATCACCGTGCCCACCCAGGACATGGTCTTCGGCGCCTACTACCTGACCTTGATGGTCGAGGGGGCGAAGGGCGAAGGCCGTGCCTTCCGCCACGCGTACGAGGTGGAGCGCGCTCTCGACGAGGGCACGCTCGATCTGCACGCCACCATCGAGCTCCGGCCACAGCCCGGTACCGACCTGTACGCCTCGGTGGCCGCCTCGGTGGGCGAGCCGGCTGCCGACGAGCCGCTCAGCATCCCTACGACGCCGGGCCGGATCCTGTTCAACGCTGCGCTGCCCCCGGGGTTCCGCTACGTGAACGACGTCGTGGGCAAGCGCAACACCCCTATCGGCTCGGTGGTGGAGGAGATCGCCGCCACCTCGCCGAAGAACGTGGTGGCCCAGTGCCTCGACCGGGTGAAAGCGCTCGGCTTCCGCTACGCCGCGCAGTCCGGGCTCACCATCTCCATCGACGACGTCCGCACGCCCTCGGACAAAGCCGAGATCCTCGACCGCTACGAGCAAGAGGCGGAGAAGGCCGAGACCCAGTTCAAGCGCGGCATCATCACCGACGACGAACGCCGCCAGAAGGAGATCGAGATCTGGACGTCGGCCACCTCCGAGGTGGGGCGGGCCATGGAGAAGTCCCTGGCGCAGATCGCCTTCAACCCTCTCGACATGATGGTCGACTCCGGCGCTCGGGGGAACTCCCAGCAGATCCGGCAGATCGCCGGGATGAAGGGCCTGGTCTCGAACCCTCGTGGTGAGATGATCCCTCGGCCGATCAAGTCCTCGTTCCGTGAGGGCCTTTCGGTGCTCGAGTACTTCATCTCGACCCACGGCGCCCGCAAGGGCCTGGCCGACACCGCGCTTCGCACCGCCGACTCCGGGTACCTCACTCGCCGGCTGGTCGACGTGGCCCAGGAGCTCATCATCCGGGCCGAGGACTGCGGCACCACCCGGGGCATCTGGCTCGACGACGTCGTGCCCGACCAGGCCGGCAAGCGCTCCTACTTGGAGACCCGGGCCTATGGCCGGGTGCTGGTGGAGCCGGTGACCTCGAGCGACGGCACTGTCCTCGAGGCCGGGTTGATGCTCGACGACGACCATGTGGCCGCGCTGCGCGAGGACCCGGGTGTGGCTCGCATCCGGGTGCGCTCGGTGCTCACCTGCGAGGCGGAGCACGGGATCTGCGCGCTGTGCTACGGGCGCTCCCTGGCCACCGGCCGGCTCATCGAGCTGGGCGAAGCCGTCGGGGTCATCGCGGCGCAGTCCATCGGCGAGCCCGGGACCCAGCTCACCATGCGGACCTTCCACACCGGTGGCGTGGTCGGCGAGGACATCACCCACGGGCTCCCCCGGGTGGTCGAGCTGTTCGAAGCCCGCACGCCGAAGGGTGCGGCGGTCCTGTCGCACTTCTCGGGCGTGGTCCGGGTGACCGACGAAGAAGGGGGCCGCCGCCTGACCGTGGTCAGCGACGACGGCACCGAGGAGTCGGTGGTGGTCGGCACCCGCGCCCATCTCGAGGTGGTCGACGGCCAGGAGATCGCGGCGGGCGACGCCTTGGTCGAAGGACCGAAGGATCCCAAGGAGCTCTTGGAGGTGAAGGGCATCCGCGAGACCCAGCAGTACCTGGTCGAAGAGGTGCAGAAGGTCTACCGCGACCAGGGCGTGTCCATCCACGACAAGCACATCGAGCTCATCGTGCGCCAGATGCTGCGCCGGGTCCTGGTAGCCGAGCCCGGAGACGCACCCTTCCTGCCCGGCGAGCGGGTGGAGAGCCAGGCCTACGCGGAGGTGAACCGGTCGCTGGTCCAAGAGGGGAAGCGCCCGGCCGAAGGGCGCCCCGAGCTGATGGGGATCACCAAGGCCTCGTTGGCCACCGAGTCGTGGCTGTCGGCCGCCTCGTTCCAAGAGACGACCCGGGTCCTCACCGAGGCAGCCATCGAGAGCAAGTCCGACCAGCTCTTCGGGTTGAAGGAGAACATCATCATCGGAAAGCTGATCCCCGCCGGCACCGGCATGGACATCTATCGCCAGGTGGCCGTCGACCTGCCCGACGCCGTGGCGGTGTCGCTGCGCAGCTACGGCTTCGACGACGAGACCGAGGACCTGGCCGCCTGGTTGCGTGACAGCGGTGGGTCGGTACCAGGTGACGGCTTCGGTGCCGGTGATCCCGTGGGAGCGGGCGCTGGTCTCGGGGCCGCCTCGAGCTACGGCTCGGCTCTCGGGGCCAGCTTCGAGCCAGGAGGCAGCTTCCCCGCTTCCCCGGGCGCCGGAGCCGATCCCCAGGGATCCGGTTCCGGCGGCGGCTCGTCAACCGCCTTCGACAGTGCTCCGGTGGCCCCCGAGCAGCCCGTTGGCGACCTGGTCGACGACGACAGAGCCAGCGAGGGCCCGATGGAAGCTGGTGCCTGAGCATCAGGGGCCCGATGCAAGCCAGCGCCAGCAGCGACCGCTTGCCGCTCTGGCGCCCGGCGACTAGCATGGCATCGCTGTGTCGCGACGCGCCCGGTGGTGCGTCGCCGGCGTTCGGGTGCGCCACGTGCCCGACACGCAGTTCGCATCCCAGCTCACCGACCACGAGGTCACGCGTGCCCACGATCGAGCAGCTCGTCCGCAAGGGACGGGCCACCAAGCCCTCCAAGACCAAGACCCCCGCCCTGCGGGGCGCGCCCCAGCGACGCGGCGTGTGCACGCGAGTGTTCACCACCACCCCGAAGAAGCCGAACTCGGCACTGCGCAAGGTGGCCCGTGTCCGGCTCACGAGCGGCGTCGAGGTGAGCGCGTACATCCCCGGGGTCGGGCACAACCTCCAGGAGCACTCGATCGTGCTGGTGCGTGGCGGCCGGGTGAAGGACCTGCCCGGCGTCCGCTACAAGGTGATCCGCGGCGCTCTCGACGCAGCAGGGGTCCGCGAGCGCAAGCAGGCCCGTTCCCGCTACGGCGCGAAGAAGGAGGCCTGAGGTGCCCCGCAACGGACCGGCGACCCGCCGGGATCTGGCCCCCGACCCGGTGTACCACTCGGTGCTCGTCACCCAGGTGGTGAACAAGGTCCTGTCGCGCGGCAAGCGCACCCTGGCCGAGCGCATCGTGTACCAGGCTCTCGAGCTGGTGCGGGACCGGGGCTCGTCGGACCCGGTCGCCGCGTTGAAGAAGGCGGTGGAGAACACCCGCCCGGAGCTCGAGGTGCGCAGCCGGCGGGTCGGCGGCGCCACGTACCAGGTGCCCGTCGAGGTCCGTCCCCGCCGGGCCACCACCTTGGCCATCCGCTGGCTGGTCGGCTACTCCCGCCAGCGTCGCGAGAAGACCATGGTCGAGCGCCTCGCCGGGGAGATCCTCGACGCCGCCAACGGCTCCGGTGCAGCGGTGAAGCGACGCGAAGACCTGCACAAGATGGCCGAGTCGAACCGAGCCTTCGCCCACTACCGCTGGTGAACCTGGCCCGCAGCCACCCCCGGGGCACCTAGCACCCAGACGTTCCAGCCCGACCGGCAGCCGAAGCGCACGGCTCGTCCTCGAGCACCAGCCACGAACCTCTCGACCGGCGCTGGCCAGCGCAGCTCCGGCACCGATCTCGCAGCACTCTCTCAGCACCGATCAGACCAGTCCCACGACCGATAGAGCACGACGACCATGGCCGACGCCCTCCCCATCCGTGAGTTCCCCCTGGCCCGGACCCGAAACATCGGGATCATGGCCCATATCGACGCGGGCAAGACCACCACCACCGAGCGCATCTTGTACTACACCGGGAAGAACTACAAGATCGGTGAGGTCCACGAGGGCGCCGCCACCATGGACTGGATGGTCCAGGAGCAGGAGCGGGGCATCACCATCACCTCGGCCGCCACGACCTGCAAGTGGCGCGACAGCTGGATCAACATCATCGACACGCCCGGGCACGTCGACTTCACCGTCGAGGTGGAGCGCTCGCTGCGCGTGCTCGACGGGGCCGTAGCCGTGTTCGACGCGGTGGCCGGCGTGGAGCCGCAGACCGAGACGGTATGGCGCCAGGCGAACAAGTACCGCGTCCCGCGGATCTGCTTCGTGAACAAGATGGACCGGATCGGTGCCGACTTCGCCCGAACGGTGGAGATGATCAGCGACCGCCTCGACGCCACCCCGGCGGTGGTGCAGCTGCCGATCGGGGCCGAGAGCGGCTTCGTCGGCGTGGTGGATCTCCTGGGCATGGCGGCGCTGGTATGGGACGAGGGCATGGGCGACACCTGGCGCGTGGAGCCCGTCCCCGACGACCTGTTGGTCGACGCCGAAGACGCCCGGCACCAGCTGGTCGACGTGCTCTCGAACTTCGACGATGCCCTCACCGAGAAGTACCTGGGTGAGGAGGAGATCACTGCCGCCGACCTCCGTCGGGCGCTGCGCAGCTCCACCATCGCCAGCCAGGTCGTGCCCGTGCTCTGTGGCTCGGCGTTCAAGAACAAAGGCGTCCAGCCCATGCTCGACGCCGTGGTGGACTACCTGCCGAGCCCGCTCGACGTGGCGCCGACCGAGGGGCTCTCCATGAAGGGCGAGCCGGTCCAGCGCAAGCAGGACGATGCCGAGCCCTTCGCAGCGCTGGCCTTCAAGATCATGACCGATCCCTACGTGGGCAAGCTGACCTACCTCCGGGTCTACTCCGGGACCCTCACCAAGGGTTCGAGCGTCTTGAACTCGACCAAGGACCGCAAGGAGCGGGTCGGCCGCATCCTGCAGATGCACGCGAACCATCGCGAGGACAAGGACGCCATCTTCACCGGCGACATCGTGGCCGCCGTCGGGCTCAAGGGCACCACCACCGGTGACACCTTGTGCGACCCGGCCAACCCGGTGATCCTCGAGGCGCTGGAGTTCCCCGAACCGGTCATCCACGTCGCCGTGGAGCCGAAGACCAAGGCCGACCAGGACAAGCTGTCCAAAGCCCTGTTCGCGCTCTCCGAGGAGGACCCGACCTTCCGGGTCCGTACCGACGACGAGACCGCCCAGACGGTCATATCGGGCATGGGCGAGCTGCACCTGGAGGTCCTCGTCGACCGGATGCTGCGGGAGTTCTCCGTCGACGCGAACGTGGGCAAGCCCCAGGTCGCCTACCGCGAGACCATCCGCAAGCCGGTGGAGAAGATCGAAGAGCGCTATGTCCGCCAGACCGGCGGCCGGGGCCAGTACGGCCACGTCGTCATCTCGCTCGAGCCCACCGGGCCCGGCGGCGGCTACGAGTTCGTCGACAAGATCAGCGGCGGGGTGATCCCCAAGGAGTACATCCCCGCCGTCGACGCCGGGATCCAAGAGGCCCTCACGAACGGGGTGCTGGCCGGCTATCCCATGGTGGACGTCCGAGTCACCTTGACGTTCGGCTCCTACCACGATGTGGACTCCTCGGAGATGGCGTTCAAGATCGCCGGTTCGATGGCGGTGAAGAAGGCTGCCCGTGCCGCCAGCCCGGTGCTCCTCGAGCCGGTCATGGCCGTGGAGGTGGTCACCCCCGAGGAGCACATGGGCGACGTCATCGGCGACCTGTCGTCACGTCGCGGGAAGGTCGAGGGCATGGACCAGCGGGGTAGCAGCCAGGTCATCCGGGCGCTGGTCCCGTTGGCCGACATGTTCGGCTACGCTACCGACCTGCGTTCACGGACGCAGGGACGCGCCACGTACTCCATGCAGTTCAGCGCCTACCACGAAGTGCCAGACTCGATCGCGCGGGAGATCATCGCCCGAGCCCGCGGCGAGTGACCCAGGGGTCGCCCGGTACCCGACCGGCCGTCCCCCGAGACGCAGTACCAGCGAGCACCGCACCACCAGACGAAGACACCAGGCGCCACCCGACGGGGGGACCGCCCGAGACCAGGAGCCGTACCGACCGCCATGGCCAAGCAGAAGTTCGAGCGCACCAAGCCCCACGTCAACATCGGCACGATGGGACACATCGACCACGGGAAGACGACGCTCACCGCCGCCATCACCAAGGTCCTCTCCGAGCAGAACCCCAACGTGCACTTCACGCCGTTCGACCAGATCGACAAGGCTCCCGAGGAGAAGCAGCGGGGGATCACCATCTCGATCGCCCACGTCGAGTACGAGACCGCGAACCGCCACTACGCGCATGTCGACATGCCCGGGCACGCGGACTACATCAAGAACATGATCACCGGTGCCGCGCAGGTGGACGGCGCCATCCTGGTGGTCTCGGCGGCCGACGGCCCCATGCCCCAGACCCGTGAGCACGTGCTGCTGGCCCGCCAGGTGGGTGTGCCCTACATCGTCGTCGCCTTGAACAAGACCGACATGGTCGACGACGAAGAGCTCCTCGACCTGGTCGAGCTCGAGGTGCGCGAGCTGCTCAGCTCGTACGACTTCCCCGGGGACGACATCCCGGTGGTCCGGGTGAGCGCGCTCAAGGCGCTCGAAGGCGACGCCGAGTGGACGCCGAAGATCCTGGAGCTCATGGCGGCGGTCGACGAGTACATCCCCGAGCCCGACCGGCCGATCGACCGGCCGTTCCTCATGCCCATCGAAGACGTCATGTCCATCACCGGGCGTGGCACCGTCGTCACCGGCAAGGTGGAGCAGGGACAGGTGAAGGTCGGGGAAGAGGTCGAGATCGTCGGGTTGCGCAACACCCAGAAGTCCACCGTGACCGGCGTGGAGATGTTCCGCAAGCTCCTCGACGAGGGCCGTGCCGGGGACAACATCGGCGCCTTGCTGCGTGGCATCAAGAAGGAGGACGTGGAACGGGGCCAGGTGCTCGCCAAGCCCGGCTCCATCACGCCGCACACCAACTTCGAGGCGAACGTCTACGTGCTCACCAAGGAGGAAGGTGGGCGGCACAAGCCGTTCTTCAACAACTACCGGCCGCAGTTCTACTTCCGCACCACCGACGTCACCGGCTCCATCACCCTGCCAGAAGGCACCGAGATGGTCATGCCGGGAGACAACACCGAGATGACCGTCGAGCTGCAGAAGCCCATTGCCATGGACGAAGGGCTGCTCTTCGCCATCCGCGAGGGTGGGCGCACCGTCGGCTCGGGTCGCGTCACGAAGATCCTGAAGTAGTCCCGAGCCACACGCGCCAGCGAGGAGACGAGCCGATCGTGGCCGACACCACCCGACAGAAGATCCGGATCAGGTTGAAGGCCTACGACCACGAGATCCTCGACCAGTCCACGGAGAAGATCGTGCAGACCGTGCTGCGCACCCAAGCGAAGATCCTGGGTCCGGTGCCGTTGCCCACCGAGAAGCACCGCTACACGGTGATCCGCTCACCGCACAAGTACAAGGACAGCCGGGAGCACTTCGAGATGCGGGTGCACAAGCGCCTGGTGGACATCGTCGAGCACACGCCGAAGACAGTCGACTCCCTCCAGCGCCTCGACCTGCCGGCCGGGGTCGACATCGAGATCAAGATCCAGAACGTCTGAGGTGATGATCCTCGCTCTGTGGCGCGAGCATCACCCGCTGTGGCGGCCCCTTCCAGAGGCCATGGGGGTCTGACCCGACGGCCGCCCGGTGTCGAGTGCCGGTGGGCTGCCGCGACGCTGCCAGGCGCAGAGCCGGCAGGCGGCACCAGCTCGCCGGAGCGGGTGGAGCGCCCTCGTAGGGAGCGGGTCGGGGCTGTCGAAAGCGGCGCTCCGGTGGTCGCCGGACGGCTCGGTCCGTCGATGCCACGGGAGCCGACTGGCGACCTCGGTGGTGGCAGGGTAGACTCGTGCGCCGGTAGCTGGCAGGGCAGTCGGGTAGCACGGCCAGCTGCGAACAGATCGACGTCTCCGGACGCCCGCCGCGGTGGGAACCACGGAGCAAACCAGACGAGCGCTCCGCTCGGGGGTTCCCGGGCGGAGCGTTGGCGTGCCGAACGGTCGTCGTTCGCCACGCCGGGCCAGAGCTGGCCACCCGAGCCAGCGGTACGCGCGAAGCAGATCGGCGCCGCAGCGACGGCGCCACGGGTGCCGACGGCGCCCGCCGAGACGGACAAGACGGAGAGGACCACGGGACCGTGGCAACGAAGGCGATCGTCGGCGAGAAGGTCGGCATGACCCAGGTGTGGGATGAGCAGCACCGTGCCATACCGGTCACGGTCCTGAAGGTCGCGCCGATGCGGGTCGTGGCGGTGAAGACCCCCGAGCGCGAGGGGTACAGCGCCTTACAGGTGACCTGGGGTGTCCGGCGCCCCAGCACCCTGACCAAGCCGGAGCAGGGGCACTACGCCAAGGCGGGCGTGGAGCCGGGCCGGCGCCTCGTCGAGCTCCGCCTCGACGACACCAGCGCCTACCAGGTGGGCCAGCAGCTGACAGCCGACCTGATCGCGGTGGGTGACCGGGTCGACGTGATGTCTGTCTCCAAGGGAAAGGGCTTCGCCGGGGGCATGAAGCGCCACAACTTCAAGGGCCAAGGCGCCGGTCACGGCAACCACAAGAAGCATCGTGCTCCGGGCTCTGTGGGCGCGTGCGCCACCCCGGCCCGTGTCTTCAAGGGGACGCGCATGGCCGGGCGTCTCGGCGGCCAGCAGGTCACCACCGTGAACCTGCAGGTGATGGCGGCCGATGCCGAACGCCAGCTCGTCTTGGTGAAAGGGGCTGTCCCCGGTCCCCGCGGCGCCGTCGTCGTGGTGCGCGACACGGTCAAAGGGACGGCGGGCATCGTCGACGGGAGATCGGCATGACCACGTTCGCACCCGACACCCCGGCCCAGCGCCGGCGCGCTGCCCGTCCTGCGCCGGCGCGCCGCACGGTGGCCCGCAGGTCCGTCGACGGTGCCGTCTTGGGCCACGTCGAGCTGGACCCCGAGCTCTTCGGCATCGAGCCGAACGTCGGGGTCCTGCACCAGGTCGTCACCGCCCAGCTGGCAGCGGCCCGCGCTGGGACCCAGTCGACGCGGACTCGGGCAGAGGTAGCCGGCGGCGGGGCGAAGCCATTTCGCCAGAAGGGCACTGGCCGGGCTCGCCAGGGCTCCACTCGCGCGCCCCAGTGGTCCGGCGGCGGGGTGGCGATGGGTCCCAAGCCTCGTTCCTACCGCCAACGCACCCCGAAGAAGATGATCCGCCTGGCGCTCCGCTCGGCGCTCTCGGACCGGGCCGCGCAAGGCCAGGTGGCGCTCGTCGACGACTGGGCTATGAGCGAGCCGAAGACCAAGTCGGCGCTCGCCGCGCTGGCAGCCTTGGGATTGACCGGCCGGGTGATGGTGGTGCTCGATCCCGCCGACTGGGCGGCCGAGCGGTCGTTTGCCAACCTGCCCCGGGTGCAGGTGGTCCCGGTGACCGAGCTGAACGCGTACGACGTCATCCGCAGCGACTGGGTGGTCTTCACGGACCAGACCCTGCCTGGGATGACGTCCCCCGGGAGCGGCACCGACGTGCAGGCCGACAGCCCGGTCGACCCGGTTGCCGCCGGTGAGACCGGTCGTGGTGTGGGGGCCACCACCACCGACCCGGCCGCCGGGAGTGCCGCCGGGACCGACCCAGCCGCCGGTGAGACCGGATCGGACCAGCTCGGGACCGACCCAGCCGCCGGTGAGACCGGATCGGGCCAGCTCGGGACCGACCGGGCCAACGATGCGGCAGACGAGGCGACGGGTGCGGGCAGCACCGGAGCGCACGGTACGGCGGGCGAGGAGGACGAGGCATGAGGGCGGCCGAGCAGGTCCTGGTGCGACCGGTGGTGTCGGAGAAGACCTACGGGCTCATGGACGACGGGGTCTACGTCTTCGTGGTCTCTCCCGACGCCACCAAGGTGGAGGTCCGCATGGCAGTCGAGCAGATCTTCGGCGTGCGGGTGGCGAAGGTCAACACCCTCAACCGCAAGGGCAAGCGCCGGCGTAACCGCAAGAGCTCCACCTTCGGCGTCCGACCCGACACCAAGCGAGCCATGGTCACGCTGGTGGGCGGCGACCGGATCGACTTGTTCGAGAAGAGCTGAGAGGTCTCCCGTGACGCTTCGCAAGCGCAAGCCCACCAGTGCCGGTCGTCGCTTCCAGACGTCCTCCGACTTCGCCGAGATCACCCGGTCACGCCCCGAGCGCTCGCTGGTCACCCCGAAGATCTCGACGGGGGGCCGCAACACCCAAGGTCGCAAGACCGCCCGGCACCGTGGGGGTGGGCACAAGCAGCAGTACCGCATGGTGGACTTCAAGAGGAGCAAAGACGGAGTGCCGGCCAAGGTGGCGGCGATCGAGTACGACCCCAACCGCAACGCCCGGATCGCCCTGCTGCACTACTACGACGGGGAGAAGCGCTACATCTTGGCCCCTGGCGGCGTCAAGGTCGGCGACGTGCTCCAAAGCGGGCAGGGAGCGGAGATCCGCCCGGGTAACGCCCTGCCGTTGCGGTTCATCCCGGTGGGCTCGACCGTGCACAACGTCGAGCTCCGCCCCGGGCAAGGCGGCAAGATGGCCCGTGGCGCGGGGATGAGCGCTCAGCTGGTGGCCAAAGAAGGCACGTTCGCCACCTTGCGGCTCCCTTCCACCGAGATGCGTCGGGTGGCCATCGACTGCCGGGCCACCTTGGGCGTCGTCGGCAACGCCGAGGCCGAGCTGATCTCCATCGGGAAAGCCGGCCGGAACCGGTGGCGTGGGGTGCGTCCCCAGACCCGCGGTGTGGCCATGAACCCGGTCGACCACCCGCTCGGCGGCGGCGAAGGGAAGTCGTCGGGGGGCCGGCACCCGGTGTCGCCGTGGGGCAAGCCCGAAGGCCGGACCCGGGCGCGCCACAAGCCGTCGGACCAGATGATCGTCCGGCGCCGCCGCACCCGCGGCGCGCGCCGATGAGCCGAGAGAGGACCTGCGCATGCCGCGTAGCCTGAAGAAGGGCCCGTTCGTCGACGGCCACCTCCTGCGCAAGGTGGACGCGCTCAACGCCGCCAACGAGAAGCGCGTCATAAAGACCTGGTCGCGTCGCTCCACCATCATCCCGGACATGGTCGGCCACACCATCGCCGTGCACGACGGACGCAAGCACGTGCCGGTGTACCTCACCGAGTCGATGGTCGGGCACAAGCTGGGCGAGTTCGCCCCCACCCGGACCTTCCGGTTCCACGCCGGCCAGGAACGCCAGGGGAGGCGCTGAGGTGACCGGTCTGAAGACCAACGAGGTCGCCGGTACCCGGGCCGTGCTGCGCCACTACCGGATGTCGGCCACCAAGGCACGCCAGGTGCTCGACTTGGTCCGAGGGCACGACGTCGACCGGGCGGAGGAGATCCTCCGCAACACCGAGCGCGAGGCAGCTCGGGTCGTCTCGAAGGTCCTCGCCTCGGCAGTGTCCAACGCCCAGCACAACGACGCCATGGATCCCGAGGAGCTCTACGTGTCCGCGTGCTTCGCCGACGAAGGCGCCACGCTCAAGCGTTGGCGACCTCGGGCGCGGGGCCGAGCGACTCGGATCCGCAAGCGAACGTGCCATATCACGGTCATCGTGAGCCGGTTGCCCGAAGACCGTCTCGAGCGTCGGCGCGCCCGGTCGGCCGGTGCCGGGGTGCAGCGCTCTCGCCGGGTGGCGGCCAGCCGCCGGGGTGAGGATGCCACTTCGACAACCGACGCCGGCACCCCGGAGCCTGCTCCGGACGCCTCCGGCGAACCGGCCGCCGCGGCCACCTGGGGCACCTCCGGCGAACCGGCCGCCACAGACGCGGCAGGCGGCGAGCGTGCCGGCGAAGACGGTGCCGCGATGTCGCCGGCCACCGGCGGGGAGACCGGCGCCGGCGACGCCGCGGCAGACCGAACCGGCGACGACGAGGAGAAGGACTGACCATGGGCCAGAAGGTCAACCCCTACGGGTTCCGCCTCGGCGTCACCACGGACTGGAAGTCCCGGTGGTTCGAGGAGCGCAATTACCAGGAGTTCATCGCCGAGGACTGGCGTATCCGCAACTACCTCAACTCCCAGCTGGAGGCCGCCGCGGTCAGCCGGATCGAGATCGAGCGAACCCGCGACCGGCTCCGGGTCGACATCCACACCGCTCGGCCTGGCATCGTCATCGGTCGGCGCGGCTCGGAGGCCGACCGGCTGAAGAAGAAGCTCGAGCAGATCACCGGCCTGCGCAACAGGATCCAGCTGAACATCCAGGAGATCAAGCAGCCCGAGCTCGACGCGACGCTCATCGCCCAGAGCATCGCCGACCAGCTGGTGCGGCGCGTGGCGTTCCGCCGGGCCATGAAGCGGGCCATGCAGACGGTGACCAAGGCCGGCGCCCAGGGGGTCCGGGTCCAGTGCTCGGGCCGTCTCGGCGGCTCGGAGATGGCCCGGAAGGAGGGCTACCGCGAGGGTCGGGTGCCGTTGCACACCCTGCGAGCCGACATCGACTACGGCTTTCGGGAGGCACGCACCACGTTCGGCCGGATCGGGGTGAAAGTCTGGATCTACAAGGGTGACATCCTGCCCTACAAGCTCTCTACGGACGACAAGATCAACCGGGAAGCGGCTATGGCCGTCGGTGAGACCTCAGGCCAGAGCCGTCCACGGCGCCTGGTGACCGCCGGCGGCGGGCGCCGGCGTGCCGGGCAGGGTGAGCCGGGTATCGGTGTCGACGACGGCGCCGTCTCCGACGCCTTGGCACCGGGTGCTCCAGTCGTCGAGGCGGCTCAGGCGGCGTCGGCCGACGCCGCAGTGGCCGAGCCGGCCACGGCAACACCTGTGGGAGGGCCGGAGGAAGTCGTCGCGAGCGCTGAAGTGGCAGGCGAGACGGTGCAGGCCCCCGCTGGCCAGCCGCTCGCCGGCACCGACGCGTCGGCATCGCCGCTTCCAGGCAGTGTGCCAGTCGACGGCGCAGACGACCTCGAGCGACTGCTCGCCGAGGAAGAGGAGATCGAGCGCCGGACCCGCTCTGAGCACCACGAGGCGCCGCACTTCCGCAAGGAGTCCGACTGACATGCTGATGCCGCGCAAAGTGAAGCACCGCAAGCAGCAGCGGGGCCGGTTGACCGGCGCCGCGAAGGGTGGCACGACGGTGAGCTTCGGCGACTACGGGATCCAGGCGCTCGAGCCGGGCTGGCTCACCGCTCGACAGATCGAAGCAGCCCGTATCGCCATGACCCGTCACGTGCGTCGTGGCGGCAAGGTGTGGATCCGGGTCTTTCCCGACAAGCCGGTGACCCAGAAGCCGGCGGAGACCCGGATGGGGTCGGGCAAGGGCAACCCCGAGCACTGGGTGGCGGTGGTCCGTCCCGGGCGGGTGCTCTTCGAGCTGGCCGGGGTGGACCCGGATCTGGCTCGCTCGGCCATGGAGCGGGCGATCCAGAAGCTCCCGTTCAAGGCTCGCTTCGTGATCCGTCCGGGCAGCCATGGCACCTCCGAAGTGGAGGTCTGAGCAGTGGCACGCGCCATGGAGCTGCGTGAGCTCGGTGACGACGAGCTCGAGAACCGCCTGGCGGAGTCCCGCCGGGAGCTGCTGAACCTGCGCTTCCAGCTGGCCACCGGCCAGTTGGACAACGTGGCTCGCATCCCCCAGGTTCGCCGTGAGGTGGCCCGGGTGCTCACCGTGCTGCGAGAGCGTGACATCGACGTGGTCGAAGCCGACCTGGCCGCCGCCGAGCGGGCGCCGGTGCTCCTCGAAGACGCCCGCAGGCGGGCTGAGGAGGCTGCCGAGGCGCGCGCTGGCGAGGCGGACGCGCCTCAGGCGGACCACGGCGACGACGAGATCTCCGAGGCAGGCGGCGCCATCGCTGACCGAGGTGCAGCCTCGAAGGACGACGGCGCCGAGGGCGCCGGCGAGGAGGAGGACCAGTGATGGCCGACGAGCAGGCCGGTGCCGATGTCGGCGCACGGCGCCAGCGCAAGGTCCGCGAGGGCACGGTGGTGTCGGACGCCATGACGCGGACTGTGGTGGTGGCCGTGGTCGAGCGGGTGCGCCATGCCCGCTACGGCAAGACCGTGCAGCGGACGACCAAGCTCTACGCGCACGACGAGCTGGCAGCGAAAGTAGGCGACCGGGTCCGGGTCACCGAGACACGGCCGCTGTCGAAGCTGAAGCGTTGGCGGGTCACCGAGGTTCTGGAGCGTGCCCGATGATCCAGCAGGAGACCCGGCTGCGCGTCGCCGACAATTCCGGTGCGCGCGAAGTGCTCTGCATCAAGGTGCTCGGCGGCTCACGCCGGCGCTACGCGAGCATCGGCGACGTGTTCGTGGCCACCGTGAAGGATGCCATCCCGGGTGCGGCGGTGAAGAAGGGTGACGTGGTGAAGTGCGTGGTCGTCCGCACGGCGAAGGAGAAGCGCCGGCCCGACGGGAGCTACATCCGCTTCGACGAGAACGCGGCGGTGCTCATCAACGACCAGCAGCAGCCTCGCGGCACGCGCATCTTCGGCCCGGTCGGTCGAGAGCTGCGCGACAAGCGGTTCATGCGGATCGTCTCGTTGGCTCCGGAGGTGTTGTGATGCGAATCCGCAAGGGAGACACCGTCCAGGTCCTCTCCGGCAAGCAGCGAGGCCGGCGCGGTCAGGTGATGGTGGTCGACCCGGCTGCCGGCACCGTCATCGTCGACGCGGCGAACATGGTGAAACGCCACACGAAGGCTCGTGGCGCCACGATGCAGGGAGGGATCATCGACAAGGACATGCCCCTGCCGGCCAGCGTGGTCGGCATCGTCTGCCCGGCCTGCGGGCGCCCCAGCCGTACCGGGGTCCGCTACGACGAGCAGGGGGCGAAGATCCGGGTGTGCCGTCGATGCGGAGGTGACCTATGAGCGCCGCTGTCGCCACCCGTCCCCGGCTGAAAGCCCGCTACGACGCCGAGGTCCGCGAGCAGCTGCGCCAGCAGCTGTCGCTGGGCAACGTCATGGAGGTGCCCCGCCTCGAGAAGATCGTGGTGAACATGGGGGTGGGGCGTGCCGCCCAAGCCGGCTCGCTCATGGACGGAGCGGTGCGCGACCTCCAGGTCATCACCGGCCAGAAGCCCATGGTCACCCGAGCCCGTCGCTCCATCGCCGGGTTCAAGCTGCGCGAGGGCCAGGCCATCGGGGCCAAGGTGACCTTGCGCGGCGACCGAGCCTGGGAGTTCTTCGACCGCCTGGTGGCACTGGCCATCCCCCGTATCCGGGACTTCCGAGGGCTGTCCAGCCGGTCGTTCGACGGCCGGGGCAACTACACCTTCGGCGTCACCGAGCAGCTGATCTTCCCCGAGGTCGACTACGACAGCATCGACGTCACCCGGGGCATGGACATCACCATCTGCACCACCGCGCGCACCGACCGGGAGGGCCGTGCCTTCCTGGCGGCGTTCGGCTTCCCGTTCAGGCAGGAGGGCGTCTGACGCCATGGCCAAGCAAGCTCTGATCCAGAAGCAACAGCGCACGCCGAAGTTCAAGGTGCGCGGCTACACGAGGTGCCGGCGCTGTGGCCGGCCGCACTCGGTCTATCGCAAGTTCGGCCTCTGCCGGATCTGCCTTCGGGTGATGGTGCATGCCGGCGAGATACCCGGCGTCACCAAGGCGAGCTGGTGAGGGGAGGGAACCGACCATGACCATGACCGACCCCATCGCCGACATGCTCACCCGCATCCGCAACGCCAACACGGCGATGCACGACACGGTGCGCATGCCCAGCTCCAAGCTGAAGGTCTCCCTGGCAGGCATCTTGGCCCGCGAGGGCTACATCGACGGCTTCGACGTACGTCCGGCCCAGCGCGGACCGGGATCGGTGCTCGAGATCAAGATGAAGTACGCGACCGACCGCACTCGGACCATCGCCGGCCTGCGTCGCATATCCAAGCCTGGTCTGCGCATCTATGCCCAGGCCGATCGGATGCCCCGCGTCTTGGGCGGCATGGGGGTGGCCGTGCTGTCGACGAGCCGCGGGCTCATGACCGACCGCGAGGCGCGCCAGGCGCGGGTCGGGGGCGAGGTGCTCTGCTATGTCTGGTGACAGTGAGGTGTCATGCGCTCGACAGCTGACGTCGGCCGCCTTCCAAGGGGTCGGCCGGCACCGTGAGGAGGTCTGCTGATGTCGCGCATCGGGCGTACCCCCATCCCCGTCCCCGAGGCGGTGACCGTCGCCCTCGACGGGCCCTTGGTGACCGTCAGCGGTCCCCGAGGCAGCTTGTCGCGCCGGCTGCCCGATCCCATCACCGTGCGCCAGGACGGCGACAGCTTGGTGGTGGAGCGCCCCGACGACGAGCGCACCAGCCGGTCGCTGCACGGGCTCAGCCGCTCCCTGGTGGCGAACATGGTCACCGGGGTGACATCGGGCTATACGAAAGAGCTCGAGATCGTCGGAGTGGGCTATCGCGCCGCGGCGAAGGGGGACGATGCCCTGGAGCTGGCGCTGGGCTTCTCGCACCCGGTACAGGTCCATGCTCCGGCCGGGGTGACCTTCGAGGTGCCCAGTCCCACCAAAGTGGTGGTGAAGGGTATTGACAAGGAGAAGGTCGGCCAGGTGGCCGCCGACATCCGCAAGATCCGCAAGCCCGAGCCCTACAAGGGCAAAGGGGTGCGCTACGCCGGCGAGCGCGTCCTGCGCAAGGCCGGAAAGGCAGCGAAGTGACATGACGCTCTCCACCAAGCACAAGCAGCAGCTGCGGGTCCGGCGCCACACACGGCTCCGCAAGCGCATCACCGGCACGGCCGATCGCCCTCGCTTGGCGGTCTTCCGCTCCAGCCGGCACATCACAGCCCAGGTCATCGACGACACCACCGGGCGGACCCTGGCTGCGGCCGGCACCGTGGAGCGTGCCTTGCGTGACGGCCCGGGCGGGAACGCCGCCGCCGCCGCCGAGGTCGGTCGCCTGGTGGCCGAGCGAGCCAGGGCGGGCGGGATCACCCAGGTGGTCTTCGACCGGGGCGGCTACCGCTATCACGGACGGGTGGCTGCCTTGGCCGACGCGGCCCGACGAGCTGGACTGGAGCTGTGAGCATGCAAGACGGGCAGTTCGAGGAGCGCACCATCCGGGTCAACCGGGTGGCGAAGGTGGTGAAAGGCGGTCGGCGGTTCTCGTTCACCGCGCTCATGGTGGTGGGCGATGGAGAGGGCCGGGTAGGCGTCGGCTACGGCAAGGCCAAAGAGGCCGGGCTGGCCGTGCAGAAAGGCATCGAAGAGGCCCGCAAGACCATGTTCTCGGTGCCGCTGGCCGGCACCACCATCACCCATCCGGTCGTCGGCTCGGCCGGAGCGGGGCGGGTGCTGCTCAAGCCCGCCGCCCCGGGCACCGGGGTCATCGCCGGTGGGGCGGCACGCGCCATCTTGGAGCTGGCCGGCATCCACGACGTGCTGTGCAAGTCGCTCGGCTCGTCCAACGGGATCAACGTGGCCCACGCCACCATCGCCGGCTTGCGCACCCTGAAGCGCCCCGAGGAGGTGGCCCGACTGCGAGGCAAGCCCGTCGAGGAGGTGGTTCCCCGCGGGGTGCTGCGGGCCTACCGCGAGCGCCAGCGAGCCGCCGACGTCTTCCAGGAGGTGAAGTCGTGAGCGCACTGCGTGTCACCCAGGTTCGCTCGGGCATCGGCACCAAACCCAAGCACCGGGCCACGTTGCGGGCGCTCGGCCTGCGCCGCCTCGGGCAGAGCCGGGTCCTGGCCGACCGCCCGGAGGTGCGCGGCATGCTGGCTCGGGTGCCGCACCTCGTCGAGGTGGTCGACGCACCGGACGCGGCACTGTCGGGTCCCCGGCGCCGGGTGCCGCACCGGCCGCGGGGAGCAGGATCCGTGCCAGCAGGCGCCGCCAGTGGCGACAGTGGCCTCGAGGGCGCCGAGGAGGCAGCACCATGAAGCTCCACGATCTGCGGGCCCCGGCTGGCTCGCGCCGGGGAAAGCGCCGGGTGGCGCGTGGTATCGGCGGCAAGGGGGGCAAGACCGCCGGCCGTGGCACCAAAGGCCAGGGCGCCCGCGATACCGTCAAGCCCGGCTTCGAAGGTGGCCAGCTGCCCTTGACCCAACGGGTGCCCAAGTTGAAAGGGTTCCACAACCCGTTCCGAGTGGCCTATGCCGTGGTCAACCTGGACACGTTGGCTCGCTTCGGCGGCGACGAAGCGACTCCGAGCGCCCTGGCCGACGCAGGATTGGTGCGTGCGGGAGCGCTGGTGAAGGTGCTGGGTCGTGGCCAGATCGACCGGCCGCTGCGGGTCAGCGTCCATGCGGTGTCCGCCTCGGCCCGCCAGGCCATCGAGGCGGCCGGTGGGCAGGTGGACATCGTGCCGATGCCCTTCGGCCACGGTCGACCGCCGGCCAAGGGGAACGCGCTCACCAACCGATAGACCTGCGCCGGGTAGTCTCGGGATGCGCCGGTCGGATCGGGGCGACCGAGACGTCCGGCGGGGCCCGCCTGGGCCGGCCGGCACGGCCACCCGACGACGAGGAGGGGGAGGAGACCGGTGCTCTCGAGCCTAAGAAACATCTTCAAGGTCCCCGACCTGCGGAACAAGGTGCTGTTCACCTTGCTCATCATCGCCCTGTACGAGGTCGGGACGAACGTGATCGTCCCCTTCATCGACTTCGCCAAGATCCAGTCCCTGGAGCATACGGTGAAGTCGGCTGGCATCCTCGGCTACCTCAACCTGTTCTCCGGCGGCGGCCTGCTGCGCATGGCGGTGTTCGGGCTCGGGATCATGCCCTACATCACGAGCTCGATCATCATCCAGCTGCTGACCACCGTGATCCCCAAGCTCGAGGAGTGGCGGGACCAGGGCGCGGTCGGCCAGAAGCGCCTCACCCAGACCACGCGGTACCTGACGGTGGTGCTGGCCGTGCTGCAGGCGTCGGGGCTGGTGTTCGTCTTCCACACCGACGCTTCCAGCCTGCTCGGCGGCACCACGAACAACCTGATCAACAACTTCACCATCTGGAAAGCCGCCTTCATCGTCCTCACCTTGACGGCGGGCACCGCGTTCGTCATGTGGCTGGCCGAGCTCATCACCCAGCGGGGGATCGGCAACGGCATGTCCATCTTGATCATGGCGAACGTGGTGGCCAGCATCCCAGCAGCCGGTGTGGGGGTGCTCACCGAAGGTGGCGATATCGAGTTCAGCGTGCTGGTCCTGCTGACGTTGGTCCTGCTGGCATGGGTGGTCTTCATGGAGCAGGGGCAGCGGCGCATCCCGGTGACGTTCGCCAAACGGGTGGTGGGCCGGCGAACCCTCGGAGGCACGTCGACCTACATCCCGCTGAAGGTCAACCAGTCCGGGGTCATCCCCGTCATCTTCGCCAGCTCGCTGCTGTACATCCCCATCTTGCTGTCGAACCTGCTGCCCTTCGCCGGCTTCCGGACCTTCGTGAACGCCCACATCGTGCCGACGAGCTACCTGTACGTGAGTGTGTACGGCGTCTTGATCTTCCTCTTCACCTTCTTCTACGTGTACGTGGCGTTCGACCCGCACCAGCAGGCCGACATCATCCGAAAGCAAGGGGGGTACATCCCTGGCATCCGGCCCGGACCGCCCACCGAGCGGTACCTGGCGCGCATCTTGAACCGCATCACCGTGCCCGGCGGGCTCTACCTGGCCATCGTGGCCGTGGCGCCGGGCTTCTTGATGGCGGCATGGCACCTGACTGCCGACCCCTACTACGGGACCACGCTCCTCATCGCCGTCGGCGTGACCTTGGAGACGATGAAGCAGATCGACAGCCAGCTCATGATGCGCAACTACGAGGGCTTCCTCAAGTAGTCGACCGGTGGTTCCTGGAGCAAGGTTGGTGGTCCTGGGCAAGCAGGGCGCCGGCAAAGGAACGCAGTGCGTGCGGCTCTCGCATCACTTCGTGGTGCCGCACATCTCCACCGGCGAAATGCTGCGGGCCGCGGTGAAGTCCCGCTCGCCGCTCGGGCTGAAGGCCAGGGAGATGATGGATCGCGGCGAGCTGCTCGGCGACGACATCATCATGGAGATGGTCGGCCAGCGCATCGCCGAGCCCGACGCTCGGGCCAGGGGGTTCATCCTCGACGGGTGTCCCCGTACCACCCACCAGGCAGAGATGCTGGCCGACTTGCTCGCACCGATCGACATCGACCTGACCGTGGACATCGAGGTGCCCACCGCCCAGGTGCTCCGGCGCCTCGCCGGACGCCGGGTGTGCACCGACTGCGGGGCCAACTACTCGGTCGACGCCCCACCGAAGGTCAACTGGACCTGCGACATGTGCGGCGGCGAAGTGGTCCAGCGCCCCGACGACACCGAGGAGGCCATCCGCCGGCGCCTGGATCTCTACGAGCACGAGACGGCGCCGCTCATCGACTGGTACGACGCCCGGGACCAGCTGGTGCGGGTGAACGGGGTCGGATCGCCCGACGTCGTGCTGCGGCGGATCATCCGGAGCCTCGAGCAGCGCCAGGCCAGACGCCGGGGGGGATCGAGCCGTCGCCGCCGGCGACCCGAGAGCCCCGAACCTGCATCGCCCACCGACGGGGGACCGTCGAATTGAGGCGTAACACCCGGGAGATCGCCAAGATGCGCAGGGCCGGCCAGGTGGTGGCCGAGATGCACGAAGCCACCCGGGCGGCCGTTCGACCCGGCGTCACCACCGCCCAGCTCGACGCGGTGGCCCGTGAGGTGCTCGACCGGCGCCGGGCCCGGTCCAATTTCCTCGGCTACCACGGCTTTCCCGCCGTGATCTGCACCTCGCCCAACGACATGATCGTCCACGGCATCCCCGGGGACGTGGTCCTGCACGAGGGCGACATCATCTCGATCGACTGCGGCGCCATCGTCGAGGGCTACCATGGCGACGCCGCGTTCACCATGGGGGTGGGGGAGGTGAGCGACGCGGCCCAGCGCCTCATCGAGGTCACCGAAGCCAGCCTGTGGGCGGGGATCGCCCAGCTGGTGGCGGGCAACCGCCTGCACCAGGTGGGCCGGGCGGTGCAGGAGGTGGCCGAAGCCGCCGGGTTCAGCGTCGTGCGGGAGTACGTCGGCCACGCCATCGGCACGGCCATGCACGAAGAGCCCCAGGTGCCGAACTACTGGCCCGGCGCGCCGGGCCCGCTGCTCAAGACGGGTATGGTCTTCGCCGTCGAGCCGATGGTGAACATGGGTGGCCCCGAGACCAAGCTGCTCGACGACGGCTGGGGGGTGGTCACCGCAGACGGGCAGCTCTCCGCCCACTTCGAGCACTCCATTGCCGTCACCGACGACGGACCTGAGGTGCTCACCCTCCCTTGAGCGCTGCCCCGCCAGCCTTCTCCGGCAGGCCAGGTGGTGGCGTCCCGCAAGCGCGCGCCCGGGGCGGCCCGGGACCAGAGCCCTCGGCCCGCGCCGTCTCACGAGGCTCGAGGCCCCGGTGCTCGTCTCTGCAGCAGCGCGCCAGGCAGCGGTGCAGTGCTCGTCTCTGCAGCAGTGCGGCGGAGGTGCGTGCCCGATGGCGCACTGGCCAGGGCGCCTGAGACCGGCTATGCTGGTCGATCGGCTCGCCGGCCCATCGCCTGGCGGGTGCCGGCGTGGTCGGGCGCCGGTGCTCGACGGTCGTCACTGCGCCGTCGAGCCGGTCGTCCCCATGGTCCTGGCAGGCCTTCGCCCGCCGATGGATGTGCTCACCTCGAGGAGGAATCACCTGCCCAAGCCCAAGGAGGACGCGATCGTGCTGGAAGGGACGGTCGTCGAGCCGCTCCCGAACGCCATGTTCCGCGTCGAGCTCGAGAACGGCCACAAGGTGCTGGCCCACAGCTCGGGGAAGATGCGGATGCACCGGATCCGGATCCTGCCCGGCGATCGCGTGCAGGTGGAGATCACCCCGTACGACCTCTCCAGGGGTCGCATCACCTACCGCTACAAGTAGCCGCTACGAACAGCAGTGGCCACAGCGCCGGCGGTCGCAGGGGCCGGCGCCGGCGTGCGGCAGGCTGCACAGCGCCAGCCCAGGAGCAGCCGGTAGCCCGGCAGCACGACGGCGACAGACAGACAGACAGACAGACAGAACCACAGAACGACAGCCCCACGAGGAACACCATGAAAGTTCGACCGAGCGTCAAGGCGATCTGTGAGAAGTGCAAGGTGATCCGGCGACACGGCCGGGTGACGGTCATCTGCGAAAATCCCCGGCACAAGCAGCGCCAGGGCTGAGATCGGACGAAGAGGAACACGACCATGGCACGCATCGCCGGTGTGGACATCCCCCGCGAGAAGCGGTTGGAGGTGTCGCTCACCTATATCTACGGGATCGGGCGGGCTCAGGCCCAGCAGGTCTGCTCGGCGACAGGGACCAGTCCCGAGACCAGGGTTCGCGACCTCACCGACGAGGAGGTCGCCCGCCTGCGCAGCTACATCGACGCCTCGCTGAAAGTCGAGGGCGACCTGCGCCGCGACGTGGCCCAGGACATCAAGCGGAAGATGGAGATCGGCTGCTATCAGGGCATCCGTCACCGCCGGGGGCTGCCCGTCCACGGGCAGCGCACCCACACCAATGCTCGTACCCGCAAAGGACCGAAGAAGACGGTCGCCGGCAAGAAGAAAGTTCGCAAGCACTGATGCCCAAGTCGCAGAAGCCCTCCGGCGCCGCCCGTCGTCCTCGACGCCGGGAACGCAAGAACATCGCCTACGGGGTCGTCCACATCAAGAGCTCGTTCAACAACACCATCGTCAGCATCTCCGACCAGGAGGGGAACGTCTTGTCGTGGGCCTCCGCCGGGAACGTCGGGTTCAAGGGATCGCGGAAGTCCACCCCGTTCGCTGCCCAGCTGGCAGCCGAGCAGGCCGCCCGGCGGGCCATGGAGCACGGGGTGCGCAAGGTCGACGTGCTGGTACGCGGGCCGGGATCGGGGCGCGAGACGGCGATCCGCTCCATTGCCGCCACCGGCATCGAGGTGGCGGGCATCAAGGACGTGACCCCCATCCCGCACAACGGCTGCCGTCCGAAGAAGCGTCGCCGGGTATGAGCCTCCTGCCCTCTGCCGTGGGGGACCCGCTCCCGCCCCGCAGCCCCGCCCGACGCCGTCCGGCCGTGCTGCGGCGCCCCGACGGGCAGTGGCCTGGGGGGGTGCTGGCGCCGCCGAGCCCGCCGTTCTCGATGGCCGTCGCTGCGCTATCGGATCCCCGCCCCCGCCCCCGTTCCCTGCGCCCGCACCCGCAGCACAGGCAGTAGAGGAGTCGATCGAACCATGGCCCGCTACACCGGACCCGTCTGCCGGCTCTGCCGGCGTGAGCGCACCAAGCTCTTCTTGAAGGGCGAGCGCTGCTACTCCATGAAATGCCCGGTCTCCGAGGCGGCCAGTGACCGCCACAGCCGGGCGTACCCCCCCGGCGAGCACGGCCGAGATCGGATGCGCCAGGGATCGGAGTACCTGTCGCAGCTCCGGGAGAAGCAGAAGGCCCGCCGCATCTACGGCCTGCTCGAGAAGCAGTTCCGCAACCTCTATGCCGAGGCCAACCGCCAACCGGGTATCACCGGAGAGAACCTGCTGCGCCTGCTCGAGCTGCGCCTCGACAACGTCGCCTTCCGAGCGGTGTGGGGCGCGAGCCGGAGCCAGGCCCGGCAGCTCGTGCGCCACGGCCATGTGCAGGTGAACGGCCGGCGCGTCACCATCCCGAGCTACCGGGTCCGGGTCGGCGACGTGGTAGGCCTGGTCCCCGCCTCGCGCCAGTCCTTCACCGTTCGCCGTAACCTGGACACCGTCGACCGTCAGCTGCCCCCCTGGCTGGAGGCGAACGCCGATCGCACGCAGGTGACCGTTGCCAACCTGCCCAAGCGGGAGCACATCGACGAGCCGGTACGCGAGCAGCTGATCGTCGAGCTCTACTCGAAGTAGCCGCCAGGGCCGGCTCCAACCGGCCTCCGACCCACCGTGAACCCGGTACCCACGCCGACCCAGCAGGAGCCCCAGGTAATGCTCATCATCCAGCGCCCCACCGTCGAAGCGATCGGCGAGGAGGAAGACGCTCGCCAGCGTTTCGCCATCAGCCCCCTCGAGCCCGGCTTCGGCCACACCCTGGGGAACTCGCTGCGTCGGACACTTCTGTCCTCCATCCCCGGAGCTGCGGTCACCCAGGTCCGCTTCGACGACGCCCTCCACGAGTTCACCACTCTGCCCGGCGTGAAAGAAGACGTCACCGACCTGCTGCTCAACTTGAAGGACCTGGTGCTGCGCTGCGAGTCCGACGAGCCGGTGGTGCTGCGCTGCGACGTGCGGGGACCGGCCGAGGTGACCGGGGCCGACCTCCAAGGCAGCGCGGATGTCGAGATCCTGAACCCGGCGCTGCACCTGGCCAGCTTGAACGCCAAGGGACGCCTGGCCATGGACGTGACCGTCGAGCGAGGTCGGGGCTATGCCTCTGCCGATCGCAACAAGCGAGGGAGCACGATCGGGGTCATCCCGCTCGACTCGATCTTCTCTCCCGTGCGGCGAGTGGCGTTCACCATCGAGCCTGTCCGGGTGGAGCAGTCCACGGACTTCGACCGCCTGGTGCTCGACATCGAGACCGACGGCTCCATCACCCCGCGCGAAGCACTGGCCTCGGCGGGTGACACCCTTCGTTCGCTGGTCGGCCTCGTCGCCGACTTGGAGGAGGCTCCCCAAGGCCTCGAGCTCGGGGAGATCAGCAGCACAGCCAGCGGCTCGCCCGACCTGGACCTGCCCATCGAGGATCTGGATCTGTCCGAGCGGCCACGCAACTGCTTGAAGCGAGCCCAGGTGAACACCATCGGCGAGCTGGTCCAGCGCACCGCCGACGACCTGCTCACCATCACCAACTTCGGCCAGAAATCCCTCGACGAGGTGACCCAGCGCCTCGACGAGCGGGGCCTCAGCCTCCGGGTCAAGGACTGACCCGGGCCCGCCACGAGCCCGACGCCTGCCGCACGCCAGCACTGGTGGTGGGCTGGTGCGGCGAGAGGCACGGCGAACGAGTCGTACCAGGTCGACCGACACCACACCGACGCACCGACACCACACCGACGGAAGGATCCCCATGCGAGCAACCCCCAAGCGCGGCCGTCGCCTCGGCGGTGACGCCGCTCATCAGAAGGCCATGGTCGCGAACATGATCTCCTCGTTCATCGCGGCGGAGTACCTGGTCACTACCGAGACGAAAGCGAAGCTCCTGCGTCCGGTGCTCGAGAAGTGCATCACCGCCGCCCGCAAGGGTGGGGTGCACCGCCAGCGCCAGGTGGTGGCGCTCATCCGCGACAAAGAGTTCGCCCACAAGCTGTTCGCCGAGATCGCTCCCCGCTACGCAGACCGGCCGGGGGGCTACACCCGGATCCTGAAGCTCGGTCCCCGCCAGGGAGACAACGCACCCATGGCGCGCATAGAACTGGTTTGACCCTGTTCGGCGCCGAGCCGCCGCTCGGGGCCAGTGACCGTTCTGGCGACGCCAGGGGCATCTCGGGCCCCCGGCGCGCCGGCGGCGACGTGCGAGCTGCCGACCCGGGATCCGGGCTGGCACTCCCCAGACCACCGGTAGCGACCGTCCGGCTCCGGCTCGACATCGCTTACGACGGCTCGGGCTTCCGGGGGTTCGCCGCGCAGCCTGGCCAGCGGACGGTGGCTGGGGTACTGGTCGAGGCCATCGGCACCGTGGTCCGCCACAGCGTGAGCGTGACCTGTGCCGGGCGCACCGACGCCGGCGTCCACGCCCAGGGCCAGGTCGTCCACGTCGACGTGACCGAAGACGTGGATCTGGCCCGCCTGGCGCGGTCGGTCAACGCGCTGACAGGGCCCGATGTGGTGATCCGCCACGCGCAGGTGGCTGCCCCTGGCTTCGACGCGCGCCGCTGCGCGCTGGGGCGTCACTACCGCTACCTCGTGCACCACGCCGAGACGGCGGATCCGCTGCTGGCGAGGGTGGCCTGGACCGTCGCCGGTCAGCTGGATCTACGGGCCATGGCTGCAGGAGCCGACGTGCTCGTCGGGGAGCACGACTTCCGCTCGCTGTGCCGCCGGCCCCCCGGCGCCGGCCCTGACGACCCCATCGTACGCCGGGTGCTCCATGCCCAGTGGTCCGTGGCCACCGCGGTCGAGCCCATGGCGGCAGTGGTGCAGTGGGGGCGACTGCTGCGCTTCGACGTGTCGGCCACCTCGTTCTGCCACCAGATGGTCCGCTCCATGGTCGGCATGCTGGTGGCCGTGGGGCAGCGGCGTCAGACGGTAGCCGACGTCCACTGGATGCTGAAGCGGGCAGACCGCTCAGGGGCCCCTGACCCCGCACCTCCTCACGGGCTCAGCCTGGTCCGGGTCGACTACGCGCCCTGACCCCGCACCTCCTCACGGGCTCAGCCTGGTCCGGGTCGACTACGCGCCCTGAGCTCGCCCCCCGCCGCAGCGGTGGACCGGCTGGTCGTCAACTGTGGGCAACCCGTGGAGCCGGCTGCCTGGGTAGTCGCGTCGGCGGTCACTGGTCGTCGAGCCGGCCCCCCAGGTAGTCGTCGTAGGCCTGGAGATCGAGCAACCCGTGCCCCGAGTAGCCGAAGACGATGACCCGTTCGCGCCCTTGCTCCTTGGCGAGCAGGGCTTCGTCGATGGCGGCCCTGATGGCATGGCTGGTCTCCGGGGCAGGGATCGTGCCCTGGGTGCGAGCGAATTGCACGGCGGCTTCGAACACCTTTCCTTGCGGGTAGGCCACTGCCTGCATGCGGCCATGGCGGACCAGGGAGCTGATGATCGGGGAGTCTCCGTGGTAGCGCAGCCCGCCGGCGTGGATCGGCGGTGGCACGAAATCGTGGCCGAGCGTGTACATCGACAGCAGCGGCGTGAGCCCCGCGGTATCGCCGAAGTCGTAGTCGAAGCGGCCTGCGGTCAACGTCGGGCACGACGACGGCTCCACCGCCACGAGGCGCACCTCGGGATCGGGGAGGAAGGGCAGCGCCAGGCCACCGAAGTTGGAACCGCCACCGCAGCAGCCGATGACGACGTCGGGGCGCTCCTCGCCGGCCATCTGCAGCTGCTCCTTGGCTTCCAGGCCGATGACCGTCTGGTGCAGCAGCACGTGGTTCAGGACCGAGCCCAGCGAGTAGTGCGAGTCGTCGCGGCTCGCAGCGTCGCGCACGGCGTCGCTGATGGCCGAGCCCAGCGAGCCGGGATGGCCTGGTTCGTCGACCGGCGAAGGCTCGACCGACGCCCCCCAGGTCTGCATCATCACCCGCCGGTAGGGCTTCTGCTCGAACGAGGCGCGCACCATGTACACCTTGCATTCCATCGAGAACAAGGCGGTGGCGAACCCCAGCGCGCTGCCCCACTGCCCGGCACCGGTCTCGGTGGTGAGGCGGGCCACGCCCTCCTGCTTGTTGTAGTAGGCCTGAGCCACCGCGGTATTGGGCTTGTGCGATCCTGCCGGCGAGACGGACTCGTCCTTGTAGTAGATGCGAGCCGGTGTGTCGAGGGCCTCCTCGAGGCGCCGAGCCCGCACGAGCGGCGTCGGGCGCCACAGGCGCAAGATGTCGAGCACCGCACCAGGCACGTCGATCCAAGGCTCGGTGGCCATCTCCTGAGCGATGAGCGCCATGGGGAAGATCGGAGCCAAGTCCTCGGGCCCCACGGGCTTCTTGGTTGCCGGGTGCAGGGGGGGATCGAGCGGGGCCGCAAGGTGCGGGGCTGCGTTGAACCACGCTTCGGGTACCTTGTCGCTCGGCATCGTCCAGCGCATGGCTGCTCTCCTCCTGTGTCGGGCTCGGTGCCGGGCTCTTCCGAGCCCGGACGCCGCGGTGGCTGTGGCTGTGGCTGTGGCTGTCGTGGTGGTTGAGTGCTACTGCTTCCCGAGCCGCCGGTCAACCTGGCTCGGCCGGTGCGGCTCGTGGTGTCGGTCGGTGTGGTGAGAGTCGGCGTGGTGAGAGCCGGTACGCGTCTCCAGGGGGCCCATGGCGTAGAACAGCCGCTCCACCACCTCCCGGGAGCGACGGGTGACGCGCCGGTACTGCTCGCGTAGCGCGGAGGGCGTCGTCTCGAGGCTCCTGGCCAGGCGAGCGAGCTGGTCGGGGCGCGACGGCAGGGCATCGCCAGGGGTGCCGCCGCCGGCCAGCGCGCCAACCAGGTACCAGCGATTGCGGGTGTGCTCGCAGAAGCGGTAGGCCGCCCGGAGGTGCTGGGCGTCGGTCGAGTCGAGCAGTCCAGATGCCTCGAGGCGATCGAGCGCGGCCATGGTCCCCGGCTCGGCTACGCCGTGGCGTAGCTGGAGCAGCTGCACCGTCCACTCGACGTCGGCCAACGAGCCCCGACCCAGCTTCAGATGGAACTGGGGATCCTCGTGCGTCGGCAGACGTTCGCGCTCGATCCGGGCCTTCATGCGGCGGATCTCGGCGACCTCGCCCTCCGTCCACGGTCGCTGCCAGACCAGCTCGTCGACCAGCTCGAGGAACCGCCGGCCGAGCGCCCGGTCCCCGGCGACGACTCGGGCCCGGGCCATGGCTTGGCGCTCCCAGGTCTGGGCCCATCGGGCGAAGTAGGCGCGGTAGCTGGCCATGTCCCGCACCAGAGGCCCGTGGCCACCGTCGGGGCGAAGAGCCAGGTCGATCCGCATGACCTGGTCGAACTGCGCCTCACCGTGCATCAGGTCGAGCAGCGACTCGGCGCCGGCGATTGCCCGCTCGGCCTCGCCGTCGCCGCACACGAGCACCAGGTCGAGATCGCTCGCGTAGGAGAGCTCCGCCCCGGCGAAGCGGCCCAGACCCACCGCGCACCACGTCGAGCCTGACGCGGCGGTGGCCATGGCCGCGTCGAGCACGGCTTCTGCGGTTTCAGTGAGCGCTGCGGAGGTCTCGGGCACGTCGTCGATGCCGAGGATGTCCCGGCTCGCGATCTGCAGCAGCCGCCGTCGGTGGAAGCGGACCAGCCGGTCGCGGATGGAGTCGGGAGCGCCGGCGACGCGCAGGGGTGCCGTGCGCAGCGGGTCTTGCTCTGGTGTCGTGCGCAGCGGGTCTTGCTCTGGTGTCGTGCGCAGCGGGTCTTGCTCTGGTGTCGTGCGCAGCGGGTCTTGCTCTGGTGTCGTGCGCAGCGGGGAGAGCTCTTGCGGGCTGACCCGGGCCAGTTCCAGGTCGCCGAGCTCCGCGATGACGTCGGGGCTGCGGGTCAGCGCCTCACCGAGCAGGCGGCTGGTGCCGAGCAGGAGGCACAGGCGACGGGCAGCCTCGGGGGACTCCCGGAAGGTGGACAGCACCAGGGATCGCTGGTGGTGTCCGACGACGAGGTCACGCAGCTGCTGGAGGCCGAGATCGGGATCCGGGCTCTGTGACAGCCAGTCGAGCACCAAGGGCAGCATCTGCGCCATCAGCTGCGAGCTCCGGGTGAGCCCGCTGGCCAGGGCATCGATGGCTCGGCGGGTGCGCTGCGCATCGGCAAAGCCGAAGGCGTCGAGGCGCCGTTGGAGCGCCTCGGGCGACAACCGGTACGTCGGGGCCTGGCCGGCGAGCCCGGTGCGGTGGTCGAGTCGCGGGACAGTGCTGCAGGCGCCTGATCGCGGTGGGCCGTCGTCGCGTCGTGGTGGACCGGCACCGCGCCTCTCGCCACCGGGGCCAGCAGCCTTGCCTGACCGCTTCGAGGCGTCGACCAGCCGATCCTCCGGGGCCGCCAATTCCAGCTCGGCGAACGCCTCGAGCAAGGGGCGGAAGTACAGCCGCTCGTGGACGTTTCGCACCGCCTGTCGCTTGGCGCGCAGCGTCGCTGTCAACGCGCCATCCGCTGACATGGTGGGGGAATCGACGAACCCCAGGACCCGCGCGAGTCGGTGATAGGCCGCCGGGTCGCTCGGGACACTGTGCACCTGCTGCTCGTCGACCAGCTGCAGCCGGTGCTCGACGGTGCGCAGGAACCGGTAGCCGTCGGCCAGGATCGCGGCGTCGTCGGCCGCCACGTACCCGGACTCGGCCAGCTGGGCCAGGGCCACCAAGGTGCCGGGCGCTCGGATGCCCGGGTCGAGGCGCCCGTGGACCAGCTGGAGCAGCTGGACCGCGAACTCGACGTCTCGGATCCCTCCGGCTTCACGCTTCAAGTCCGGGCCGCGGCGAACTTGGCGTCGCTGGCGGACGCGCCGTGCTGTGAGCTCGGTTCGGGACTTCATCGCTCGCACCTGGGCCAGCTCCTCGGCGCTGAACGGCCGTCCCCAGACGGCTTCGGCGGCGCCTTCGGCGAACCGGTGCCCGAGGGCCGAGTCGCCGGCCGACGGCCGAGCCTTGAGCAGAGCTTGGCGCTCCCACGGCTGGGCCCAGCGCTCCCAGTACGCTCGGTACCCTTCCAGCGTCCGCACCAAAGGCCCGGAACGGCCCTCGGGGCGGAGATCCGCGTCGACCCGGAAGCAGCGACCGGCCACAGCCAGCAGCCGGCGAGCCACCGCTTCGTCGGAGCCGTCAGCGCCGACGAAGACCACGTCGATGTCGCTGGCGTAGTTCAGCTCCCGCCCCCCGAGCTTTCCCATGGCCACCACGGCCAGCGCGTCGCCCCTCGGGCCGGCGCCTCCGGCGATCGCCACTGCGCCGTTCAAGACGGCGTCGGCCAAGCGTGCCAGCTCGATTCCCACGGTCTCGAGGTCCGCCAGCCCGAGCAGGTCGCGTGCGGCGATCCGCAGCAGCTCGAGCTGCTTCGCCCGGGCCAGGCGGCTCACCTCGGTGTCGTCGGGGTCTCCGGTCACTGGCACTGGGCGCTCCAGGTGCTCCAGGACCTCCAGGGCTCCAGGGTCGGCCACCAGCAGCCGGCCCAAGGCGTCACTGGCGCCGGCGACGGCCGCGACGGCCACGGCCAGCTCCGAGGGATCGCTACCGGCAGCAAGGCGACCCACGACCTCCCGATCACGCTCCACGAGCTGGGTCAGGACCACCTCGACCCGCTCGGCGGCGGCGCTGCGCTGCGCCAGCTGGAACAGCGGGACAGGAAGGCCGGCGCGCACCTTCCCAGCTTGCCAGGACCACACCGTGCTGGTCACCTGGGCGCGTCGGGAGCGGGGCTGCCGGCTGTCGGTGGCCGGCGGGTGACGGCGCGTGCTCGACGCTTCGCCGTGGCCGTGGCCGTGGCCGTGGCCGTGGCCGTGGCCGTGGCCGTGGCCGTGGCCGTGGCCGTGGCCGTGGCCCTGCAGCGGGCCGACATGGTGGCCGTCGCCGTGCAGCGGGCCGACATGGTGGCCGTGGCCCTGCACCGGGCCATCGCCGCTGCCGTCGAGTCGGGCTGGCGGCGGCCGTGGCGCCGGGCGGGCCGCCTAGGCTTCCGCCATGGCCTTCGCGGCATCGACCGACGCCAGGATGTCGATTCGGGTGGCCCTGCACCAGGCCAACACCGTGGTCGGCGATGTCGGGGGGAACGTGGCTGCGATCGTCGATGCCCTGGCCGGTGCCGAAGCTGCGGGGGCATCGCTGCTGGCTGGACCCGAGCTGGCGGTCACCGGCTACCCACCCGAGGATCTGCTGATGAAGCCGGGGCTGGTGGCGGCCAACCTCGATGGCGTGGAGCAGGTCGCTGCCCGCTCGGGCACGTGCGCGGTGCTCGTCGGCTTCGTCGACGTGGTCGGCGAGGCCGGTCCACACGTCGGGCGTTCGGCCCGCCGGGCGATCCTCGAAGGAGGACCACGGCGGCTGCGCAACGCGGTAGCCGTGTGCAGCGGCGGGCGGGTCCGGGCTGTCTATCATAAGCGTCTCCTGCCCAACTACGGCGTCTTCGACGAGGCTCGCTGGTTCGGCCCTGGCGACGAGGCGTTGTCGGTGTACGGCGTGCACGGTGTGCGGGTCGGGGTGTCCATCTGCGAGGACCTGTGGTTCGCCGACGGCCCGGTCCCTGTCCTGGGTCGTGGTGGCGCTCAGGTGATCGTGAACGTCAATGCCTCGCCGTTCTCCATCGGCCGCTATGCGCAGCGGCGCCAGGTCCTCCGGGACCGGGCGGTGGAAGCAGGCTGCCCGATCGTCTACGTGAACCAGGTCGGCGGCCAGGACGAGCTGGTGTTCGACGGAGGCTCCATGGTGGTCGACGGTTCGGGCCAGGTGGTGGCCGCCGCCGGGAGGTTCACCGAAGAGCTGGTGCTCGTGGACGTCCCGCTGGCGGCGCCGAGCCGCCGCCGGTGCTCGACGCCTCTGCCCGTGGTGGAGGTGACGCCGTTGCCTCGCGTGGAGGTGACGGCTCTGCCCGTGGTGGAGGTGACGCCCGGTCAGGGCACAGCTGCGCTGTCCGATCGAGGTCGCAGTGCTGGGCCGGGCATTGGCGAGCCGGTGCCCGCCGGGGCATCGAGCCAGGACACCGGCGCCGGCTCCCACCACGACCACGCGCTCGCCACAGCGGCAGCAGATCCTCGATCGGGGGCTGCACGGTGCGAGCCGGCTCGAGGCGCTGTTCGCGCGCCGCGCTGGCCGACCGCCTGCCTCGCCGGCCCGCTGTCTGGACACGCGGAGATCCCGTGGCCGGATCTCGCCGTGGAAGCCGAGGTGTACGCCGCCCTGGTCCTCGGCACGCGCGACTATCTCACCAAGAACGGCTTCTCCGAAGCCGTCATCGGTTTGTCCGGCGGCATCGACTCCTCCCTCGTGGCGGCGGTGGCGGTGGATGCCCTCGGCCCGCGCCGAGTCCACGGTCTGGCCATGCCGTCGAGGTACTCGAGCAAGGGGTCGCTGTCCGACGCCCGCGTGCTGGCCGAGGCGCTTGGGGTGGGTCTCGAGGTCGTGCCCATCGAACCGGCGCACCTCGCTTTCGCCGGCATGCTCGGGGCCATCGACGTGGCGCTCACCGGGGTCACCGACGAGAACCTCCAGTCCCGTCTGCGAGGTGTGCTCCTCATGGCGGTGTCGAACGCCCGAGGGTGGATCGTGCTCACCACGGGGAACAAGAGCGAGCTGGCCACCGGCTACTCCACCTTGTACGGTGACAGCGCGGGTGGGTTCGCCGTGATCAAGGACGTCCCGAAGACGCTGGTGTACCGGCTCTGCCGGTACCGGAACCTGCTGGCGGGCACCGATCTGGTGCCGCTGGCCGTGCTGGAGAAGCCACCCTCCGCCGAGCTGCGCCCAGACCAGCGAGACGACCAGAGCCTGCCTCCCTACGACGTGCTCGACCCGGTCCTCGCTGCGGTGGTGGAGGACGACGCCCCCATGGCGGAGCTGATCGGCGAGGGAATGGACCCAGCGATCGTCTCCCGGGTGGTACAGCTGGTCGACGCGGCCGAGTACAAGCGGCGCCAGTCGCCGATCGGCATCCGGATCACCCCTCGCGCGTTCGGCAAAGATCGTCGGATGCCCATCACGCACCGCTTCCGCGAGCATCTCGCCGACCCGACTGGCACAGCGAGGTGACCAGCGCGTCGGACATGCCCGAGGCCGCTGTCCCCCCGGGGCGCCCGTTGTGGGTGGTGGACGGGTCGCTTCCAGGGGACATCGGCGGGCGATGGCGCTCCCCAGCAGGTGGCGTGGCCCCCGGTGGCTCCGGACTGGTGGCGCTGGCTCGCCAGGTCGGCGCCTACCGGTGGGTCGAGCACCGGCTGTTCGAAGTGCTCGGCGGCTGGTCGGCGTTCGAAGCGCAGCCTGGCCCGGCCACGCTCTTCTCCGTGCTGTCGATCCAGCACGCCACCCATGCCGAGCAGTTCGCCGCGCGGCTTCCCGTCCTGGCCGGCATCGACGCGGCGGCCTTGGGGGCGCCGTCGCCGGGCTGGAGCAACCTGCTGGACCAGCTGGCCACCACGGTGGAACCTGGTGCCTCCGCCGCCGGCAGTTCGCCGGGAGATCCCCGCGTTCCGGCGGCCGGCGGTCGGTCTGGGACCGGTGGCTCGGCACCGGGCAGCCGGCCCGGAGATCCCGGGGCGCCACCGGGCAGCGGCGCTCTACCGGAGACCCAGCAGCGTCGTCTCGACGGCGCTGGCGACACGCCGAGCGCAGCGGAGCTGTGGGCCACGGTGGCGCGGCTGGTCGGCCTCGGACGCGTGGTTCTCCCCCGCTTGGCTACCGAGTACGCACGGAGGCTGTGGTGGTGCACCCCGTCCGAGGCGCCACTGGTCCCGGTGCTACGCGGTGTCCTGGCCGACACCCGCCACGCCTGGCTCACTGTCGAGGCCATGGTGCAGGACTATCTGGCGGCACGCGACGTATTGGCGTACGGAAGCGGCCAGCCACCGGGTACCCACGACCCAGCTACCCACGACCCAGCTAGCCACGACCCGACCGACCTCGCTCTTGGCGCTGCGATCACCTCGCGGGCAGCTCGACACCAGCAGGCGCTCGAAGCGCTCCTGGTTCGATCAGGTGCCGGCGTCCCGCCGCTCGGCACCGGCCGAGCCGGCGAGGCGTGCTGAGGACGTTCTCGTTGGGTCGGCCGGCTTCCCAGAGCTCGACAGGCTGTCGCGCAGTACGGTTCGCGCCGGTGGTGACCTGATCTTTTCCTACGACTCGCCCTGCCCCGGGCCAATGCGCGACAGGGTGTCGAGCCCGATCGAGGTGAGGCGTGCCGAGGACGTCCTCGTTCAGTCGGCCGGCCAGAGGGGTCCGGGGTCGCCGGCGGCGAATGCCTCGACGAGCGCATGGGCTTCGTCGTCGTGGAACTGCACCGGCGGCGACTTCATGAAGTAGGCCGACGGGCCGACCAACGGGCCTCCGATGTGCCGGTCGAGCGCCAGCTTGGCACAGCGAACGGCATCGATGATGACACCCGCGGAGTTCGGGGAGTCCCACACCTCGAGCTTCAGCTCGACGTTCAGCGGCACGTCACCGAAGTTCCGCCCCTCCATGCGGACATAAGCCCATTTTCGGTCGGCCAACCAGGGGACGTGGTCAGAGGGGCCGATATGGATGTCGTCGGCATCGAGCACGGTGTGCTCGATCTGGCTGGTGACCGCCTGGGTCTTCGAGATCTTCTTGGAGCGAAGGCGGTCGCGCTCGAGCATGTTGCGGAAGTCCATGTTGCCGCCGAAGTTCAGCTGGTAGGTGTGGTCCAGGGCGACACCACGGTCCTCGAACAGCCGGGTGAGAATGCGGTGGATGATGGTGGAGCCCACCTGGCTCTTGATGTCGTCACCGACGATGGGGACCCCCGCATCGCGAAAGCGCCGGGCCCACTCGGGGTCGCTGGCGATGAAGACCGGGATGGCGTTGACGAAAGCCACCTTCGCTTCCAGACAAGCCCGGGCGTAGCTCCGCTGGGCTTCTTCCGAGCCGACCGGGAGGTAGCTCACCAGCACGTCCACATGCCGCTCGGCGAGGACTGCGGCCACGTCGACCGGTTCGGCTGGTGACTCTTCCACCACGTCGCGGTAGAACGTGCCGAGCCCGTCGAGAGTGGGACCGCGTTGCACCGTGACGTCGAGATGGCCGACGTTGGCAAAACGGATCGTGTTGTTGTGGCCGGCGAAGATGGCTTTGCCCAGGTCGATGCCGACCTTCGTGGCGTCCACGTCGAACGCGGCCACTACCTGCAGGTCGCGGACGTGATATCCGCCGAGCTCGACGTGCATCAGACCGGGGACCATCTCGTCGACCGGTGCGTCGCGGTAGTAGCCGATCCCCTGGACGAGTGAGCTGGCGCAGTTCCCTACGCCGGCGATGGCCACCCGGATGCTGCTCATGTGCTCTGTCCTTTCGCGGTGGCCGCCGGAACGGCCAGGTCGGTGCCGGCGCCGGGCGCTGGCTGGTCGAGAAGTGCCGGGACCGTGATGCTGGCCCTCGAAGGGTCGATCTGCTCTGCGGCAGTGGTGCGGAGACGTTCGGACTCGATCAGCTGGTCGAGCCAGGCGATGTCGCGCGCCGTGGAGTCCGCGGCGTGCTCGATCAGGCATCGGGCATAGCGGTCGAGCTGCGCGGCGGCCACCGATCGCTGCACTGCGGCCAAGCGATCGAGGAGCTGGGCCCGGCGACGCTCGAGCAGGCGAAGGCGGGCCGGTGGCGGGAGGTACCGTGCGAACGCCAGACGCAGGCCGAAGCCCCGAGCGTCTTCTCCCGCCTGCGGTTCGGCTGCCAGCAGCGCGGCGAACTGGCGCCGACCCTCGTCGGTGACCCGGTACACCTTGCGGTTGCGGCGTCCCCGGCCGGTCACCGCCCGGCGTGCTCGCAGCGCTGCGCGCTCACCTGACAGCGAGCCGGTCATGGGGACCGGGCTGTCGCGGCGTTCGCCGTCGGCAGCTACGAGCGCCCCCGAGCGCTCCAAGCGTGAGAGGGCCGGGTACAACGAGCCGAAGGAGACGTTGGCGAACACGCCGACCTCCTCGCGCAGGCGGCGGCGGATCTCGTACCCGTGCAGCTCGTGCTCCTCGAGCACCCCGAGGATGGCCAGCTCGAGCATCAGGACACGCGGCCCGAAGAAAGAAGAGAGAGTCGATACATCGCTGTCACCTATCGTACCGATACATCGCCAGATTGGCAAACGAGGGATGTCGACGCAGGTGGGCCCGGAAACAGGGCACGGCGTGAGCGCTCCAGGAGCGCTTCGCGAGGCTCAGCGGCTGGGGCGGCTCGCCTGCTGGAACGGCTGGGACGGCTGGGACGGTTGGGACGGCGCGGCCGGCTCGCCTGCTGGGACGGCTGGGACCGCTCGGACGGCGCGGGCGGCTCGCCTGCTGGAACGGCTGGGACGGTTGGGACGGCGCGGCCGGCTCGCCTGCTGGAACGGCTGGGACCGCTCGGACGGCCCGAGCGCCGGTTCGGGCGACCGGTGTGTCGGAGACAGCCCTCGCCGACCACGACCGGGTCGCGCGGCGCTACCCTGGACCCGATGCATTTCGGTCCCTCGGCCGTCCGCGGTGTTGCCACCAGTGGCAGTGGAGGCCGGGTGGAGTACCGCCTGGCTCGCAACGCCGTCGTGCGAGAGGTGCAGCGCGGCAGGCTGTCGCGCCTCGACGTGTGCGATGCCCACCCGGAGCTGCTCCGAGCAGCGCGAAACGTGGGACGGTCGCTCGGCGAGACATGCCCTATCTGCGACGAGGTGGAGGTGGTCCACGTCGCCTACGTGTTCGGGGCTCGGCTGCCACCCCAGGGACGGTGCCCGACTACCGCCGCGGAGCTGGACCGCCTGTGCCGCCGGCGGGAACCGGTGGTCTGCTACGTGGTGGAGGTGTGCCCGGGCTGCGGGTGGAACCACTTGGTCAGGATGTTCTCAGGCGGGGGCCAGGCCCGCCGGGCATCGGCTGCCAGCCAGCCCCAGGCGGAGGTGACGTCGACGGCGAAGAGCCGTGCCGCCACCTCGCAGCCGCCTGCCAGCGATCCCCCAGGCGAGCAAAAGTAGGGCAACATGGAGTGCTCGAGGGCGCTGGCGGCACCGCTGGCCGCGTGGTGCTCGAGGGCGGCGATCACCGGCAGCAGGGCTGCAGCTGGCACCAGGATCACCTTCACCGGGATCCCGCACAGCGGGACCACCGACAGCCGGACCACGGACAGCAGAAGAGTGGAGTCGTAGTGAGCGCAGCACAGAGCAACGGGGGCCGGAGCCGCAACCCCTCCGGCGGCCAGGGTGGCGGTCGCCCCAACCAGCGGGCGCAGCCCGCCGGCGGTCGCCAACCGGCATCCGCTGCACGCGGCGCGCGCCCGCCAGGGACCGGGGGAGGACGCCCGCCGCGCCCGCCGTCGGGCCGGCCGGTGTCGGCGCGTCCGCCCAAGCGCGGCGGCCTCTCGCCGTCGACCATCGCCGTGGGGGCGGTGGCCCTGGTGGTGGTGGTGGTCGTGGTCATCGTCGGTGTCAAGCTGACCGGGGGCAGCTCGTCGTCGACCGGGGCGAACGGGCTGAAGGCACCGGTGGACACCCCGGCGTCGGCCCAGGTGGTGAGCGAAGTCGAGCATGTGCCCGCCTCGGTGCAGGACGCGGTGGGATCCGGCGGCTCCAACGTGCTGACCGCACCGTCGGTGAAGACCGGGCAGCCGCCGCTGAAGTTGGGGTCGAGCCTGCTGCCGGCCGCGATGTACATCGGCGGCGAGTTCTGCCCGTACTGCGCGGCGACTCGCTGGGCGCTGCTCATGGCATTCTCGAAGTTCGGGACCTTCTCCGGGCTGGAGGAGACGACGTCGTCGCCGTGGGACGTGTACCCGGCCACACCGACGTTCACCTTCGTCCACGCCCACTACACCAGCCCGTACGTCAATTTCGTGCCGGTGGAGTACCTTGGCCAGGACACGCACGGGGTGAACACCCACGGGATCCTGACTCCCCTCACCAAAGCCGAGAGCCATGCCTACGACAAGTACGACACGGTCAACGGCACACAGGGCGTGCCGTTCGTCGATGTCGGCAACAAGTACCTGATCACCAGCGCCCCCATAAACCCCCAGCTCCTCGACGGCAAGACCCAGGCCCAGGTGGCCAGCGAGCTGACCGATGCCAAGCTGCCCATGACCCAGGCCATCGTGGGCTTGGGGAACGACCTCATCGCCAGTGTGTGCGCGCTCGACGGCAACCATCCCGGCGCGGTCTGCTCGAACGCCGGGGTGGCCAAGGCAGCAAAGGCCATGGGCATCAGCTGATCATGGGCATCAGCTGATCATGGGCATCAGCTGAGCGGTCCACCACTGTCGGCAGCCGAGCGGCCGGCGACGGCGATCGGGTGGGCCGCAGATCCCCGGGGCAAGCCCGTCGACTGCCCGGGCGCCTGCCCGGACAGCGCCGGCAAGAGGCGGGCACCGTCAGCGATGGTGGGCTGGTCGAGGCCCCGAGAACAGGGAGTCGAGGCCCCGAGACAGGGAGACGAACGGAGCAGCCATGAGCGGCAAGCGACACCCCGCAGCGCTGGCTCGTGCCGAGGCGGTACGGGCCGAGGCGGCTCGTCGGCGCAGCGTCGGGCAGCGGTCCCAGCCGTCGCCTCTCGCCACCGTGGAAGACCGCTCCAGCGGCGCCGCGGAGCGTGCCGATGCCGGCTCGGCACCGCCGGGCCCGGCCAGGTGGGTCCCGTGGCTGGCCTTCGCCCTGTGCGTCCTCGGCCTGGCCGACTCGGCCTACCTGACCTACACCCACTTCAACCCGGGCGCGCTGGTCTGCTCGACCTCGGGCCTGATCAACTGCCAGGCGGTCACCACCAGCAAGTGGTCGACGGTCTTCGGGGTGCCGGTGGCGATCTTGGGGCTGGGGTACTACGTGGTCATGACGGCGCTGAACCTGCCCGCAGTATGGCGGGTACCCGACATCCGCCTGGTCCGGCTGCGCCTGGCCCTGCTCGTCTGCGGCATCGGCATGGTGGTCTACCTCGTGGTCGCCGAGCTGTTCCTCATCGGGAACATCTGCGAGTACTGCACCGGCGTCCACATCGTCACCTTCTTCCTCTTCGTCACCGTGGTGCTGAGCTACCCGGCCACCTCGTACCGGGCCCGCTGGGTGGCGTGGGCACGCCGCGAGACCGAGGGCCGGACCGACGGCGCCGCCGGGGCGGGAGCCGCCGGCTGAACGCCAGCGAGGCCCGTGCGGAGCGCTCTGCGAGGCCTCCTCCCCGGCCTGCCCCGCTACTCGGCGGCCAAGCGCACCAGGTGGTCGCCATCTTGGAGGACGGGGTTCTCACGCACGCCGAGGGTCACCTTGCCGTCGCGCACGATGCCCAGCAGCAGGCCGTCGACCTTGTCGCGCACCGCCCGCAAGGTGGAGCCGATCATCTCCTCGGCCACCGCCACCTCCTCCATGCGGTACCCCTCGCCGTCGAGCATCCGCAGCAGGACGTCGGCGGCGTGAGGTGCCTCGAGGCTCTTGGCCAGGGTCTGGCCCAACAGCTCCTCGGTCGAGATGGTCCGCCCGACGCCGAGGTCGGTGAGCGCGTGCGCGACCATCGAGGACTGGGCTACCGCCACCGCCGGTACGTCCGGCGCCACGTGGCGCAAGAGCACCGCGGTGACCAGCATCTCGCTGTCGTCGGGCGCGACCAGGAGGACGGCTCGGGCCCGGGCCGGCTCTGTGGCTCGCACGGTCTTCTCGTCGGTAGGTGGTCCAGGTACGTGGTGCACGAACGACGGCAGGACCCCTTTCTCGACATCTGCTGCCACGACCACCGGGATGCCGGCTGCGTGGAGCTGGCGGGCCACCAACGGCACGGTGGGATGCATGCCGAGCAGGACGACGAAGTGGCCGGCGGGCAGGTGGTGCTCCATGTGTAGATACTTGTCGAGACGAGCAGCGGTTGCTGCCGCGGCCAGCAGGGCGAAGGCCCCGCCGAAGAGGGGAATGGCCGTCAGCATGACCGCCACGGCCACGATGCGGCCGGCGGCATTGTGGGGTACTACGTCGCCGTAGCCGACGGTGGTGGCCGTGGTCACCGCCCAGTACAGCCCGGTGCCGATGTCGACGTGCTCGACGAGGGCGAAGGCAACTCCGCCGACGACCACGGCGACGACGCCGAGGATGAGGACGGTCACGATCTGCGACCGGGTGACCTTTCCGAGCATCAAGGTGATGAGCGCGAGCACGGGCGTCTCCCAGGGTGCGATTGACGGCGCGATGGTAGGCTGCGAAGACCTGGTCCCGATGCCGCCGGCAGCCCGAGGCGCTGGACGGCGAGGAGGGCGAACATGCCGGAGAAGATCACCGTCCCCTCGGTGCGCGCCCGCAAGCGCCGGAGAGGCAGCGAGCCGATCGTGATGCTCACCGCCTACGACACGCCAAGCGCAGCGGCGGCCGACGCCGGCGGAGCCGAGATCCTGCTGGTGGGAGACTCGGTCGCCAACGCCGTGCTCGGGCATCCCGACACCTTGCAGGTCGACGTGCACGTCCTGGCCCACCATGCCGGGGCGGTCGCCAGGGCCCGGCCCCGTGCCCTGGTGGTCGTGGACATGCCGTGGCTCAGCTACCACCTCGGAGAGGCCGACGCCGTGCGCAACGCCGCCGAGCTCGTGCGCGCCGGCGCCGAGGCAGTGAAGATCGAGGGTGGAGCTGTGCGGGTGCCGGTGGTGCATGCCCTGTTGGCAGCCGAGATCCCGGTCATGGGCCATCTGGGGCTGACTCCCCAGTCGGTCCATGTCATGGGTGGCTACCGGGTCCAGGCCCGCGAGGACGAGGCGGCCGCCGCGCTGGTGGCCGACGGCCTGGCCCTCCAGCGTGCGGGCTGCTTCGCGGTGGTGGTGGAAGGCGTGCCCGACGTGGTCGGCGCGGCGCTGTGCGACGCGCTGGAGGTCCCGGTCATCGGGATCGGCGCTGGAGCCCACACCGACGGCCAGGTGCTCGTCTTCCACGATCTGCTCGGCTTCGGGCAGGTCCCGGTCGCGAAATTCGTCCGGCAGTACGCCAACCTGCACGACGTCGCGGCCCGTGCCGTGAGCGCCTGGGCCGCAGATGTCCGCTCGGGATCGTTCCCCTCCGATGCAGAGACGTACCATGCGAGCACGAGGATCGCCACATCGCCTTGACAGGCGCCTGCTTCGACGCCGCACCGGCTGCAGGCGGGGTCCCGGCCACGTCCCCCTTCCGAGCGGCCCCTTCCGAGCGGCCCCTGCGACGCCGCACCGGCTGCAGGGGGCCCCGGCCGGCACGGTCGGCTCGCGCCGGAGACGGAGGTGCTGCCCACGACGGCAGGCCCCCGTCACCGGTCGGCTAGCATGGTCGCCGGTCACGGTCCGGTGACCCTGAGAGAGCCCCTGCTCCGCTTGGCGGAGCCCCGCGCCGATCGTCGGCCCGGGTCCGGAGGGAGGCGTGCCCGCCCATGCGGCCTTACGAAACGATCGTCATATTCGACCCCGATGCCGAGGACACCGCGGTGAACGCCGTGCTCGACCGGGCGCTCGAGGTGCTTCGCAGTCACGGCGGCCAGCCCGGCAGGGTCGAGCGCTGGGGGAAGCGTCCGCTCGCCTATGAGATACGCCACAAGCGCGAGGGGTACTACGTGCTGGTCGAGTTGGCGGCCGAGCCGTCGGGCGCGGACGAGATGGACCGGGTCCTGCTCCTCGCGGACGAGGTCCTGCGCCACAAGCTGGTGCGTGTCCCCGACATCGCCGTCGGCCGCCGTCGGCCGTCACCGGGTCGTGCTCCGGCTGCTTCGGCACCGGCCAGCTGAGCCGGCGAAGGAGGAGAAGCCGTGTCCAATGGAAACACCGTCGTCCTGGTGGGCAACGTGACCCGTGACCCCGAGCTCCGCTTCACCCCGACCGGTCAGGCCACCACCTCGTTCGGGCTGGCCGTCAACCGCAGGTGGCAGAACCGCCAGACCCAGGAGTGGGAAGAGGCCGTCTCGTTCTTCGACGTCGTCTGCTGGCGGGAGATGGCCGAGAACGCGGCGGAGAGCCTGGCGCGCGGTTCGCGGGTCATCGTGACCGGTCGTCTCGAGCAGCGCTCGTGGGAGACCGCCGAGGGGGACAAGCGATCGAAGATCGAGGTGGTAGCCGACGAGATCGGCCCCAGCCTTCGCTGGGCCACCGCCCAGGTCACGAAGAACGAGCGACGCAGTCCCGGTGACGGCGCCGGCCGCAGCGCCGGTCCACCACCAGCGGAGCGGCCGGCCACCCCGGCAGCTGCCGGCGGCGGCTACGGGTACGACGAGGAGCCTTTCTGACCATGGCCAGGAACACCGACCGCAGCACGGGGAACAGCAATCGGCGAAACGTCAAGGACGCCGCTCGCCGCACGAAGAAGAAGCCTTGCGCGCTCTGTCGCGACAAGGTGGAGTGGGTCGACTACAAGGACACCGGGCTGCTGCGCAAGTACATGAGTGACCGGGGGAAGATCCGTGCCCGCCGGGTCAGCGGCAATTGCACCCAGCACCAGCGGGACGTGGCTATTGCCATAAAGACCGCACGGGAGCTGGCGTTGCTCCCCTATACCCAGCGGATGGTCACCGAGCGGTCCGCCGGCCGTGGCCGTGGCGGTCGTGGACGAGGCGGGCCTGGGGAGGAAGGTGCTGGCCGCGAAGGTGGTGGTCGTGGAGCCCCACGTGGCGTGCCGGCAGCTGCTGTGGACGCCTACGGTGACGACATGGTGCCGGTCGAGGAGGTGGAGGCCTGATGCGGGTGCTGCTCCGGCAGGACGTCGATCGGCTGGGCAAGCGTGGAGACATCGTCGAGGTGTCGAAGGGGTTCGCTCGGAACTACCTGTTCCCCGGCCGTCAGGCTGTCACCGCCGATCCGGGCATCGAGGCGCAGGCGGCGTCCATGCGCCGCGCGCGTGACCTGCGCGAGCAGGCCAGCCGCGAGGCGGCCGAGACCGTCGCCCGCGTGCTGACCGGGGCGACACTTCGGATCCCGGCTCGTGCCGGCAGCGGCGGGCGCCTGTTCGGCTCGGTGACGGCGGCTGACCTGGCGGCAGCAGCCGCGGAGCAGGTAGGCGTGACCCTCGACCGGCGGCGGATCAACTTGCCCGATCCGCTCAAGACCGTCGGCGTGCACAGCGTGTCCGTCCGGCTGCACCACCAGGTCGAGGCCCACATGACCATCGAGGTCGTGGCCGCCGGCTGAGTGCCGTCACACCCCCCTGGCACCATGGGGGCGATGCCTGCGCAGCGTGCGGATCAGAGCCGGAGCCGACGGGTCGTCGAGCCCCACGGTCGCCGTCAGCGCCACGGTCGCCGTCAGCGCCACCGGCGGCGGATCGACCAGCCGGTTCGCTGGCCGCGGGAGCTCGTCGGTGTCGTGCCAGGAGGGCCGCATCACCCCCGCCACCGGGTACCTCGCGTTGTCCACAGGGATTTCCCCCGCGTTCTGGCCCGAAATCCCCAGGTTTCACCTCTAGCGTTCCGCAGGCTGGACCGGTCAGGGTAAGAGGACCATGCCTCGCGCGCTCGAAGCCTCCCGTTCTCGTCCCGTGCTGTCTGCCGCCGTCGGCGGTGGCCGTGTGCCTCCGCACAACCTCGAAGCAGAGGAGTCGGTGCTCGGCGCGATGCTCCTGTCGCGTGACGCCATTGCCGCCGCGCTCGAGTGCTGCACGGCCGACGACTTCTACAAGCCGGCCCATGCCCACGTGTTCGCCGCGGTCACCGCCTTGTACACCCGGGGCGAGCCTGCCGACCCGGTGACCGTGGCCGACGAGCTGCGGCGCTCCGGGGCGATCGAGGCGATAGGCGACCCGTCGTTGCTGCTGTCGCTCCAAGTGAACACCCCGTCCACGGCGAACGCCGGGCACTACGCCCGGATCGTCGAAGAGCATGCGCTGCTGCGCCGACTGGTCACTGTGGCCGGAGAGATCGCCGAGCTCGGCTACAGCGTGCCCGAGGACGTCGCTGAAGCGGTGGACCGGGCGGAGACCTTGGTGTTCGAGGTCGCCCAGCGGCGCGTGGTGGACACCCTGGCACCGCTGCGGGACCTGCTGGCGCAGAGCCTCGACCACCTCGAGCACCTCTACGAGCGTGACGAGTCGATCACCGGCGTCCCGACGGGCTACGCCGATCTCGACGAACGGTTGGCCGGTCTGCAGCCCTCGAACCTGGTGGTCGTGGGAGCCCGACCCGCCATGGGCAAGACCAGCTTCGCCCTGGGCATCGTGAACCACGCAGCCATGACCATGCGCAAGCCGGTGCTGCTGTTCTCCCTGGAGATGAGCCACCTGGAGCTGACGCAGCGCCTCTTGTGCTCCGAGGCCCGTGTCGATGCCACCCGGATGCGAAACGGCCGTCTCCTCGAGAGCGATTGGCCGAAGATCTCCGACGCCATCGGGCGGCTCGGGGACGCTCCCATCTTCATCGACGACAACCCGAACGTCACGGTCATGGACATCCGGGCCAAGGCCCGGCGCCTCATGGCCCGTGAGGGTCTGGGCTTGGTGGTGGTGGACTACTTGCAGCTGATGACCGGAAGGAACCGGGCAGAGAGCCGGCAGGTGGAGGTGTCGGAGATCAGCCGGGGTATGAAGATCCTGGCCCGAGAGCTGAACGTTCCTGTGGTCGCCCTCTCGCAGCTGTCGAGGAACCTGGAGATGCGACAAGACAAGCGTCCGGTGCTGGCGGACCTCCGCGAGTCGGGCTCCATCGAGCAAGACGCCGACGTGGTCCTCTTCATCTACCGTGACGAGGTCTACAACCCCGACTCTCCCGATCGGGGCACCGCCGAGGTGATCATTGCCAAGCACCGCAACGGCCCCGTGGGCCACGTGCAGCTGGCGTTCGTCGACCACTACACCCGGTTCGCCAACATGGCCCGGGTCTGACCGGTCCATCAGCGGGTGGACTCGGTCTTCGTGCTCGGCGGTGACAGGTCGATCTGTGACCGCCGACCCGCCCGAGGACGGATCTGGCCGGCGACACGTACCCGAGCGGTGCTAGGTGGTGGTGGTGGGATCGGTCGTGTCGGATGCTGCGCAGCTCGCGCAGGTTCCCTGCACGGCGAAGTGGCGTGGCTGCAGGAGGAACCCGTAGCGACGCAGCACTGCTTGCTCGAGATTGTCGAAGAGCGCTTCTGGCACTGCGATCGACTGGCCGCAGCGCTCGCAGACCAGGTGCCCGTGACGATCTTCACGCAGGTGGTAGGTGGCGGGGCCGTGGCCGAGATGGACGTGCTCGACGACACCGAGCTGTTCGAGCTCGTCCAAATTGCGGTAGACGGTGGAACGATGCACCGCTGGATCCAACGCGTTGACTTGGGCGACCAGCTCGTCGGCGGTGCGGTGGCCTTGCCGTTCGAACAGGCAGTGCAGCAGCAGCCGACGTGACTCGGTGACCCGGCCACCTCGTGCCCGGAACAGATCGAGGACTGCAGCTATCGCGTCGTCACCAGCTGGAGCCCCGGTCTGGTCCGGTCCCGGCAGCGCTTCACCTGCTGGCGCCGGTCGCGCCGGGGGGGTCGGACCAGCTGCAGCCACCGCGTCGGGCGGCGGCGCCGAGCAGGGAGCCACCGGCAGGTGGTCGGGCGTCGTCATCCGTGCCACCCCACTCACGGTACTGCTCTTTCGGGCGCGGCCCGCAGGCGGCTCGGGCCCCAGCGGGCAGGCGGCTCGGGCCCCAGCGGGTAGGCGCCTCGGGCCCCAGCGGGTAGGCGCCTCGGGCCCCAGCGGGTAGGCGCCTCAGGCCCCAGCGGGTAGGCGCCTCAGGCCCCAGCGGGTAGGCGCCTCAGGCCCCAGCGGGTAGGCGCCTCAGGCCCCAGCGGGTAGGCGCCTCAGGCCCCAGCGGACATGCCGGCACGGGTCGGAAGCCCGAGGTCAGCACCAGTCGGCTCCCCGAGGTCAGCACCGGCCGGCGTGCCGGACACCGTGTCGCGCATCCCCGGTGCGCCGCCCGCAGCGACGGGCAGGGTGCTCGGGAGCGGGTGGTGCAGCGCACCGAGGGTGCCGAGCGTCTCGTCGATGAGCCGCACGATCTCGTCGCAGTGTTCCCCGAGTGTCATGGCCGGCCCCCTTTCTCTGTCAATACCATCGGCGGGTCCGGTCCCGTCCCTGAGTGTTAGCACCACCGACGGCACGGCTGGGGGATGCCCAGGCGTGCCGGTGCCCGCCGCCGACGCCGACGCCGACGACCTGGACGGCTGGGAGAACCCCCGAGCTTGCTCGCCAGCGCTTCGGAGACCTCCGCGACCCCGAAGTAGCGCCGAGGGCTGCATGGGCCAGGCCCGATAGTCGTGGACATCGATGGTCAGGAGGTGTATCGTGACCAAAAAATTTGCTGCCGCGGTGCTGAGCAGGGTGCGAGCATCTGTCACTTACGACGGGGTGGGTCATGAGGTTTGTCGCGAAGGCTGGTGCGCGTGTCCTTGCGCATCGACTGGCGTCCTGGGGTATCCATGCAGCTGCACGACGACGTAGCCCTTGGCCAGGCGTGACGCGACAGCAGGGATCCAGATGAGAGGTGGTGTGAGCTCAGCCGCGCGTCGGTGCCGTAGGCATCCACGGCTCTCGGGCGAACGGTGGGGTCAGTACGACGAGCGCGCCGACGCCGTGCTTGGACGCCGTCGAGATGGAGGAGCGAGCCTTGGCCAGTCGCGCGGGACCGTGGACTGCACGAGACGATCCCGAGATCTTTCGGTAGTGCTTGGCCATGCGCCGCTCGGATCCTGCGTAGTTGTTCAAGAGTTTGACGGAGAGGTCCGCCCCGCAGCAGGTGCATGCCCGTGGCCTACCGACGACGACCTCGTCGGGGTCTGTTACCGCAGCGAGGTGTGCTCCGGGAGCGCCAGGCTGCTCGCCGGGCACTCTGTCCAGAGCGGGGTCCGGAGCGGGGTGCGGGTGGTCGATGTGTCCTTGGCCTGCGGGTCTGGGCACCTCGGGTGGCGATGACTCCGATCGGCGGTTGCGCCGCTCGGTCCATGAGGGAGCTCTGCTCCTAGGAGTTAGGTGAACCGTAAACCGGTCCTACGACGGTGGGCGTCGAACGGACCCGACCAACTCATCTTGATATTTGGAAGACTCGGTGCCTGGCAGATGGGCACCGACTAATGGCAGGGGGAGGGCACATGCACTTGTGGAGCCGTCGTCGGCAACCGAACGACATCACCGACCGACCGCGAGGACCTACCGCGCGGAGCAAGAGGAGGTCGGCGCTTGTAGCTGCCGTCGGCGTCGGGCTGGTCGCAACTGCATGCGGGAGCAGCAGCCCTGCCCCCAGCGCGAGCGCACAGGTGCCGCTCAGCGCCAAGCAGACGATCGTGTTCTCGACCCAGGGGTTGGGGTTGGAGGGCCAGGCCACGAAAGCAGCGGTGAAGGCCTTCGAGAAGGCGAACCCCAATATCACGGTGCAGATCCAGACGCTGTCATCGAGCTCGAACGTGGCGCTCGAGCAGCAGCAGCAGGCCTTCATGGCAGGAGCGAGCACACCGGACGTGCTCAACGTCGACGTCATCCGGCCGGCCGAGTACGCGAAACCCAAGTGGATCTTGAAGCTCAACAAGTTCCATCCGAACACCGCGAACTTCTTCCCAGGGCAGATGGCCTCGGGTGAGTACAAGGGCGGGATCTACGCGATCCCGTGGTTCATGAACGCCGAGGGCCTGTTCTACCGGACCGATCTGATCAAGACCCCGCCCAAGACGATCTCCCAGCTCATCGCCGATGCCAAGCATGCCATGGCGGTAGACCCGTCCCTCAAGATGGGCCTGGCATTCGAGGGCGCCAAGTACGAGGGCGCGGTGACCGCTTTCCAGAGCATGGGTGGGCAGTTCACCGCGTCGAACCTGTCCAACATCAACACGTCGGCGAACAGGGCAGTGCTGCAATTCGAGTACGACGCCATCAACAAGTACAAGATCACACCTTCGGCGGCGTCGACTTGGGAGGAGCCCAACGTCCAGAGCGCGTGGCTGGCCGGGCAGACGCCGTTCGCCCTGAACTGGCCGTACTTGGTGCAGCTCTCGGAGGCCAAAGGCTCGCTCGTCGCCGGTAAGACAGGATGGGTGCCGTTCCCGAGCGTCTGGGGCGGGTCGCCACAGGCCTCGCTCGGTGGCTCGGACCTGGTGATCAACGCCAGGAGCGTGCACCAGGCAGCGGATTGGAAGTTCATCTCCTATCTCACCAGCAACAGTGCGCAGATCGCCCGCGCTGTCTTCAGTGGAGATCCTCCGTCGGTGAAGTCCGCTTATAACTCCACCCTGTTCGCCAAGGCTCCCTACTTCAAGATGGAGCCGGCGGTGTACAACGCAGCGGTCTCCCGACCGGTCACTCCGGTGTACGCGTCCATCTCGAGTCAGATGCAGACGCTGATCTCGTCGGTCATCACCGGCCAGGAGAGCCCTGCTGCGGGACTGGCGGCGACGGCGCCAGTCGTGAAGCAGCTGGCGGCAACCGGAGGTTGACAGCGAAACCACTCCCCGCTCCTGCGGTGCCACCCGCCAAGGAGCGGGGAGCACCGCGGGCAGCAAGGGGCAGGCAGGGCTCCACCATGCTCGCTTCGGACCGCCGGCTCGGCTATGCGCTGGTCGCGCCGACCGTCATCGTGCTGGTCGTGATCACCGGCTACCCGCTGGCCTACAACCTCTGGAACTCGTTCCACCACTACGTCGTCACCAGCGGTCAGCCGGCCACCTTCAATGGATTGGCGAACTACGCCCGCCTGTTCCATGGCCAGAGCTTCCTGCCAGCTCTGGAGAACACCGCAGGGTTCACGGTCGTCTCGGTGGTCCTGGAGACCGCGATAGGCCTCGCCCTCGCCCTCGCCCTCAACCGGCCATTTCGTGGTCGAGGTGCCGTTCGTGCGGCTGTGTTCATTCCCTGGGCTGTTCCGACCGTCGTCTCGGGCATGCTCTGGAAGTCCATGTTCGACCCCCAGCAGGGGTTCGTCAACTACGTGCTGAGAGTGCTCCACTTGCCGGGGGGACACGTCACATGGCTCGCCAACACCGGGACTGCCTGGGGAGCGATCCTCGTCGCGGATGCCTGGCGCAACACGCCGTTCATGGCCATCTTGCTGCTCGCCGGACTGCAGGTGATCCCCTCTGAGATCTACGAGGCGGCCCGCATCGACGGGGCTACCGCCTGGCAGTCGTTCCGGCGGATCACCCTGCCCATGCTCAAGCCCGCTCTCATGGTGGCGTTGATCTTCCGTACGCTGTCGGCGTTCCTCATCTACGACGTCGTCTACGCCATGACGAGCGGAGGGCCTGGGAGCTCGACCGACGTCCTCTCCTATCTGGACTGGAGAGCGTTCCTCGTGCAATCTGACTTCGGGTATGGAGGAGCCGTGGCCGTGTTCTTGATCATTGTCTGCCTGGCGATCGCGGCTGCGTACGTCCGGGCCTTTCGTGTCGAGACCGTGCGATGAGCGCTCTTTCGGCGCCCCAGAGCACCGGTGCTCCAACGCATGTCGCGACTCCGGACGTAGCTCCGCGCCTTCGCCGTCCCCCGGGAAAGATCGCGCTCAGGATCGCGTTCGCCCTGCTCATCGTGATCTTCGTCGTCGGTATGCTGTTTCCTTTCTACTGGATCATCATCACCTCCCTGAAGAGCCCGGCTGCGCTGAACCGGGGCACCAGGAGCGTCCTGCCCAGCGCGCACCTCACGCTCGGCGCGTACCGGACCGACCTCCTCATGACCTCGGTGACAGGCGTCAACTTCGGCCGGGCGCTGCTCAACAGCGTCGGCATCGGGTTGTGCGTCGTCGCAGTTACCGTCGTCCTCACGACCATGGCAGGGTATGCCCTTTCGCGGACACGGATCCGCGGCAAGAAGAGCATTCTCGGCTTCGTGCTCATCGCCGGGTTCTTCCCTCCCCTGGCGATGGTGGGGCCACTCTTCCTCACCTACGAGCGGGTGCATCTCCTTGACAGCTATCCGTCACTGATCATCACGTACATGGTCTACACGCTGCCGCTCGCGACGTGGTTCCTCGCCAACTTCTTCTCCCAGATCCCGCACCAGCTCGAGGAGGCCGCGCTGGTCGATGGGGCGACCAGGTTGCAGGCGTTGCGGAAAGTGATCCTGCCCGTTGCCGCGCCGGGGATCTTTACCGTGGCCATCCTCTCGTTCATCCTCTCCTGGAACGATTTTGCTTTCTCGGTCAGCTTCATCAACACGCCGAACATGTTCACGGCCCCACTTGCCCTGATGGGTCTGGGGCAAAGTCAGTACCAGGTGTTCTACAACCGGATCGATGCCGCCGTCGTCATGATCACGTTGCCCGTGGCCTTGCTCGTGATCTTTGCGCAGCGTCGGATCGTCTCCGGACTGACCGCCGGTGCACTCAAGTAGCCAGAGCTCAGATCGCCCGAGCTCGATCAGCCCGAGAGAACTGTCGGTTACCAGGGGGAGTCATGGCGAACGTCAGTCTGGAGCGCATCACCAAGATCTACAACAACGACTTCGAGGCGGTGCACCAGATCGACCTCGAGATCGCCGACGGCGAGTTCATGGTGCTCGTCGGCCCCTCGGGGTGTGGCAAGACGACGGTCCTGCGCATGGTTGCCGGCCTCGAAGAGATCACCTCCGGCATTCTCCGGATAGGCGACCGAGTGGTCAACAACCTCAGCCCGAAGGACCGCGACATCGCCATGGTATTCCAGAACTACGCCCTCTACCCTCATATGACGGTCGGCGAGAACATCGGGTTCGGCCTGAAGATGCGCAAGCTCGGGAAGGACGAGATCCAGCGCAAGGTGAGAGACGCCACCGCCATTCTCGGGCTCGACGACTGGATCGACCGCAAGCCGGGCCAGCTGTCAGGCGGCCAGCGCCAACGGGTTGCCATGGGACGGGCTATCGTCCGCGATCCGTCGGTGTTCTTGATGGACGAGCCACTGTCCAACCTGGATGCCAAGCTGCGAGTCCACATGCGGGCCGAGGTGAGCCGCATCCAGCGTCGACTCGGCGCCCCCACGATGTACGTCACCCACGACCAGACCGAGGCCATGACGATGGGCGACCGAGTGGCGGTGTTGCTCTCTGGCAACGTGCAGCAGTGCGACGCACCCCAGAACCTTTACGACCACCCGGACAACCTGTTCGTGGCCGCGTTCATCGGTTCCCCGTCGATGAACCTCTATGAAGCCCATTTCGCCGACGATGGGACAAGGCTGCTGCTCGGCTCCCAATCGCTCAGTCTGCCTGAGCGGATCCGAGCCGCCCGCCCAGGGCTCGCCGCCTACTCCGGGAGAAAGATCATCATCGGGCTACGGCCTGAGCACCTTCCACTCGCCGGCCCAGTCGATGACCAGGTCCTCTGCGGCGATGTCGACCTCGTCGAGGCTCTCGGCAGCGAGCTGCTCGTCCATTTCACGATCGATGCGCAACGGGTGCGCGCTGAGGCCGCCGACGAGGAGGAAGAGGACCAGTTCGCAGGCCGGGGTGCTGGTGTGGCGCGCGTCGATCCGCGGCTGCCGATCAAACCGGGCGACGCAGTTCGCTTCGCTGTCGATGTCGACCGAATGCAGTTCTTCGACCCGGCTACCACCAAGGCAATCTGGGCGTGAGCCGCAAAGGGTAAGTGCAAGGGCGCGGAGCCGCACAGCTCACTGCAGGACAGAGATAGCGCTGCTCATGGCAGGACACGGACAGCACATCGTGATCCCGAGATGCCGGCGAGGCGGCGGTGCGCGATCCACAGCTCACACACAACCCAGGAAGCTCCACCAGGGCGATACAGGGGGCTTCGTGCGTGGCCGATGTCGGCTCGCAGCTCGTGGGCTCGACGGACGGATCGCGGCGCGGGAAGACGACGCCGGCGGTTCCCGCAGCATCGGCTGACGGAGGACGACTACGACCGACCGCGAGGCATGACCCCGGTCCCCCCCGCCTTGTCCTGTGCGTCGCGCACGTCACGCGACACACGCGCTTCGCCCTCGGAGTCCTCGTCAGCTGCCTCGATCTCGGAGCGCGGCACGCCCAACAGGTACAAGATCGTGTCGAGATAAGGGACGTTGACCGCTGTGTCGGCGACGTCTCGGACCACGGGCTTGGCGTTGAAGGCGATGCCCAGGCCGGCCCGGGCCAGCATGTCGACGTCGTTCGCGCCGTCGCCGACCGCTACCGTGCGGGCCAGGGGGATACGGGCCTCTGCGGCGAAGCGCTCGAGCGCGGCAGCCTTGCCTGGCCGGTCCACCACCGGGCCGATCAGGGAGCCGGTGAGATGACCGTCGATCACCTCTAACGTGTTGGCTGCCACCCGAGCGATCCCCAGCTCGCTCGCCACCGGCTCGATGACCTGCAAGAAACCACCGCTCACCACGGCAGTCACGTAGCCGAGCCGTTCGAGGGTCCGGATGAGCGTGCGGGCACCGGGGGTGAGCTCGAGCGAGCGACGGACGTCGTCGAGCACCGACACGGGCAATCCTGCGAGGAGCGCCACTCGCCGGCGGAGCGCTGCTTCGAAATCGAGCTGCCCGGCCATGGCGGCGGCGGTGATGGCGGCCACGTCACCGGCGCAGCCTGCCCGTTCGGCCAGCAGGTCGACCACCTCACCGCGGATGAGGGTGGAGTCCACGTCCAGCACGATGAGGTGCCGGGCACGGCGGTGCAGGCCTGCACGCTGCACGGCTGCGTCCACGTCGATGCGGACGGCGGTGGCTGCCACCAGCCGACGGAGCCGGTCGGGCTCCGCTCCGGCCACTACGAGCTCGTAGCTCTGGACCGGCACGGTGGCCAGCTGCACGATGCGCTCCACGTTGCCGCCCGCTGCGCCGATCGCCGAGAACAGCTCGCGCAGCGCGTGGGCGCCGAGGCGGCGGGCCATGACGGTGACCAGCTGGCGCCCGGTCGTCGACGACGCCAGCTGTACCGACGTGCTCGACACGTCGACCTGGACCCGCCAGGTGGTGGCCACTGGTGCCGTGGCCCGGCGTACCGTGTCGGCCCGCAAGCCACCCACCACCACGGCCAGCAGGAGCTGTCCCAAGATGTTGACCTGTTCGACGTCGAGGATCTCTCCGCCGCAGGTGCCCAGCGCAGCGAACAGGTCGGCCGCGATGCCGGGGCGGTCTGGTCCGGACACCGTGACCAGCAAGGGCACTGGGACGGCTGTGCGGGGTCGCACTTCCGCACCTTCAGGGCTCGGGGGAGTGCGCCGAGCGGGCGACGGTGGGGACTTAGGGCCAGGAAGGCGCACGACGCCGGTTCAGCAGTCGGCGACGTCGACCGGCCACGCTCCCGCCGCTGGCGCCGCGGTGCCGGCGGGGGCAGAGATGCCGGCGGGGGCGATGCCGACGGGGGCGGAGATGCCGGCGGGGGCGGAGATGCCGGCGGGGGCAGAGATGCCGGCGCGGGCGGAGATGCCGGCGCGGGCGGAGATGCCGGCGGGGGCGGAGCTGGGTTTCCCGTTTTGCCCGCTCCGGGTGCGGCGCGTGGCTTGGCCAGTGGCCACCAACACCTTGATGCACCACCACCGGGGGCGGATGCCGGTGAGCATCCAGGTGAGGACCCGGAAGGCGGCGGTGGCCGGCGTGGAGAGGCGAAGCGCACGATGTGACAGCGAGCGGTGGAGGTAGACGGTGGTCACCACGAACGCGACTTGGGTGATCAGCAGGCCGACCAGCACCGCCCCGAGGACGGGCAGCACCGCGCCAGCCTAGCCAAGCTACGACGACGGGTCCTTCGAGGTGGCCGGCGCCGAGGGGCAGGACCTGCTCTGTAGGCCGGGCACAGCGAGGGACAGAACCTGGCCCGTGGCCGGCACGGGCGCCAGACCTTGGTCAGACCTCCATGGCCCCCTGACGAGGGCCGCCAGGGCAGATGGGAACCCGCAGGTCGGGACGGTGTGCGTCCTTGTTCCTCCATCAGAGGCCAGCGCCCACCAACGGTTCGAGGCACCAGTCTGGGTGGTCGCCCGCGAGACGAACCAGCCGGTAGGGACTCTCGAAGAGGGCCAGCAAGCTGCCGTCGGACCGGGCCAGGATCCGGGTCCCGGGCACCGAGCGAAGCGCGGCGGCGGTGGCCAGGTCGGTGCGCCGCGCTGCGGAGTAGGCCGACGGCTCCAGCTCGACCGATGCCCCGAACTCGTGGATGAGCCGGTAGGCAGCCACCTCGAACTGCATGGGTCCCACGGCGCCGAGGACGGGAGCCGGGTCGCCGCCGGGGTCGGAGAGGACCTGGACGGTGCCTTCCTGCTCCAAGCGCTCGAGACCACGGCGGAACTGCTTGGCCCGGGAGCTGTCGCGGTTCCGGGCGGTGGCGAACAGCTCGGGGGCGAAGGTCACGAGCCGCGGGAAGGTCACCGGCTCACCGAGGTACAGCGAGTCGCCGATCCGCAGGTCGCTGGCGTTCACCAGACCGATCACATCCCCGGGGTAGGCGACGTCGACGGTGGCCCGTTCCGCCCCGAACATGGCGGCCGCGTACTTGGTGGCGAACGGCCGGCCGGTGGTGGCGTGGATCGGGGTGGATCCTCGTTCGAACCGACCCGAGCACACCCGGACGAAAGCGACGTGGTCTCGATGGGCCGGGTTCATGTTCGCCTGGATCTTGAACACGAAGGCGGAGAACCCGGCGTCGAGCGGCCGGGGCCGGCCGGTGTCGTCGATCCGGGGCCCCGGAGCAGGGGCCAGGTCCACCACCGCGTCGAGCAGGTGGCGAACGCCGAAGTTGGTGATGGCCGAGCCCACGAACAGCGGGCTCGACTCGCCGGCCAAGAAGGTGGCCCGGTCGTAGGTGGCGCCTACCTCGTCGAGCAGATGGCAGCCCTCCTCGGCGCGCACCCAGGCGTCGCCCTCCTCGGCACGGGCCCGGGCGGCGGGGATGCGCTCCTCGTGGGCAGTGGTGGCGCCGTGGGCGGTGCGCAGGAACCGGACCAGATCGCCGTGACGCCGGTCCAGGACGCCGCGGAAGTCGCCTGCGGTGCCGACCGGCCACGTGACTGGGGTGGGACGCAGGCCGATCTGTGACTCGATGTCGTCCACCAGCTCGAGCGGGTCGAGCCCGGGCCGGTCGTACTTGTTCAAGAAGGTGATGACCGGCAGGTTCTGGGCCCGGCACACCTCGAAGAGCTTGCGGGTCTGGGCTTCGATGCCGCGCGCCGAGTCGAGGACCATCACCGCGGCGTCCACCGCGGTGAGCACCCGGTAGGTGTCCTCGGAGAAGTCCCGGTGGCCGGGGGTGTCCAGCAGGTTCAGGACGTGGCCTCGATAGGAGAACTGGAGGACGGTCGAGGTGATCGAGATGCCGCGTTGCCGCTCGAGGGCCATCCAGTCGCTGCGGGCTCGCCGGGCTCCCGCACGAGCCTTCACCGCGCCGGCTTCGGCCACCGCGCCGCCGTACAGCAAGAACTTCTCGGTGAGGGTGGTCTTGCCGGCGTCAGGGTGGCTGATGATGGCGAACGTTCGCCGTCGAGCGGCTTCGGCGAGCGTGTCGTCGCCGTCGGATGCTGCTGATGCCACCTGCTGTCGCTCTCCTTCGGTGCGCCGGTCCGGAAGATCTCCCCTCCTGGGAGACGACGCCCTGTCGTCTCCTACGGGGCTCCTCGTCGCAGCGGCGCCCGGCACCCTACCTGCGCCCGGCGCCCGGGGCGCGCACCTACCTGCTCGAGCCCGGCGCCCGGCGCCCGGCGCCCGACACCCTACCTGCTCGAGCCCGGCGCCCGGCGCACCGGCTGTTTGCTGGAGCGAGGCCGCCGTGGACCGCGTGCGCTGCTCGCTGCGACTCGATCCCCGGCCACATGAACGCCGCTGCTCATCACGGAGCTGGTCGCTGGTCGCTGCCGGTCGCGTCGGGCGGCCGGCCGACCGCTGCAGGTGCCGGGCGCGACGGTGAGCGTCACGGCGCCGGTGGTGGTGGCGTGCACGTCGAGACTGGAGGCTCCAGCCGGCGACACCACCGTGCCGCCGAGCACCGAAGCGCAGTACCCGTGGCGATAGTGCTGTGGGGGAACGAAGACCACGCTGGGAGCGTGCATCGTAGGGTTCGGGATGTAGCGAAGCGTGAAGCGGTCGCTGCTCGGCTCGTATGTCATGGACACCGGCGTGCCGGCTATGGCCTGGGCGTAGGGCTGGACGAGGGCGGGCATGGCCGTCGAATAGCGACCCGAGGCGGTGACGAGTGCTTCGGCGCTCGAGCCTGTGGGGTCGTCGTAGTACTTCCACGACCAGTACGACCAGCCCAGCAGCAGCTGGTTGGCGGTGGCGGTGATCGCGCCGACCAAGGCGGGATCACTGGTGGCGCCGAACTCGCTCATGAACAGCGCCGGGCCGCCGGGCTGCGCCGCGCTGCGAAGACCGGGCTGGCGCGCTGACCACAGCACCATGGTGTGCTCCACTTGGGCAGCGCAGGCCCGCAGGTTGGTCGGGTTGCCGGTCACCGGGCTGCGGGCTGAGCAGTAGGCGTGGAAATTGAGCACCAGGTTCGGGTAGTCCATGGGGCCGAGCAGGCTGGGGGCACCGCGACTGGTGAAGATGTCCGGCTCCACGAACAGCAGATGGTGGGGATCGGCCTGCTCGATGGTGGGGATCAATCCCTTGGCCGGGTCGTTGGGCGGGCAGTGCAGCGGCGTCGTCGAACCCAGAGCCCGACCCGGGTGGCCCCGGCCGGTGTAGAAGCATTCGAGCAGGGCATCGAACGTGCTATGGGCCCGGCGGGGTGCGACACCGCCCCGGCGACGAGCACCGATGCCGGTCTCCGGGCGGCGGGCCGCTCGGGTGGTGGCCGGCTCGACGGCGGTCGCCCTCGACGCGCTCCGACGGGTGGTGGTCGGCCTGGCGGCGGTCGGGAACGTGCCTGGTGTGGTCGTGGCATCCGGGTGCGGTGACCGCCGGGCGGCACCGGTGAGCTGGTGGACAGGTCGATCGAGGCCTACCGGGCCCGACGTCGGTCGGGCGAAGGGCTCGTTGAACAGGTCGTAGCCGATCACCCAGGGATCGTTGCGGAACGACTTGGCGACCAGCCGCCACACCTCGTCGTACTGGCCTTGGAGGTTGCCCACCACGTCGTTGGTCCAGAAGTTGCCGAACGCGGCGTTCAAGGCGGCCGTGGCGTAGACCCGCGACCAGCGCCCCGGGGGGTGTACCACCGGCAGCCCGTTCGTGCACACCGCCCACGGCGGGGCGCCGTCGCCGCCGAACACCCGGCTGTAGATGTCCTGGTGCATGTCGAGCAGGGTGTAGATGTGGTGCTCGGCCAGCAGATCCACGGTCTGGTGCACATGGGCCAGATAGGCGTCCAGCGTCGCCATGTCGAGCTGCCTGGGGTTGCCTGGCCGGCCCGGGGTGCAGATCGACGGGGCGTTCGGGCCGGCGGTGCCGGGCTCCAACCCCTGCCACTCCAAGCCGAGGCGCACCACGGTGAAGCCCAGCGAGGCGATCCGGGCTGCGTCGGCCGAGGAGAAGTTCCACGGTTTCCCCGGATCGGGGTACAGCACGTAAGGCGCCCGTTTCTCTACGGCGTCGACGCCGTGGAGGATCATCACCCGGCCAGAGGCGTCGGTGAGGAACGGGCCTCCGAGCGCCCGGACGTAGCCCCCGGGATCGGACGCGCCCGTCGACGGCGCCGAGCTCGCGGGCACCGCGGCAGCCGTGCCCAGCCCTCCGACGACGGTCACCAGGCTGAGCACCCCCAGTACGACGCGGTGCCACAGCCGCGGGAGGGCACGGTCGACGCTGCGAAGCACGGCAGGATCATCGCACCTGAGGGCGCTGGGCGCGTGGCAGCCGAGATGACGCTGGTCCGGCGGGTGGCCAGGTGAGCGCTGGTCCGGCGGGTGGCCAGGTGAGCGCTGCTCTGGAACCATACGTCCACCCCTGCGGGCGCGAGACGCTATACGCGTACCGGTGGCGGCGATCCCCCGGCGGCCATGGTCGCCTCCCACGACCGCTGGTACCAGCCGCCGGCTTCCGCCAGCTGCTCGTGGGTGCCGTCCTCGGCGATCCGGCCGTCACCCACCACCACGATCCTGTCCATGGCGCGCGCGGTGGAGAGCCGGTGGGCGATGAGGAAGGTGGTCCGACAGCCCGAAACGACGTCCATCGCCGCTTGCACCTGGGCCTCGGTGGCCGGGTCCAAGTTCGCGGTGGCCTCGTCGAGCAGGAGGATCGCCGGATCTACGAGCAAGGCCCGTGCCAGGCAGACCAGCTGGCGCTCGCCGGCGGACAGGGAGTGTCCCCTCTCGCTCACGACGTGGTGGTAGGCGCCAGCCAGGGACTCGATGGCCAGGTCGGCGCCCACTGCCCGGGCAGCGGCGCGGACCTCGTCGTCGGTGGCTCCGGGCCGGCCGAAGGCGATGTTGTCGCGGATGCTGGCGGTGAAGAGGAAGGACTCCTGGGGGACGTAGCCGAGCTGGGAGCGGTACGACGCCAGATCCACGGTGCGCAGGTCGGCTCCGTCGACGATCACCGCACCGGTGGTGGGGTCGTAGAAGCGGGCGAGCAGCTTCACCAAGGTGGACTTGCCGGCGCCGGTCTCGCCCACCAACGCCACGTGCTGGCCCGCCGGCACGGCGAGCTCGATGCCGTGCACGGCGTCGCGGGTGGCGCCGGGGTAGCGGAACGACACAGCGGCGAAGTGGACCTCGCCACGCAGGCGAGGGAGGCGGCGCGCGCCGGGCGGCGAGGTCACCGACGGCTCATCGGCCAGCACGGAGCTGATCTTGCGCATGCCCGCCAGGGCCCGCTGGTACGAGTCGAACACCTGGGCGAGCTGCTGCACGGGGGAGAACAGCTGCGTCACGTAGAGCAGGAACGCCACGAGCGCCCCGACGGCCAGGGTGTGGCGTTCGACGAGGCCAGCGCCGACCCACAGCACGAGCACGGTCGACACCGTGGCCAGCAGGTCCGACAGCGCGATATAGGTGGCCTGCACCGACAGGGCAGAGAGGCTGGCCCGGCGGTACTCGAGGCCGATGGCTTCGAAGGTGTCGAGGCCAGCTTGCTGGCGGCTGAGCATCTGCATGACCCGCACTCCTGACACCGACTCCTGGAGATGTGCGTTCACCGCAGCCACCTGCTCGCGCTGGCGGTCGTACGCCCGGCTGGCTCGGTACCGGTAGATCACTGTGGCGACCACCAGGACCGGGATGACGGCTACCGCCACCAGTGCCAGATGGACGTTCATGACGAACAAGGCGATGGCGATGCCGACGAAGCTCAGCAGGCTGACCAGGGCGTTCACCATGCCGTTCTGCAGGAGCTGGGACAGGGTCTGGACGTCGTTGGTCATACGGGTCACGATCCGGCCGGCCAGCTCTCGCTCGTAGAAGTCCACCCCCAGGCGCTGGAGGTGGGCGAAGAGGCGGACGCGCAGCCCGAGCAGCATGGACTCCCCGGTCCGACCGGTCTGGACGGTCTCTGCCCACTGGACCCACCACGACAGCAGGGTGATGCCCAAGAAGGCGCCCGACACCACCGCCAGCACGAGCACCGAGTGCCGTTCCACGCCGCCGTCGATGCCGGAACGGATGAGGAGCGGGCTCGCCAGGCCGCTCAGCGCGTCGAGCGCCACCAGGGCGAACCCGACGCCCAGCGCCCAGCGCCACGGTCGGACGAACCGTCGCAGCTCGAGGGGTCCCCGAGCGTCGATCTGGCGCTCCACGTCGACGTCGGCTGTGTCGGCTGCCGGCGGCAAGGCGGCGATCCGATCGGCCATCGCCTTCGGTGGAGCGCCGAGCATGGCCACCCAGCCGCCCCCGCCACCTGCTCCTGCTCCTCGACCCCAGCCGGCTCCGCCACGGCTCATGGTGCCCCAACCCCAGGCTCCGGCGCCAGCCCGTGCGGTCACCGTGCCATCCCGAGCGTCGTCACCGGCACGCGAGCGCCCGTTACCCTCGCGCCCGCCGTCCGCGCTGTGGCCGTCCGGGTCGCTGCGCTGCGCGCCGTCGCCACCGATGTCCATGAAGGTGCGCATCCACGCCGAGCGCTGGGCCACCTCGGCCGGACGGCCTTCGTCGACCAGATGCCCGCCGGCGAGGACGGCGACCCGGTCCACGAGGCCCAGCACCGACGGGCGCTGGGAGGTGACCAGCACGGTGGGGCGCTGGGGCAGCTGGCGCAAGGCGGCGACGATGACGGCCTCGGTGTGCGGATCGATGGCTGACGTGGCGTCGTCGAGCACGAGCACCTGCGGCTCGGTGAGCAACGTCCGGGCCAGGGCGATCCGCTGGCGCTGCCCCCCTGAGAGGGTGATGCCGCCTTCACCGACCACGGTGTCGTACCCGTCGGGCAGGCCGGCGATGAACCCGGCCGCCTGGGCCACCTCGCACGCCCGGGCCACTTGGTCGTCTGTGGCGTCGGGCCGGCCGAAGCGAACGTTCTCGGTGATGGAGGCCCGGAACAAGAAGCTCTCCTCGAAGACCATGCCGACCTGGCTGCGCAACGAGGCCAGGGTCACCTGGCGCAGGTCGTGGCCGTCGATGGAGACGGTGCCCGCCGTCGGGTCGTACAGGCGGGCCACCAGCGCGCACAGGCTGGATTTCCCCGAGCCCGACGGGCCGATGACGGCGAGCGCCTCACCTGGCTCCACGTGCAGGTCCACTCCCGAGAGCACCTGGCGGCCGTCTTCGTAGGCCAGGGTCACCTGGTCGAAGGCGAGGGCGCCCGTCGCCGGCGGCAGCGGCCGGGCGCCGGGGGTGTCGGTCAGGTTGGGTCGCAGCTCGAAGATCTCGGTCACCCGTTCGACGCCGGCGCGGGCCTGCTGGCCCACGGTGAGGATGCCGGCCAGCATGCGGGCCGGGGCGGCCAGCTGGGTCATGTAGGTGGCGAAGGCGACGAAGGTGCCGATGGAGATGGTGCCGTGCATGGCGAACCAGCCGCCGAGGGCGAGCACGCCGAGCTGGCCGAAGGAGGGGATGGACTGCAGCTGGGCGGTCATCCGGGCTCGGAGGCGGATGTTCCTCAGTCGGGATCCGTAGAGCTGGCGGGCGCCTCCCACGAAGCGCTCCAGCTGGCCTTGCTCGCGGCCGAACGCCTTCACCACCCGCACCCCGGTGGTCGACTCCTCCACCACCGTGGTCAGATCGGCTTCTTTTTGCTGGGCGTCCCAGCTCGAGGGGAAGACGGTGCTCCGCAGCGAGCGCGACGACCAGTACGTGGCCACCGGCACCACCAGCGCCACGAAGAACAGCGGCACGTTCAGCACGGCCATCACCACCAGCGACAGCACCGCCTGTAGCAGGCTGCCCATCACCATGGGCGCCCAAGCCAGGATCTGCTGGATGAGGCCGAGATCGCTGTTCGCCCGGGACACCAGCTGGCCGGTCTGCAGGCCGTCGTGGACCGACATGTCCAGGCCCATCAGGTGCTGGTACAAGGCGTTGCGGACGTCGAGCTGCACGTCGTAGCTGACCCGGCCGCCGACGAACCGGCGGACCAGGGAGGTGGCGAAGCGCAGGACGCCGATGCCGGCCAGGGCGATCAGCAGGGGGGCGAGCACATGGTGCTGCGCCAGGATGGCATCGTCGAGCACCGAGCGCTGGATCACCGGCACGGCGGCCAGCGCGCCCATGGAGACAGCAGAGGCGGCCAGGGTCACCGCCAGCTTGGCCCGGTGCGGTCGCAGGAACCGCCGGGCTTGCTCGTGCCAGGCAGGCGGGCCTTCTCCGGCGCCTGGCCCCCGCCTCGCTTCGCCGTCGCCCCCTTCGCCCCCGGCATGGCGGTGCTCGTCGCTGTGCTCGGCACCTCCCTCTGGCCGGTTCCCGGGCGCGCCGGGGTGGCGGATGGACATGGCCATGAGGCCATTCTCTCGCTCCACAGCCCGCCGGCGCAGGTCGACGTGCGGGCGCTGGTCGAGATGCGGGCGCCGCGGGCGATAGCCAGATGCACGGCCATGCTGTCCGGTGACAACAGCGCCGGGCTGTTCGGTGACAACAGCGCCGGCCAGCACATGAGGCGGACCACCTGTTCTGCGAGTTGGCTCGGAGTCGACTCGCGCGAGCTTCGTACCGCTTCACCAAGGGGGTAGGGCGAGACGACAAGGTGCCCAGCGCCGCCTGCCTGACGCGGACGCTGCCTGCCCCGTGCTCGACGGGACGGCGCCGTCGCCCAGAGCTGGGACCAGCACCGCAGCGTGCGAGGAGACGACCTCGTAAGGACCCCAGCGTGTGTTGGCCAAGGCCGGTCTACCCGGCGTCGTCGCGAGCTGCCACGCTGACACGGGCCGGGGTCGACGGCGCGTACTCGGAGCCGAGCAGCGGGGAGGAGGCGAGGAAGTCGGCGGTGGCGCGGTTGCAGGCGACCGGGACGTTCCAGACCACCGTGATCCGCAGCAACGCCTTGACGTCGGGGTCGTGGGGCTGGGGTTCGAGGGGGTCCCAGAAGAACAGCAGCAAGTCGATCCCGCCTTCGGCGATACGAGCGCCGATCTGCAGGTCCCCGCCGAGTGGGCCGCTGCGCAGCAGCTCCACCGGCAACGCGAGCTCTCGCGCGAGCAGCCGGCCGGTGGTCGCGGTGGCGATCAAGTGGTGCCGGGTGAGCAGGCCCTGGTTGTAGCGGGCCCAGGCCAACAGATCGGGTTTGCAGTTGTCGTGGGCCACCATCGCGATGCGGCGCCGACCGGCGGGGTGTGCGGCGTCTGGGGGGCGACGCTCCATGTCGTCCATGCTGGCCGATCCCCATGAGCTCACCGTGACGTGGCGGTGATCTCCCGGTGAAACCTCCGCCGGTAAGCGATCGAGACCGTTCCCTGTCGCGAAGTCAGGCGCAAAGCAGACCGCGCATCGCGACCGGCTCGCCGCCGGGCTCCGCACGAGCACCCCGCGGCGATCGTTGCCGGTGAGATCGCGGGACAGGAGCCACGTGCTACGCTGTCGCACATGGAGATCGGCGTACGTGACCTACGGAATCGGACCAGCCAGGTCATCGATGCCGTCCGGGCAGGCGAGCGGGTGGTTCTCACCGTCCACGGCGAGGCGATCGCCGACATCGTTCCCCACGCCCAACGGTCCCGCTGGGTTCCAGGCGACCTCCTACGTCGCGGGCTGGCGGAGCGGGCGGCCGACCCGGGTCTGCGTGAGGACCTTGATGTGCTCGCCGGACAGACCTTGGACGAGCTTTGAACGACCCGGCCGGGCTTCTCGACACCTCGGTGTTCATCGCCAGTGAGGTGGGCCGACCGCTCGGGGAGCTGCCCGACCGGGTGACGGTCTCGGTCGTGACCATCGGCGAGCTCGAACTGGGAGTGCTGAGCGCTGCAGACGACACATCGCGCGCCCGCCGAGCGGGCACGCTGACCCTGGCCCGGCGAGTGGATCCTGTCCCGATCAGCGAGGCCATCATGGCCGCGTGGGCCCGTCTGGTAAGCGACTGCCGGAACGCGGGCATCCAGCGAGCGGTCAAGCTAACGGACGCCCTGATCGCTGCCACCGCCCTTGACCTCGGGTTACCGGTGGTGACGCAGGACGACGACTACGACCAGATGGCACGAGCCCATCCACCGCTTCAGGTCCGCAAGGTATGAGCGCCGATGCCCAGACAGATCTACCAGATGAAGGCCATGATCGTCATCACGAAGCCTCAGGTCTGGCGACGACTGCTCGTTCCCAAGACCGCGAGCCTCTTCGCCTCGCCAGCTGCTGCAGGCGGCGTTCGGCTGGTGGAACTGCCCAACGCAGCCCGACGAACAATCGGCAAATGAGTCACGCGATCTTGAAAGAGGTGATTGCGAGATACCGCACGTCCAGGGACTTCAGCGGTCTGCACTTCCGGCCCACCAGAACGACGGCCGAGCGAGCCGAAGCCGCAACCTGGATCAGAGACGGCCTCGTTGCAGTCGTCTCGGAAAAGGACTATCCGAATCCCCACATCAGACCATGGCCGATTCGTCGGAGCATTGACGAACAAGCGGCGGATGTCGAGAAGATGGTGCCGGATAGCTACGGCGTCTGCCTGTATCCGACCGCTGCAGCGCTGAAGAGGAGCCGCACCAGGCGGAAGTATCCAGACGAGCCGTACCGCCAGGCAATGGCAGACGGCAGGGGCACGTTGGAGCTTCGCTACTTCGAGACGACCGTGCTTGAGCAGTACCGTAATGACCCGCGATTCTCGTTCCAGTACGGGGACTTCGGTGTCAATACGGTCATTAGCGATGAGGCGTACATCGATAACGAGGAGCTGGACAAGGACAAGATCATCATGTCCCATATCGGCTTCGCCTATGACCTCTCTGGCTACGACGCCAAAGACGTCAACTCCCTGGTCGTTCGTCGGGTCTGCGCCTTCTACGGCGACTTGGCAAAGCTCTCCCCCGAGCACCAGCAGCGCTGGAAGACCTACGAGTCAGTCCCGCAGGACGGGCTTCGGCCGCATCCTGCTTGGATGGACACGCAGATGGGGCGCTGGGCCGACGGCGTGGGCCCGTTCGGAAGGTTCATGTACGAGCTCGAGGCCCTCAACGAACTTCAGGAAATTGCCTTCGGAGCCCCTGGACTCTTCCGATCGACGGAAAGGCCAAGGGAGTTCGGCTGGATTCTCCGTCCCTCGCAAAGCGAGTGGGACCAGTTCATTCACCAGCTCGACAAGCTCCTTTCGGAAAATCTGTCCTCAGAGGCGCTCAACAAGCTGGGGGCGCCCGAAGCGAATGACGCTGGACAGAACTTGGGCACCCTCGCCAGGCTTGGGGCCGCCCTGGTCGTCAAAGGCGACAGTCCGGACGTCGCCAAGCGCGTGATGGCCCCGCTACGCGAGGTGCGAAGTACCCGACAACGACCGGCCCACGCACTGCGCACAAACGCTACCGACGGAACGTTCGTGCACAAGCAGGTTGACCTCATGCATCGCGTCAACCAGTCACTGGTCAGTCTTCGCGAATTCTGGCAGTCCCATCCCGCCAACGCGGCATGGGAGCAGGCGGACTACATCCACGACGGTAAGAACTACCGGGTGTAGCCCGACGCGCCCGGTTACCCGGTCACGCTGTCCTTCGGCGAAGATCGACCGGACGGAAGCCACGTCTCACGCCCTCTCTGTCCCCAGGACCGGGGCCCGCAGGGCACTCATGGCGGGGCGATCTGCCACAACGGGAACCTGTACTGCCCGGCCACTCCGAGAAGGTTGTTCGAGCTCTCCCCGCTCGCACGCGACGCCAGTGCCGAAAAGGTCGCTGCTCACGACGAACAGGCCGCCGAGCTCGCCCGCTACAAGCTCGGCCGGCTCAGCGCAAAAGACGCAGACGGCTACCACCGGGTCACGTGCCCGGCCCTCTTGGGCAAGGTCCGCTGCCCGCTGCGGGAAGCGTCGATGATGCTCGATCTCACCCGGCCCGAGGTCATCTCACCCCCAGAGCACCCGCCCACCTGCTGCACGCAGCGCAGCCTCACCGTGCCGCCACAGGTCAACGCCAAGACCGCCCAGAAGCACGACTATCCCTCCAGGTCTTGGCGCCGCTCGTTCGCTCGCCGCACCGGTGTCGAGCGCTCGAACGCCCGGGTGAAGGATCCGGCGACGATCGACATCGGGAAAGGTTGGTGTCGGCTCATGGGCCTCGTCGGACCGACGCTGTTCCTCGCCGTGGCCCTCGCCGTCCGCAATCTCGCGATCGCCGACGCCTTCGAGGTGCGACGCGCAAACGACGAGCGCCGCCAGCGCGTGGGGCGTGCTCCACGGACCAGGCGCCGTCGGCGGACCACGCTCAGCGACCTCGTCGGCGCATCCCCGTAGTCGTCTGGACGTTCCCGCGGAAACGCCGTGCCGGGCTCGTCTCGGCGCGGCCGTGGCCGAGCAACCGGCGCGTCAGCCGAACTCGGGGGGCGCCGGCCGGCCGCGTCACAGCTCCGTGGCACCATGGGGCCGGCCCAAACGTGAACTGGTGGCCTCACGAAACGTGAAGACCATGTGGTGGAGACGATGGGACTCGAACCCACGACCCCCTGCTTGCAAAGCAGGTGCTCTAGCCGACTGAGCTACGT
>JAKAQW010000061.1:0-15060 GCA_021819525.1 Actinomycetes bacterium
GCAGGCTCAGCGGCGGCGCGCTCGGCGCATGGCGTCGGTCCGTTTCACAAAGTCTCCCGAGGTCACCACCGGCGTGCCTCGCCACGGAGACATCGACAACAGGTCGTGGTCGTCGCTCGTGATCAGCACTGATCCGCTGGCTGCAGCGCACTCGAGGATGCGGTTGTCCTCGTGGTCCGGGCAGTCGGTCACCGTGATCCGTGGCTCGACCACCCCTCCACCCGAGGCGACCGCGATCTCGGCGAGGACCGCGATGTAGTCCTCTGCCCGCTGCACTTCCCAGCCGTACCCGTCGGGCGGAGCTCCGACGAGGACTCGTACGACGTTGGTGAGGATGTGCTCGCTGACGAACAACCCGAGCTCACGGGCGTCATTGAGGATGCCGACCACGTTGGCGGCCAGGTTGCCCCGTACGGGCGGAGGTGACGGCCAAGACCGGAAGTCGTCGTTGCCTCCGACAACCGCGCTGACCAGCACGTTCACGTCGACGGTGACGGGCTGGCTCACCGCCTGCTCAAGGCACGCCGCACGACCTCCACGGCATCCTCGTGGGTCAGTCCCGCTGCGGCAGAGCGTTCGACGCCGTAAGCCTGCAGCTCTGCGAGTCGGCCGGCGCGGTCGACCACCTCCATCTGGTGCATCGCTTCTCGCAGGAAAGCTGACCGGTTCCCATGCCCGAACCGCTGGGTGAGCCGTTCCAAGCGAGGCTCGTCCTCTTCGCTGACGGCGAAACCGATGGTCTTCGTGCTCATGCCTGCCAATGTACCCGCATTGCACCTCAGATGCAACCCGGAGTGGGCCGTCGCCGCCGAAGACGTCGGTGGCAGCGAGCTCTCGCCGAAGCGCATGGAGGTCACTGACCCGGCTCACCTCGTAGTACCAGGACCATCGCGTGCAGCGCACGACGATCTGGCCTCGATCTCCTCGGCCACCGCGAAGCACGAGACGCTCAGCGCGCCAGAGAGCTCGAAGCCGGGGACCACGCGGGACGCGGGGGCGTCGGCGAGGGCGAGCTTCGAGGCGTCGGCGACATCGCGGTCGTCGTCCATGCGCCGTTCGCCATGGCCCGCAACGCCACGAGCTCGACCCTGGAGTACGGCACAGGGGCCGGCGACCCCTCACGGACCGCCTGGCTCGGCGAGCATGTCGAGGTGGCGTGCCACGGCGCCGAGCCGCCTGTCGGCAGTCCAGAGCCGAGTGTGAGCGGTAAGCCGCGTTGCGGCGAGGAGCTGGGCGTCGACGTAGCCGATCCCCAGCCCGTAGAGCTGCTGCGCGTCGATGAAGCCGAGGGTCTCCGCTGCAGAGGCCACCTCAGCTCGAGGCAGCCCAGCCAAGAGCCCGAGAACCCGCTCTCGTCCCGAGAGATTGCCCAGCGCCAGCTCCCCTGTCACCCAGGGATGGCCCAGGACCAGCCCGTGCTCGAGCAGCCGGGCGAGGACGGAGTCACCCGTCCGGAGGTGATTGACCCAGATCGACGTGTCGACCAGGATCATCCAGGCGTGCCTCTGCGCCTGGACACCTCGGTCAGTCCGGGCTCGCTTCCGCCCAGAAGGGCGAGCCGCCGGGCGCTCTCCCGCTCGATGAGGGCGCGTAGCGCCTCACGGATGAGAGCGGTCTTCTCAGCTGTGCCGGTGAGCCGCTGCGCCTCGGTCATGAGATCGTCATCGAGAACCAGCGTCGTCCGCATGGACCACCTCCTGATGCACGAACACCAGCATCATTTGATGATCATATCTGTGCGTGCTACCATCTCGCAAACCGAGCTCTCGCGGCGACACCGAGCCCACAAGATCGGCGAGGACGCGATCCGGTTCGCTGGATGGCGCTACCACTACGGGCGCTGACTGCGCCGCCAGCCCAATCGTGAACGGGAACAGGACCCCACGCGGCAGCGCTGCGCTATGAAGCGGGTGCGCCCGGCGCGCTGCACGCGCTCCGGCAGCCGAGGCAGAGCTCCGCTGCTGGCCCGGGAGCGAGCTTCGCCGGGATCCGGCTGCCGAAGTAGGTGCCGTGGGTGGCCGCGAGCGGTCTCCTGGCCGGATTAGCCGGTGAAGGAGCGGATCACGCGCGGGTCCGCGAGGACCTCGTCCGTCGGACCCGCCGCGACCAGCTTCCCCGCGTCGAGCGCCACGCTTCGCGAGCACAGTCCGCGCACGAAGCCCACGTCGTGGTCGATCAAGAGCAAGGTCGTCGGCGACTCGCTGGTCCACCGGGCGAGGAGGTAGTGCATCTCCGAGCGCTCTTCGTCGGACAGCCCCGAGGTGGGCTCGTCGAGGAGGACGACGCGGGCGCGCCCGACCAGGGTGCGCAGGACGTCGACGTACTTCCGCACGCCGTACGGGCAGTCCTCGAGCGGGACCGGGCCGTAGCGCGCGAGGTCCATCTCTTCGAGCAGCGAGGTCGCGGTCGCGCGCGCCCACCGCTCGGTGCGCCGACCAGCTGGCGTGCCGAGCACCGTGTGAGCGAGGCCGACGGGCCAGCGCGTCTCGAGGCCGAGCGTGAGGAACTGCAGCGCCGTGATGCCCTGCACGCGCCCGACGGACTGCAAGCTGCGGCCGACCCCGAGCTGCGCGATGCGGGCCGGTGCCAACCGGGTGACGTCGGTGCCGTGGATGGCGATCCGTCCGGTGATCGGGTGGTAGTAGCCGCAGACGACGTTGGCAAGCGTCGTCTTGCCGGCGCCGTTCGGCCCGACGACCCCGGCTCGGATCCCCTCCTCGAACGTGACCGAGACCTCGTCGAGCGCTCGCACGCTGCCGAGTTGCACGCTCACCTGCGAGAGGTCGACCGCGCTCACCATCGCCCGGCTCCCGTGCCAGTGGGGCGCTCGTCGCCGGGAGGCGAGGTCTGCACCGGGTCGGCGGCTGTCCCGGCGCGGCCGGTGCCGAGGTAGCTTCCCTCGACGACCTGCGCCCATTCGCTGGAGCTGGCGTCGCCCTCGCCGACGATCCGCCCGCGGTCCATGAGCAGGAGCCGGTCCGCGAGGCGTCGCGCGACGCCGAGGTTCTGCTCGACGACGAGCATCGTCAGGGGGCGGGCGCCGCGCAGCTCGGCCAGGCGCGTCACGAGCCGGTCGATGGCAACCGGGGAGAGGCCGAGGGACAGCTCGTCGACGAGGAGGAGATCGGGCTCGGGCAGCAGCGCGCACGCGAGCGCGAGCTGCTGGCGCTGGCCGCCGCTCAGTACGCCCGCACGCCGGTCGAGAACGCCCTCGAGGTCGGGGAAGAGCTCGAAGGCAGCGTCCAGCGTAGATCTCGACGAGCGCCCGTGCCGCCGCCCGGCGGCGTGGTGCAGCTGCTCGAGCACCGTGAGGCTCGGGAAGACCTTGTCCTCCGCCGGGACGAGCGAGGCGCCAGCGCGGGCGCGCGCCTCGCACGGCATGCCCGCGAGCGATACCCGCCCCGACCGGCCGCGGAGCCAGACCTCGCCGGCCGACACCCGCCCACCACTTCCAGGCGGGAAGCCCGCGATCGCGTAGAGCAGGCTCGTCTTCCCGGCGCCGTTGCGCCCGAGAACTGCCATGCACTCGCCTTTCTCGATCTCGAAACGCGCCTGCTCGACTGCCGGCTCGCCCGCGCCGTAGCGGACGGAGACATCCTCCACCGAGAGGAGCGCCGTGCTCGAAGCAGCCACGCCGCCGGCCGCGGCTCGCCGGGAACCGGCCGGCACCGTCCGCGCGGGCCCGGCAGGGCGCGCAGCGCTCGTGCCAGGCACCCGCGACGGCGACAGCACGCGAGCGAGCGAGCGCCACATCCCGCCGGCGCCGCCGGGAACGCCGAGAAGGATCACCGCGCTCACGACCACGTAGACCAGCACCTCACCGTAGGCGAGGTGCTGCGCGCTTCCCGGGCTCGCCTGGCTGAACGCAAGGTTGAGCGCGGCAGGCACGCCGACCACGAACGCAGTGCCGAAGACCGCGCCGCCGAGCGAGCCGAGCCCGCCGATCACGATCATCACGAAGTACGAGACCGACACGAGCACCCCGAAACCGTCGTAGGAGACGTTGCCCGTGTTGTCGGCGAGGAGGGCGCCGGCCGCGGCCGTGATCGCCGAGGTGATGGCGAAGATCACTACGAGTGAGCGGTAAGAGCGGATGCCGCTGATGTCGGCCGCGCTCCGGTTGCTGCTGATCAGCCGCAGGTTCCGGCCGAGGCGCGTGCCGGACAGGTAGCGGTAGAAGCCGTAGGTGAGCACCGCCGCCGCGCCGCTCACGAACAGCCAGGCGGTCTGGCTCACGACGTGGAGCCCGAAGAGGTCGGGGGGCGCGGGCGCGTACCCGGCCGTGGCGTTCTGGTGGCTCTGGACGACGTTGGCGACGTTGGTGAAGGCGAACTGGACGGCGAGAGTGCCGAGGAGCAGGTACATGCCGGTCATACGGCGCGACGGCAGGCCGGAGAGAACGCCGAGCACCGCTCCTGCCCCGAGGGCGAGCAGCACGTCGAGAGGGAGTGAGCCCGGGAAACCCGCAGGCACGACGTAGGCCGCGTATCCGCCGAGGAGGAGGAGGGCGGCCGTCATGACCGCGGCCTGCCCGGCCCATCCGACGAGAACCGTGAGCGACATCGCCGCGACGGACTCGATCGCGACGGTCGTGACGAGGGTGACGAGGAACGACGAGCCGCTGGCCCAGACGGCGAGCAGCAGGACGAGGGCGAACCCGACGGGGAAGGCCAGGCGCGCGTGCCCGTCGGGCGCGAGCGCGACGCGCCACGGGGCCGTGGCCGGTGACGCCGCGGGGCGCGGCGGCATCTCCTAGAGCCTCACGCTCGGTCGCCGGCCGAGGAGGCCGTAGGGGAGCACGACGAGGACAGCGAGCATCAGCGCGTACGAGAGCGCGTTCGCCACGGCGCCGCCGAGGAACACGGCGGTGAACGACTCGGCGAGCGCCACGACGACGGCGCCGACGAAGGCACCTCCGACGTTGTCCATCCCGCCGATGACCGCCGCCGGGAACGCGCTCAGGCCCACGGCGGACATGCTGAGCACCACCGGGGCGCGCTCGACGTAGACGACCGCGGCGAGCGTCGCGCAGAGGAACGCGACCGCCCACGCGGTCGCCTGCAGGGCGCTGCGCCGCATCCCGCGATAGGCGGCGAGGCTCTCGTCCTCGGCGATCGCCCGCATCTGCACACCGAGATACGTGCTCCGGAGCAGCCGTTCGAGCACGAACGCGAGCGCGGCGGCGCCTGCCAGACTGACGACGCTCGCCCACGGCACGAGACCGCCGGCAAGGCGCAGATAGCCGCCGGTGGGGATCGTCACGCTGCGCATGCCCGACCCCCAGACGATGCCCGCCGCCTGCGTGAGCCCCAGAGCGAGGAGGAACGTCAAGGCGACCTTGGTCAGCTCGGTCTTGCCGCCGAGCAGCCGAGCGAACCCGTAGTAGACGACCAGGCCAGCAAGCAGCATCGCACCCAGGGTGAGCACGATGCCGCCCGCGACGCCTGTGAGCGGCTGCAGCGCTGTCAGGACGAACGCTGCCAGCATCAGCATCTGGCCCTGGGCGAAGTTGATGACCCCGGTGGTCCTGTACAGGTAGACGAAGCCGATGTTGACGACCCCGTAGATCGCCGTGAGCTGGATCGCGCTACCGAGGACGTCGACGAGCTCCGCGCCGCTCATGGCCTGCCTGCTCGACGTCCTGCCGAGTGCTCAGTAGCTACCGGGGCCGTAGACGGTGACCGGCTTGGAGTAGCTGCCGGGCGCGCCACTCGACGTGTAGACGAGCGACGAGAACACCGTCGGGCCCGCGTGGAACTTCGCCGACCACACGATGGGGCCAAAGGCGAGGCCCGAGAGGTCGGTGTTGGTGGCGTCGAGCGCCTTCTGGAGCCCACTCGGCGCGCAGGGATAGCCGCAGCGCTGGAGCGCCTGGGAGACGAGGAGGCCGCCCGCGTAGCCCTCGACGACCGTGGGTGACGAAGGGTCGTAGCCTGCGGCGGCGACGTCCTTGCGGTAGGTCACCACGCCCGCCTCGTTGCCCGAGGTGCGATAGTCGGCCACCACGGCGAACGAGCGCCACGGCGCCGACGGCACGGCGACGCCCGCGAAGGCGGTGATCGGCGTGGTCGGTGCGACGCCGACGGCCTTCAGGTCCTTCATCAAGGTGGCGATGCTCGGGCCGGCGACCGCCGAGACGATGGCAGTCGCGTGGGAGTGCGCTATCTGCGCCGCCTGCGTGCTGTAGTCGGTCGCCGTCGGCGACACGAGGAAGTCACCCGCGACGCTGAAGCCGAACTTGGCCGCGTCCGCTGCCACCGCGGCGCCGAAGCCCTGGCCCTGTGGGGTGTCGTACCCGAAGACCGCCACGCGGCCGTGGCTGCTCGCTCCAGCGAGGGAGTGCAGGTAGGCGAGCTGGACGTCAGCCTCGGCGGTGGTCGATGGGCTGTACTCGTACATGTAGGGATCCGCGGGGAACACCTCGCTCGAGGGAGGCGCGACGGCCACTAGGGGGATGTGGGCCGCCGTAGCGAGCGGTAGCAGCGCCGCGTCGACGATACTGTCGCCGAGCCCGACGACCGTGACGACGTGGTCGACCGAGACGAGCTCGTGGAAGTCGGTCACCGCCGTCGTCGCGCTGCCCGCGCTGTCGAGCGTGATCAGGTGGATCTTGTGCCCGCCGACCCCGCCGCGCGCGTTCACTCCGTCGACGGCAGCGACGAGGCCCTGGTGCCAAGGGACATCGAGGAAGGTGAGGCCAGCGGTGAGGTCCTCGATCTCGCCGATCACGTACGGCTTGCTCGAGCTGCTCGACCCGCTCGAGGTCGGTGTCGAAGACGACCCGCACGCGGCGAGAAGGAGGCCCCCGACAGCCGCCAAGCTCGCGGCCATGAGCCTCGCTGGACGACGCAGGCCGAGGTGGGGCGACACGCGCACCGTCCGTGCGATCAGCTTCTTCATCAGACGTCCTCCACAACCAAGACTGTCGTAAACTACGTGTAGTAAATGAATCACCAATCCACCGGTTTGTCAACCACTGGGAGCGGCGGTGCCCACCACTCCCGACCGAGCACGCTGGGCGAGCGGCTCCCACGAAGCGCACGACAACTCGAGCTGAGCTCGCCACAACCGCAGCCCACGATCGCAGTACCCGGCCGGGCATACCGCTGGAGTGACCGCAGGTTCTGGTGACCACCACTCGACGACATCGTCGCCGAAGCGGCCAGCTGGCACTTGCCTCCCCAGGCAGCCCGGAGGGCCGCCACCGACACCGCTGAGGCCCTCTTGGCCGCTCTCAGTACCCGAGGACACGCCCGAAGCGCTCACCGAGGTGGTCCGCACCCGCCTCCGAGCGCTCCTCACTGCCGGCAGTGGCCGCGCCTCGGAGTAGTGGCCCGCCGAGGACGACCTGCTGGCTCGGCTGGCCGAAGAGATCACCGACCCGCGCGAACCGCCAACCGGCCCCGACGAGACGCTGTTCGCGTTCGGCTCGCTGGTGCTACTGCTGGAGGTGTTGGTGCCGGAGGAGGAGCCGTGCGTGCCGCTACGCCGGCAGCAGCCGGCCTGGGGCCGCGTTGCCCCGTGCGATAGGGTCGGTCATCGAGCTCGCGTAGACCTGCTCCATGCCCGCGACCGAGTGCCCATGGCGACGCGCGATCTCGGCTTTGCCCACCGTGCTCCAGGGATCTGCTCTGTGGTGTGGTGCCACGGCCGGACCGTGCGGGGCTCCCGCCGTCGGCGCAGTCGGCGCTCGCCGGGCCCCGGTGTACCCTGGGGGTACGGGTCGGTGATCGGGATCCACGAGCGGCCATCGTACCGACTGGGAGGAGTGCGAGAGTGGACGAATCGGACGGTCTCGAAAACCGTTGTGGTCGCAAGGCCACCGTGGGTTCGAATCCCACCTCCTCCGCTCGAGCTGCTGGCGGAATTTGGCGTCAAGACGGCCGCACCGGGCCTTTGAGGCCACGTTCGACCTCTCGACGACGGGTCGGCGGCCGGGCTGGTGGGTCGGTCCCGTTCTCCGAGGCAGTGGCGGCGCTGCGCGACGACCGTGATCGTCGTTGATGCCAGCGTGCTGGCGCCTGCGCTCGGAGACGACGGTGCCGCCGGGGACGAGGCGTGCCGGCGCCTCCGCCACGAGCAGCTGGTGGCTCCGGAGCTGATCGGCCTGGAGGTGGCAGCGGTCTTCCGACGCCTCCTGCCCGCCGGCCATCTGCCTGCCCGGCGGGCCTAGCTGGCTCTGGCTGACCTCGTCGCCCTGCCCCTGCACCGGGTGGTGCACCGGACGCTGCTGGCACGGTGCCGGAGCCCCCCACGTCGAGGCGCCCGGCGTGCTCTGCCTTGGCCGAGCACGCACCACCTGCACCGTCGCCGCCGTCGACGTCGCAGCGCACCGCAGACCCCGTCGCACCAGCCGCACCGCCGCACTACGATCGCAGCAGGTGCTCGCTACGAGGGGACAGGCGGTGGCATCTTCAGAGCACGTGGCGCTTCTCGTCCTGGTGCAGGCAGCAGACGAGCTCGGGGTCGCCCGGCACCGGGTGGCCAGGTTGGTCGAGGGGGCTGGCAGTGCGCTGCGTGTGCTCGACGACCGCCTGTCGGGCTTCGAGCCGGTGGACACCACGCTGGCCGGCTCGCTGCGCCGGCACGCCACCGCAGACCACCTGGAGCAAGTCGGCGCCATGCTCGACCGCCTGGCGGCCGAGCACCCTGACGTCGAGCTGGTCACCGTCCTCGACGAGGCCTACCCGACCACCCTCCGCCGGACCTCGGATCGCACCCCGGCGCTGTTCGTACGAGGAGATCTGGCGCTCTGCCAGCGGCAGGCTGTCGCCGTGGTCGGCACACGCCGCCCGTCGCCAGGTGGAGCCGACCAGGCTGCCCGGCTGGCTCGAGGGCTGGCAGCCGCCGGGACGACCGTGGTGTCGGGCCTCGCGACGGGGATCGACACCGCCGCCCACCGAGGCGCCGTCGACGCCGGCGGGCGAACCGTCGCCGTGCTCGGTCACGGCATCGCCGCGCCGATCTACCCGGCACAGAACACGGACCTCGCGCACCGGATCGTGGCATCTGGTGGCGCGGTGGTCTCCCAGTTCTGGCCACAGGCGCCCCCCACCCCTGCGACGTTCCCCCTGCGAAACGTCACCACGTCGGGCCTCGCCGCCGGCACGGTCGTCATCGAGGCCGGCGAGACCTCCGGCGCCCGCCAGCAGGCCCGCAAGTGCCTCGAGCACGGGAAGCAGCTCTTCCTCCTCGAGTCGCTCGTCACCGCCGAGCCCTGGGCCCGCAGCTACGCCGAGCGGCCCGGTGCGGTCGTGGTGCGCGACAGCGACGACGTGCTCACGCACCTGGCCGCCTCGACCGTGACCGCCCCTCCGGCGCAGCTCGTCCTTGGCTAGCTCCGGCACTGCCGCCGGCGCGCTCCTCGAGGCGTGCATGGCCGTCAAGCCGCCGGGACCGGGGGTCTGTCGAACCTGCTGCGGTGCGCTTGCCGGCGCGTCGGCCACCCTCTGTCAGAGCTGCCGCGCCATCACCGCAGTGCTCGGCCCGCTGTACCCGGTCACGCCGATCTCCCTGGCGACCGACGGATCGCAGATCTACGCGGCGCTCGTCCAGTACAAGAGCGACCACCGACAGCTGGCAGCGACACAGCGCCTGCGCCTCGCGGGCCTGGTCGAGGTGTTCCTCACCTACCACCTCGACTGCGTCGCGCCACACGGGTTCGACGTCGTGACGGTAGTGCCGTCGAGCCGCCGGCCGGCGGGCAGCAACCCCCTGGCAGCCACCTTGAAGATGACCGACCTCCTCGCTTCGCGCGTAGAGGCGCTGCTCGCCCCGGGGCCTGGCAAGGTGGAGCGCAATCTCGCCGAAGCCGACGCCTACGTGGCCGACGCCGCCCGTGTCGGCGGACGCCGGGTGCTGCTCTTCGACGACACCTACACCACCGGTGCCCACCTCCATGCGTCGGTCGCCGCCCTCATGGCCAGCGGCGCAGAGCGCGTGTACCCGGTGGTGCTCGGTCGCCGCCAGAACGACAGCTGGCCGCCGTCGCACGGCGTGCTCGCATGGTCCGCCCAGCCGGCCAACCGGTGGTCCCCCCGGCGCTGCGTGCACTGCTGGTCCCAGACGCGCCAGCTCTGAGGGCCCACGGCGGGCTACCTGTACGACGTGTGGTCGAAGGCACGGCGGTGCATGCCCGCACGGCGGTGCACGCCCGAACCGGTGCCTGGTGCGTGAGCAGGTGGGAGGGCGGGGGCGACCGCACCCTCGGCCAGCCGGTCCCCAGGTGGTCACCTCCTCCGATCCCGATATCACCGCCGTCCGCTGTGATGCGCGGACGGTTGGGACCTTCGGCCCTAGTCGGGGCGACCGCACCCTCCTAGGATGACGACATGGCCACGCGTATCGTCATCCTGGGCGGAGGAACCGGCGGGACGCTCGCAGCGAACCGCCTCCGGCGCGTGTACACCCGCTCCGAAGCGGAGATCACCGTGGTCGACCAAGACGACCGGCACGTCTACCAGCCAGGCCTCCTCTTCGTCCCCTTCGGGCTCACCCACCCCGAGGACATCGTGCGGTCCCGCGAACGCCAGCTGCACCGAGGCATCTCCTACGAGCTGAGCGCCATCGACCACGTCGACATCGCGGCTGATCGGGTCCGTCTCGCAAGCGGTCGCGAACTGGAGTACGACGTCCTCGTCGTCGCCACCGGGGCGGTCGTCCAGCCCGACCAGACCGACGGCATGACGGGTCCCGGGTGGATGGAGAAGGTGTTCACCTTCTACACACCCGAGGGTGCCGGCGCGCTCGAGGGTGCGCTCGCCACCTTCGACGGGGGCAAGATGGTGGTCAACGTCGTCGACCTCCCGATCAAGTGCCCCGTCGCACCACTCGAGTTCTGCTTCCTCGCCGACTGGTACTTCCACGAGAGAGGCATTCGCGACAAGGTGCAGATCTCCTACGTCACCCCGCTCGATGCCGCCTTCACCAAGCCGGTGAGCGCCCGCAGGCTCGGGGGCATGCTCGAAGCGCGCGACGTGGAGCTCGTCACCGAGTTCAACACGGGCGAGGTCGACGGGGAGAACGGCCGTCTGGTGAGCTTCGACGGGCGCGAGATCCCCTTCGACTTGGCGGTCGTCATCCCCCTTCACGGCGGGGCCAGCTACGTCGGTCGCTCGCCGGGGCTCGGCGACGAGCTGAACTTCGTCCCGGCTGACGAGCACACGCTCCAGTCGAAGGCGAAGGAGAACATCTTCGTGATCGGCGACGCGTCGAGCCTTGCTGCCTCGAAGGCAGGGTCCGTCACGCACTTCGAGGGCGAGATCCTCGTGGAGAACGTGCAGCACTTCCTCGACGGCGAGCCGCTCAGCGCCTCCTTCGACGGCCACGCCAACTGCTTCATCGAAGCCGGTTTCGGCAAGGCGTTGCTCATCGACTTCGACTACGACACCGAGCCGCTCCCGGGCCACTACCCGGGTACCGTCGGCATGCCACTGCTCGAGGAGTCGCACCTGAACCACCTGGGCAAGCTCATGTTCCAGTGGTTCTACTGGCACGTGCTGCTCCCCGGGCGCGACATCCCGGGCGTGAGCTCCAAGATGCCGCTCGCGGGCAAGCGTGCGGTGCCGGGGCGGCCAGAAGAAGGACGGACGGAGGAGGCAACTGATGCCGAGCCGTAGCTACGCAGGGGTCGACGTCGAGGTGGGCGAGGACGGGTTCTTCGTGCATCCCGAGCAGTGGACCGAGGAGATGGCTCCCGTCATAGCGAAGGAGTCCGGGGTGGACGACCTCACCCCCCGGCACTGGCAGGTCGTCAATTTCATGCGCGCGCAGTACATGGCGAAGGGCGACAGCCCGAGCGTCCGCTTGCTCGGCAAGGCATCCGGCGTCCCGGTGAAAGAGCTCTACGAGCTGTTCCCGAAGGGACCGGCCAAGCTCGCGGCGAAGATCGCCGGCATACCGAAACCCCGTAGCTGCATCTAACCGGTCACGCACACGGAAGGGACACACCCATGGGAGATACCATAGAGAAGGTCTCCGTCATCATCTCCAAGGGCTCCCTCGACGGGATCTACCCGGGGTTGATCATGGCGAACGGCGCTCGGGCCGAGGGGATAGAGACGAACCTGTTCTTCACCTTCTTCGGCCTCGACGCCATAAACCGCAAGCGCCATGAGCACATCAAGCTCGCCTCCGTCGGGAACCCGGGGCTGCACATGGCCACGTGGCTCGGTGGCTTTCCGGGGATGGCGTCGATCATGACGCACTACATGGAGCGGCACATCGAGTCACTCGACATCCCTTCGATCCCCGAGTTCATCGAGATGATCGCCGATACCGGTGCGGGGATGTACGCGTGCAAGGCATCGGTCGACCTCTTCAGGCTCGAGAAGGACGACTTCATCGACCAGGTCCAGGACATCATCACGGTCGGCGAGTTCTACGAGAGGGCGGCGGGCGGGGAGATCATCTTCACCTGACGAGCCAGCTGGGCCGAGACCGGGCATCAGAGGCGGCAGCGTGCCGGCCCGACGGCCTGGCAAGGCGCACTGCGCTCTCCGAGCTCGATGCGGTTCACGCGACGAGCTCGCCGCGCGGAGGCTTCGCTCGCGGCGAGGGGGACGAAGACCCAGCGGGCCCTGCGCGTTCGCACGACGAGCTCGCTCGCCATGGCCTCGCGCGCCGTGACACAGGCTCAGCTGGCGCGGTCCCATCTCATGTCGCCGGTCAGCTCCTCGGCGTCGACGATGGTGTAGGCATAGCCCTGCTCGGCCAGGAACCGCTGGCGGCGCAGGGCGAACTCCTGGTCGTTGGTGTCGCGTGCCACCACGGTGAAGAACCGGGCTTGGCGGCCGTCGTGCTTGGGGCGCAGGAGGCGGCCCAGGCGCTGGGCTTCCTCCTGGCGACTGCCGAAAGCACCGGACACCTGGATGGCCACCGACGCCTCGGGCAGGTCGATGGAGAAGTTCGCCACCTTGGAGACCACGAGCACCCCCAGCTCCCCGCAGCGGAAGGCGGCGTACAGCCGCTGGCGCTCGGCGACCGCGGTCTTCCCGGTGAGCACCGGTGCGCCGACCCGCTCCCCGATGGCCTGCAGCTGGTCGAGGTACTGGCCGATCACGAGCGTCGGCTCGCCTGCTCCAGTCGCAGACGCGCACAGCGCCTCCACCACCGCCAGCTTGGAGCGTGCCGTGGCTCCCACCCGGTAGCGCTCCTCGGGCTCGGCCAGCGCGTAGGCCATGCGCTCCTCGTCGCGCAAGGTGACCCGCACCTCGGTGCAGACCGCGGGGGCGATCCATCCCTGGGCTTCGACGTCGCGCCACGGCGCGTCGAAGCGCTTCGGGCCGATCAGGCTGAACACATCGCCTTCCCGGCCGTCTTCGCGTACCAGCGTGGCGGTCAGCCCCAGGCGCCGGCGGCTCTGGATGTCGGCGGCCATACGGAACACCGGCGCAGGCAGCAGGTGCACCTCGTCGTAGACGACGAGGCCCCAGTCCTCGCCCGACAACGCATCCATGTGCGGGTGCAACCCACCGCGGCGCGTCGCCACGATCTGGTAGGTGGCGATGGTGACCGGTCGGATCTCCTTGCGCTCGCCGGAGTACTCGCCGATCTCCGCCTCGGTGAGCGTGGTGCGGGCAAGCAGCTCGGCGCGCCACTGGCGTCCGGCGACGGTGTTCGTCACGAGCACCAGGCTCCGGGCACCGGCTGCGGCCATGGCGCCGATGCCGACCAGGGTCTTTCCCGCCCCGCAGGGCAGCACCACCACCCCGCTGCCCGCTGCCGCGAACGCCGCCACCGCCTGCTGCTGGTACGGGCGCAGCGCAAAGGCCTCACCGGGCCGGGTGCAGATGGGGTGGGCCGTGCCGTCGACGTACCCGGCCTGGTCTTCTGCCGGCCACCCCAGCTTGATGAGCGCCTGCTTCAGCCGGCCGCGCTCGGCTCGGTAGACCCCGACGGTGTGCTCGTCGATGCGCGGTCCGAGCAGCGGGGCGACGGCCTTGGCCCGCACCACCTCTTCGAGCACGGCCCGGTCCCTGCCCACCAGCACCAGGCCGTGGCGCGGGTCGTCGGCGAGCACCAGGCGGCCGTAGCGGTCCATGGTCTCCACCAGCCGAGCCAGGACGGTCTCGGGCACCGGGAACTTCGACCAGGTGGTGAGCGCGGCGGTGACCGCTTCGGCGTCCAGACCAGCCGCCCGGGCGTTCCAGAGCCCGAGCGGCGTCATCCGGTAGGTGTGGACGTGCTCCGGAGAGCGTTCCAGCTCGGCGAAGGTGCAGATCGCCGCCCGGCACGCCTCGGCCCCAGGGCTGTCCACCTCGAGCAGCAGCGTCTGGTCCGACTGCACGATGAGCGGCCGCTCGTGCGGGCTCGGCGCGGTCATCGAAGGCCGTCCGAGGTGAACATCGCGTGCTCCTCGGCTTCGGTCAGCACCCGGGCCCACGCCACCGAGGCCACCGGCAGCCGCAGATCCCGGTCCTGATCGTGGCTCCACACGACGAGGTCACCGTGGTCGGTGTCGACCTCCTCGACCTCGGCGAAGAACGACTTGGGCTGCTTGCGCCGCCGGCTGACCGCCAGGCGCACCGTCCAGCGGTGTGCCATGGCCTGCGCCAGCATCTCGACGACACCGTCGGCGGTCCGTGCGATGTCCGTCGGGCGGCGGCAGTCACACGAGAGCGTCTCCCCCACGGACCCGGGCAGGTCGAGCAGCTCGGCCAGCAGGTCGCCGGCGGGACCGTCGGCGAACATCTCGGCCAGCCCGAGCAGCTCTTCGAAGCCCAGGGACCCGTCGTCGCCAGCCCCCGACACCAGCAGCGACAGCAGCCCGGCCAGCTCGTCCTCGTCGATCCCGGCTCGACTGGCACGTGCCACCATCTCTCCGGGCACGCCGGCAGCGGCCAGCATCTCCGCCGCCGAAGAGGCCTCCCAGGTCTGCCGGCCGCGACGACCAGACCCCACCGAGCCCTCCGGCCCGGCGGTGCCCGCACGCGACGGCGGGCGGCCCCGCTGCAGCGAACCGTTCGTAACGGGCGAGCCGGGAGCACGGGCACCGTCCTGAGCGCCAGCCCGAGGAGCCGCGCTGGTGGCGGCTCCCGTCGTTCGACGAAGAGATCGGAA
>JAKAQW010000061.1:15070-19774 GCA_021819525.1 Actinomycetes bacterium
AAGGCGGCCGTCGCCAGCTCGCTCCGACGCCGGCGGGGCTCCCCCGGCGAGCAGCCGCCGCGCTTCCGCGACGGCGGCGTCCTGGCTCACCCGGGATGCCGGGGCCACGGCTCCGGCTCCGGCCCGGCGGACCGGCTTCGTGGTCACCACCACCGCGCCGTCGGCATCTTCGTGAGCCGGGAGGTAGCCGGCCGCCTGCAACCCTGCCACCACCGTCGGCGCGTCCTGGGTGCTCACCAAGACGGTGGGGGCGATCGATCGGAGCCCGAGCTTGGCAGTGCGCCGGGCCCGCAGCACCTCGACGGCCGACGCCTCGTCCGCGCAGCGCACGTAGCTGCGGGCCGCGCCCACCCGGATGGTGCCGTGGCGGCGAGCGACGTCGCGCACCAGGTACTCGAGTGGCTGGGGCACCCCGCTCACCGCGTGCTCGCGGAGAAAGCCGAGGATGTCGTCGGCCGACAGCCCGGCGTCCATAGCTCGCCGCACGGTCGCGTCGCCCACCCGGTAGACGACGGTGGCCCCCTGGGACTCCACGTCCGCCATGAGCTCGAGGCGCCGGCGGAACCACCGGGGGGCGGCCACCGGGCCGATGGCGCTCAGGTCGGCCTGGAGGACCAGACCGGTCGAGCGCGGCTCGCTGTGCGCGGCCAGGAGCTCGACCGCAGCGTCGAGGTCGCCGGCGACCACGTGGCGACCCAGCACCGACAGCGCGTCGTGGTCGACCAGCCCGAGGGTGGTCGCCTCGTCGAGCACCCAGGCGACATGCCCGGCCGCGTCCAGTGGCCCCACCGGCAGCGCCAGCGGGGTCTCCCAGCCGGCGGCCGCCACCAGCGACGGGCGCTCCGCCGCCGCACCGTCGGGCAGCTCGGCCAGGAGCCCGAGCACCACCCGACGCTGGCTGACCGCCTCCGAGGTGGCGCCAACGTCGTCGAACGCAGCGACGGTCTTCCCGTCGTCGCCCTTCGTGCCGGCCAGGCTGGGGAACGACTCGGCCTTCGTCCAGGCCTCGACCAGCATCGCCCACCGCCGGGCCGTGTCCTGTTCGGACCAGGTGTCGAAGGCGACGGTCGGCATCGCCTCCTCGGCGCGCTGGTCGCCGGTGCTGGAGCGACCGACCAGGCCGGCCAGGGCAGCCATCTCCACCACCAGCGCCGTTCGCGCTTCGGGCAGCCCCGTGTCTTTGGCGAGCCTGCGCACCTGGCGGACGCCGAGGCCACCACTTTTGAGCAGTGGCGCCGGCGCGTGGTCCAGCGCCTCGACGACGGCGTCCACCTGGGCCACCAGGGTGCTCGCTGCGACGAGCCCACGCTCGTCGGCACCGTCGGGCACAGCCACCGAGACGAGCGCGGGGCGCTTCGGGCGCGGGGAGCCGAAGGGCTGGCTGCCGCGTAGGGTCATGCTCACCTCGCGGGGCATCGCGCAGCCGTACCATGCGTCTTGCACCACCAGCCCGTGCCACGCCAGCCACTGCAGTGGATCGTCGGTAGTGGCCGTCTGGGCAGTGGCAAAGCGAGGGTACAGCGCGAACGGTGGCGACTGGACCCGAGGGAGGTACCGGGCCATTCGCTGGGCCAGCGCCGCCGCCGCCGGCGGTGCCTCGGCCACGGTCCGGCGGATGCCGCCGGCGTCGGCCAACGTCGTCGCCAGCGCGGCGACCAGCTCGGCCTTGCGGGTCGCCGGCACCCCCGTCGGCCGGTGACGTGCCACCCAGCGCAGCTCGTCCACGTCAAGGTGGTCGAGCAGGTCGGCCACCGGCGGCCCCAGCTGGTGGTCGGGGAGCACCCGGGCGAGCGACGGGTGGGCGTGGAGGGTGCCGGCGCTGTCCACCACCCCGAGCAGCAGGCCCTCTGCCCGCACCAGCGCCTGGTGCAGCACCTCTGCCTCGGAAGACAGCCCGAGGATCTCTGCCACGCCGGCCAGCGCAGCGGCACCGCCTGAGGCGAGCACTGCCCGAAGCGCGAAGTAGGCGACTTCGTCGAGGTGGTCGACAGCCCGGTAGACGCTCGCGGTCGCGGCCGCTCGCCCCAGCACCTCGGCCAGGTCACCGGGGGGTGGATCGACCAGGTCGGGACGTAGGCGCAGCAGCGCCGCCAGGCGCTGCTCGTCGAAAGCCGCCAGCGCGGCGGCGAACGGGTCGGCGGGAGCGGAGGATGCTCCTCGCCGGCGGGCGGTGGCGGTCCGGGTCATCGGTCTTCCTGACGTCGGCAGCAGGTCGGCTCGGTACCCGAAAGTGGTCGCCGTCCGCACGACCATCGGGCTACGCGGCCGATGGTACCTGATGCGAGCGCGCCGGTGGTGGACCGTGGCCGCCGGATCCGCCCGACCGCGGGCGGCCCGGCAGCACACGACACCTCGGTCAGTGGGCGAAGCGGACCTTCGGCACGATGCGGCTGAGCCAGCGGGGCTGGTGCCAGGCGGCGTGCCCGGCCAGGCGCAGCAGCACGGGCAGCAGGACCATGCGGACCACCAGCGCATCGAGGGCGACAGCCACCGCCAGGATCACTCCCATCTCCTTCGGAGCAAGCGGCCCCGACAAGGCGAAGGTCAAGAACACGGCGATCATGACGGCCGCGGCCGAGACCACCACCCGGCCCGACGTGCGCACGGATCCGACCATCGAGTGCTCGGGATCCGCGTGGGTCTCGTAGCGCTCCTTCGCCGCAGATAGCAGGAACAGCGTGTAGTCCATGGCGATGCCGAACACCATGGCCCCGAAGAACAGCGGGGCCCAGGCGTCGACGAAGCCCTGCGAGGTGAAGTGCAGCACCCCGGACAGGTCCCCGTTCTGGAAGATGAGCCGGGCGACGCCAAAGGCGCCGGCCACCGACAGCCCGGTCATGACAACGCCGCCGAGAGCGACCAGGGGGGCACCCAGCGCGACGAGCAGGAGCAGGAAGCCCATGACCAGCAAGATCCCGAACACGATCGGGGTGTGACTGGCCAGCGCCTGCTGGAGGTCGTAGTTCTCAGCTGCTGCTCCGCCGACCAGGCTGCCGCTGGGCAGGTCGTGGCGGAGCCGGACGATGGTGGCGTCGGTGGCCAGCGTCGACGGCCCGGTGGTAGGCACCACCTGGTCGAGGCTCCATCCGTGACTGGTGGGCCCGGGGACGACCACCGCCACCCCCCGCGTTCGCCGGGCGGTGGCCACCGCGGCGTCCTGCTCGGCGGCCGGCACGACCACCTGCAAGGTGCCGGGGAACCCCGGTCCGAATGCCGCGGTGACCTCGTCGTAGCCGACCCGGGCGTTGGCGGTGGCGGGGATGATGGTGATCGACGGCATGGAGGTCCGCAGACCGAGCACCGGCACCGCGGCGAGCACCAGCACGCCCAAGGCAGCCACAGCCGCCGGCCACGGGTGGCGCCACAGCAGACCACCCCAGGCGTGCAGTCGCTGCTCCAGGTGGTGCCCTGCGGGGCGGTCGGGCTGCCCACGACGGATCCGGATCCGAGCAGAGCTCACCCGGGTGCCGAGCTTGCCGAGCACCGCGGGGAGCAAGGTGAGCGTGGCGGCCAGCACGGCGGCGACCGACAGCATGATGCCGAGCGCCATGGAGCGGAAGGCGGGGCTCGGGACGATCATGATCGAGGCCAGCGAGACGAGCACGGTCAGCGCCGAGAAGGCGACGGCCTTGCCCGCGGTGGCCAGAGTCTCTGCCACCGCTGCCGCCGAGGCGACCCGATCGCCGGGCTGGACCTTGCGCCGATCGAGAGCGGCCCGGAACCGCACCACCAAGAACAGGGCGTAGTCGATGCCCAGCGCCAGCGAGAACATGAGGGCGAAGTTGAGCGCCCAGATCGACACCGGGGTGAGGTGGTTGAGCAGCACCAGGGCACCGGCTGCCACTAGGAGGCCGGCCATGGTCAACATGAGCGGCAGACCGGCGGCCACCAGGCTGCCGAAGGCCACGACCAAGATGGCCATGGTCACCGGCCACGACAGCATCTCCGAGCGCATCATGGCCGAGTGGTTGGCCGAGTTGAAGTTCGCCCACAGGGCGCTGTCACCGGTGAGCGCCACCGAGATGCCCCTTGTGCCCAGGTGGGCGAGCGGCTGGGCGAGCGCGGTGGCCGCGGCCACCATCTGGTTGGTGCCGGCCGCCGCGCCGGCGGTGACCACCGCCGTGCGCCCGTTGGCCGAGATCGACGACCCGGGGAACGGCGGCACCACCTCCGACACGTCCTTGTTCGCCCGCAGCTTGCGCACGACGGCGGCGACGACTCTCTGTGCCGCGGGGTCGTGGAGGATCGACTGCGTGTGGTCCACCACCACCACCTGCAAAGCGCTCGAGCCGAGCCCGGCGAAGTCCTGGCGGATGATCTGCCGGGCGTGGACCGACTGGCTCGAGGAGTCCTGCCATCCCGCGCCGGCCAGCGCCGTCTCGGCCTTGGGGGCGAACACCCCGAAGACCACCAGGACCACCAGCCACGCGAGCAGTACCGGACGCAAGTGCATACCCGTCCAGGTGCCGAGCTTGGCGAAGAGCCCCGGGGAGCTGTCGCCACCGGGCGCACCGGACGCGTCCGGCACTGCACGGCGAGCGGAGGGGGCGGTGCGCGGTGCGCCGGGCCCCGCGTTCGCCACGATCTCTGCCTGGTCAGTTCCCACCGGTGTCCTCCCTCGGTCCGTCTCGGTGCGGCACGGTGCCGTCTCGGTTCGGCACGAAGCCGTCTCGGTTCGGCACGAAGCCGTCTCGGTGCGGCACG
>JAKAQW010000261.1 GCA_021819525.1 Actinomycetes bacterium
GGCGGTGACCCGCCCCGAGAGGGTGGAGCCGATCGTCGCCATGGCCATCTGGGGCAAGAGCGCCACCCCGGCCAGAAGAGCACCCAGGTGGAGGTGGACCTGGAGAAAGAGGGTGAGGACGAACAGCTCGCCGTAGAAGCCGAGATTGATGAGAGCCCCGACCACGGTTGCCCCGGAGAACCCTGCCGAGGAGAAGAGGGAGAGCGGCAGCATCGGCGTAGCGGCGCGGCGCTCAAGCGTGACGAAGGCGACCCCGGCGACGGCGGAGACGGCGAGGGAGGCGGCGACGAGGGGGGCGCCCCAGCCGAGGCTGCCGGCTTCGACCAATGCGGCGGTGAGCGAACCCAAGTTGAGTACGCCGGCGATCTGGCCTGCGACATCGGCCCCGTGGGGACGCGGGGCCGGGCGCGGCAGGTGACGGGCCCCGAGGAGGAGGCCTGCGATCCCGATAGGGAGGTTCACGAAGAACACCGATCGCCACCCGAGCCCGGCGACGAGCGCCCCGCCGAGGACCGGTCCTGCCCCTGCGGCGATGCCGGCGATCCCACCCCAGATCCCGAACGCCCGCCGGCGCTCGGCGAGGCTCGGGTAGGCGGCCTGGATGAGGGCGAGCGAGGCCGGCACCGCAAGGGCTGCGCCGAGGCCTTGGGCACAGCGTGCGGCGACGAGCAGCCCGGTCGACGGTGCGAGCCCGCAGGCCACCGACGCGGCGACAAAGCAGGCGATCCCCACCTGGAACACGGCCTTTGCTCCCCGTCGGTCCGACAGCGCGCCAGCCGAGAGCAAGAGGGCGGCGAAGACCAGGCTGTAGGCGTCCACCACCCATTCGAGGCCCGTGGTGGTGGTGTGCAGGCTCCGGCCGAGGCTCGGGAGGGCGACGTTGACGACGGTGGTGTCCAAGATGACCATGAAGTAGGCGACGCAGATCGCCACGAGCGCCACGCCCGACCTCTCGCCCGGGTCGGCTCCTGGCACAGCCGCGGCGGAGGACGGTTCGCTCGAGGGAGTCGGCTCGGACATGGTCGCCATCGTCGCTCGCCATCGCTTCGGCGAAGCCCGAAGCGTCCCTGACGTAGTGTTGCCGTTGTGGACGGCGACGTGGACGTGGCCGGCGTGGCCGCACTTGTGGGCGAGCCGGCCCGGGCCCGGGTGCTCGTCGCCCTCGCCGGCGGGCGGGCGCTCGCCGCGAGCACCCTCGCCGCCGAGGCCGGGGTCGCCGCCTCCACGGTCTCGGGACACCTGGCCCGCCTGGTCGACGGCGGGCTGCTTTGTGTCGAGGTGTCGGGCCGGCACCGCTACTACCGCCTTTCCCGCCCCGAGGTCGCGCACGTGCTCGAGGCGCTCGCAGCACTCGCCCCGGCCCGCCCGGTGCGCTCGTTCTCCCAGGCCACCCACGGCATCGCGATCCGCCGGGCCCGCACCTGCTACGACCATCTCGCCGGGTCCCTCGGCGTTGCTCTCTTCGACGCCCTTGTCGCCGAGGGCCTGCTCCTCGCCGAACCAGGAGACGGGGGAGCCGACCCAGTCCTCGGCGCCGGACGTGCGCTGCAGCTCACCTTGACCAACCTCGGCCGGGAGCGCCTCGGCACGCTCGGGGTGGCTCTGGACCCGGCGACGAGACGACCCCAGCTCGCCTACTGCGTCGACTGGTCCGAGCAGCGACCCCATCTCGCCGGGCATCTCGGCGCCGCGCTCCTGGCGCGCCTCGTCGACCTCGGCTGGGTAGTCCGCCGGCCCCGCCGGGTCGTCACCCTCACCGACGCCGGCCGGGCCGGGCTCGCCGACCGGCTCGGCGTCACCGGCTTCGAGTAACTGTCGTCGGGCCGGGATGGTCAGGCCGGCCTCGGGTCCGACTGCAACAGGCGACCGTTGAGTTAATAGTTAGTAACTAGTAATCTAATGGGCATGGAGCGTAGCCAGCGGATGAGCGGGGCGGACCGGCGCGCCCAGGTGCTCGCCATCGCTGCCGAGGAGTTCGCGACGGGCGGTCTGCACGGCACCTCGACCGAGGTGATCGCCCGGCGGGCGGGGATCACCCAGGCCTACGTGTTCCGGATGTTCGCAACGAAGCGGGCGCTGTTCTTGGCGGTGGTCGTCCCCGCTTTCGACCAGATGACCCGGGCGATGCTCGACGCCGCCGGCCACACCACCGGCCTCGAGGCGCTCTCGCGCATGGGCGAGGCCTACCACGCCCTCTTGGCGGACCGGACGCTGGTGCTGTTACAGCTCCAGGGGTTCGCCGCCTGCGGGGAGGAGACGGTGCGCCAGGCGGTGCGGGGATGCGTTGCCCGGATGTGGCAGGCGGTGGCACAGACGACCGGTCTCGACCCGGTGACGGTCAAGGCGTTCCTCGCTTTCGGGATGCTGCTCAACGACGCCGCCGCCCTCGAGGTCGCAGACGTCGGCGAGCCGTGGGCCGAGGGGATCACGACCCGCATCCGCCCGGGGCTGTTCGCCCACATCGGTGCCGGGACCAACCGTTGAGCAAGGACACGCCCTGGGGAGCCCACGCCGAGCCGTCGCAGTCGACAACGCCTGAGCACTCGGGGTCCGAGCCCGCGACGCCTGGGCCCCGGCACCTTCCCGCAGCGCTTGTGACCGTGGCGTTCGTCTCGGCGGCGATCGGCAGCCTCGGGGCTCCGCTCATCACCCGGGTGGCAACGAGCTTGCACGTCTCCCTCGACGCCGCCCAGTGGACCCTCACCGTCACCTTGTTCGCCGGGGCGATCGCCGTGCCGGCCCTCGGTCGCCTCGGAGCGGGGCCGCATCGGCGCCAGGTCGTGGTGGCGACGCTCGGTGTCGTGCTCGTGGGCAGCGTGGTGACCGTCGCCCCGCTGCCGTTCGCGTTCCTGCTCGTCGGTCGGGGCGCCCAAGGGGTCGGCCTCGGCCTCGGGGCGCTCATGATCGGCGTCGCCCGTGACCACCTCGACGCCGAACGCTCGGGACCGGTGATCGCGCTCGTGGCGGTGGCCTCGACGATCGGGATCGGTGTCGGCTACCCGCTGGCCGGACTGCTCGCCGACGTCGGGGGGCTGCGCGCCGCGTACGGCCTCGGGGTGGTGGTCACCGCGGTCGCCCTCGTCGCCGCCTGGCGGGCGGTCCCGGCCCCACCGCCGGGGCGCTCGGCGACCCTCGACGTCCCCGGGGCGGTTGTCCTTGCGGCAGGGCTGTTCCTCGTGCTGCTCGTCGCCAGCGAGACGGGCATCTGGCGCGCCCATCTCCTGCTCGCTCTCGGCGCCGTCGCCGCGGCCGTGGTGCTGCTTTCCGCGTGGGCGCTCGTCGAGCGCAGGAGCTCCGCCCCGCTCGTCGACGTGCAACTCGCCGCCCAGCGGGCCGTCGCCGGGGCGAACGGCGCCATGGCGGTCGGCGGGGTCGGGATGTACCTGCTGTTGACGCTCCTCACCCGCTACGCCGAGACGCCTCGTGCGGCGGGCTACGGCTTCGGGCTGTCCACCTTCGAGTCCGGGCTCGTGCTCGTCCCGTTCTCCGCCCTCGGCTTCGTTGCCGGCAGGCTCGTCCCGCGTCTGCGCACCCGCATCGGTGCCCCGGTGCTTCTCGGCGCGGGGGCCTTCGTCGTCTGTGGCGGCTTCGTCTGTTTCGCCCTGGCCCGAAGCGACCTCGCAGAGGTGCTCTGCGCGATGGCGCTGCTCGGCGCGGGAGTGGGTGCCTTCTCCGCGGCGATGCCCGGGGTGATCTTGGCCGTGACTCCGGCGGGCGAGACCTCGAGCGCGATGGCCCTCAACCAGGTGGTGCGCAGCGTCGGCTTTGCCGTCGGCAGCGCGCTCGGCGGCCTCGTCCTCGCAGCCGGTACCCCCACGGGCCGTCGCTTCCCGACCGAGGGCGCCTACACCACTGCCGCGGAGATCGGCATCGCCATCATGGTCCTCGCCGCGCTCACGAGCCTTGGCCTCGCCCGCCGGCGATCAACGCGTCCTGGTCCTGCCTGAGCTCTTCGTCGGCCGATCGGCGCTGACGAGCACGGCTCACCTGGTGACACATCGCCTACGCGGCGCGCCCGACCGGGCCGAGCTGGTCGACGAGGGCATCTTCTGTCGATCTGGCAGCCGACGTCTGAGTGGTTGCCAGGAAGATCTGGACGATAGAAGCCGTCGGCAAGGATCAGTCCGGACGTGATGCGCGGTGTGCACAGCGTCAGCCTCGGA
>JAKAQW010000262.1 GCA_021819525.1 Actinomycetes bacterium
CATTGCCCTGTGTCCTCCGTTCTCGCTCGTCCTAACCGCAAGAATCGGAGGTGCAGGGCACCAAGTGGTGGATACCTATGGGCGGGTCACCTGTCTGGCACCGCCCCACGCCTCAACGCGAAGAGCCTGATTCAGAGGGTAAAGAAAGCGCCGCGGACTTCTGTCAATTCGTTCTCAATGGCGAAACAGACAGGCACGTGTCGTGGCGGAGACGAAATGGCTTCTGACATCGCAAGCTACGCGTCCACGCTGTTAGTCGAAGCGCGCGAGGAGCTAGGCAGGGCGGACTCCAAGGTGTCGATCCTGCTGGCAGCTGCAGGAGTTGCGGGAAGCGTGCTGGCCGGCGCGTCAGTGGCAAAGGGTGCCTCGTTCACCCATCTTCCGCTGTGGGCAGAGATCTTGGGAGCAGTCGGATTCGGCAGCTACGTCCTCGGAACCGGCGCGCTCGGCCTGGCACTTCTCCCGCGCACCAAACACCACTCAGCGCCCGCTGAACCATACTTCTTTGGGCACGTAGCTACCTACAGGACGCCGGATACCCTTGCCCCAGCTCTCATGAGGGCGGCGGAGTGTGCGGAACGCCGCACGATCGATCAGCTGTGGCATGTAAGCCGTATCGTAGTTCGCAAGTATCAACTACTACGAGCCGGAATGATCCTGCTTTCGGTGGGGCTCCTTCTATTTGGCCTAACCACCCTGGCGACTGGCAGATTGACGTGAACGTACGACTCAAGCACCTCGCGAGCATCGCTGTTAGCAATGTCGACAAGAAGACCGCTTCAGACGAGCAGTCAGTTCGCCTCTGCAATTATACGGACGTCTACTACAACGAACGAATCACGCCCGATCTTCCGTTCATGGAAGCAACGGCCTCTGCAGACCAGATCGAACGCTTCGGCCTTCGAGCGGGTGACGTGCTATTGACGAAGGACTCGGAAACGTCCGATGACATCGCCGTTCCGGCATACGTTGTCGCCGATTTGCCTGGCGTCGTGTGTGGCTACCATCTTGCCCTCCTGCGCCCCGGTCAGGAAGTCGACGGGCGCTACCTATTCTGGGCGCTTACCTCGCGCTCGTCGCGTGAGCAGTTCTCGGCATCGGCGAACGGCATCACCCGGTTCGGCCTTCGGTATGACAGCTTCGGGGAGGTGCGGGTTCCGCTACCGCCGATCGCCGAACAGCGTGCCATCGCCGACTACCTCGACCGGGAGACCGCCCGCATCGACGCGCTCATCGAGAAGAAGCAAGAGTTGATAGCGGCCCTAAGGCTACGGCGTAGCGTCGTGATAACTCTGGCTATCACTCGTGGGATCGACATAAATGCATCTCTGCGAGATAGCGGGGTGTCTTGGCTCGGTCGGGTCCCTGCTCACTGGGATGTCTTGCCGCTGAAACGGCTGGGTCGAGCGACGATTGGTCTCACCTACTCTCCAGAAGAAATCGTCAATGACTCCTCACTCGGGACCCTTGTACTCCGAGCAGGGAATATCCAGGATGGCCGAATAGATCTCAACGACAATGTCTATGTCTCCACGCCGATCCCGCCTTCGCTCCAACTTCGCGAAGATGACATCCTTATCTGTTCACGAAACGGCAGTGCAAGACTCATTGGCAAGAGCGCTCTAATTCCACCTGAGTTGGCGGGTCACACCTGGGGGGCATTCATGACGGTCCTGCGCTCTGACGTGAACGACTACCTGCGCTGGGTCTTGAGATCCTCGATCTTCGAGTGGCAGTTCGGTCTCTTCGCAACGTCCACGATCAACCAACTGACGAGTGCCATGTTGCACGACATGTTCATTCCGGTTCCGCCCAGAAGCGAGCAACAGCAGATTGCGTGCCACCTTGAGGATCGCACTCGGGAAATCGATGCTCTGATCTACAAGATGCAGGAGTCAATCGAGCTGACTAGGGAACACCGCCAGGCCTTGATCACCGCTGCCGTCACTGGCGAACTGGAGATTCCCGAGGTGGCGGCATGAAGGTCGACGAGCGGGGCTTTGAGGACGCCATCGAAGCTGCACTGCTAGCCGGCGGCTACCTCAGGTCGGAGCCCGCTCACTTCGATCCGCTGCTCGGGCTCGATACGGCGGAGTTGTACGCGTTCATCGGTGCGACGCAGATCACAGAGTGGGAGAGACTGCTTGGTCGCTATGGCAACGACCCGGACTCGGCTCAGCGAGGTTTCGCCAAGCGCCTGGCCGCCGAGCTCGACGCCCGGGGCACGGTGGAAGTGCTCCGCCAGGGGGTGGTGGACCTCGGGGTGACGATCCGCCTGGCGTTCTTCCAGCCCGCCCACGGGCTCACTCCCGAGCTGCAGGAGCTGTACGCGGCGAACCGGGTGAGCGTGACCCGCCAGCTCGCCTACGAGCCAGGCTCCACGAAGACGCTTGACATGGTCCTGTTGGTGAACGGCATCCCGACGGCCACTGCCGAGCTCAAGAACCCGCTTACGAACCAAGACGTCGAGCACGCGATCCGCCAGTACCGACGCGACCGGGACCCGGCGAACGTCACCTTGGCCCGCCGTGCGCTCGTGCACTTCGCCGTCGACCCGGACAGGGTGGCGATGACGACGAAGCTGGCTGGCGAGGCGACCCAGTTCCTGCCGTTCAACCTCGGCCTCGACGGCGGTGCGGGCAACCCGCCGAACCCGAACGGGCATCGCACCGCGTACCTGTGGGAGCGGGTGTGGGCACGAGACGCCTGGATGGACCTCCTCGCTCGCTTCATCCACGTCGAGCGGCCGACCCAGGGGACCCCCGCTGCCCGTCGGGCAGCCGAGCGCGTCATCTTCCCGCGCTTTCACCAGTGGGACGCCGTCTTGGCTTTGGAAGCCCACGCCCGAAAGCACGGGGCCGGGCACAGCTACCTCGTCGAGCACTCGGCGGGCTCTGGGAAGTCGAACACGATCGCCTGGACCGCCCACCGGCTCTCCTCACTCCACGACGGGAGCGACCGCAAGGTCTTCGACAAGGTGGTGGTGATCACCGACCGGCTGGTCCTCGACCGCCAGCTCCAAGACACGATCTACCAGTTCGAGCACACCCGGGGCGTCGTGGTGAAGATCGACCGGGACTCGACCCAGCTCGCAGACGCCCTGGCTGGCGAGCAGGCCCGGATCATCGTGACCACGCTCCAGAAGTTCCCCTTCGTGTTGGACAAGATCGCCGGGCTTCCGGCACGGCGGTATGCGGTCATCGTCGACGAGGCGCACTCCTCTCAGACCGGTGAGGCCGCGAAGGACCTACGCCTCGCCCTCGGCGGGACCGAGGAGCAGGAGCTCACCGCAGCAGAGGCCGAGGACGCCGGCTTCATCGCAGAAGCCGTCGACCCGGTGGAAGAGGCCCTGGCCAAGGCAGTCGGCGCCCGGGGCCGGCAGGCCAACCTGTCGTTCTTCGCCTTCACTGCTACCCCGAAGGCCCGGACCCTGGAGATGTTCGGCACCTTCGACCCAGAGAAGGGCAAGTACGAGCCGTTCCACCTCTACTCGATGCGCCAGGCGATCGAGGAAGGCTTCATCTTGGACGTCCTCGCCAACTACGTCACCTACCAGACCTATTGGCGGATCGAAAAGGCCGTCGCCGAGGACCCCACCTACGAGGCGCCCAAGGCGCGTCGAGCTATCGCCCGGTTCGTCTCGCTCCACCCGTCCAACCTGGCCCAGAAGGCCGAGATCATCGTCGAGCACTTCCGGACCCACACCGCCGCCAAGATCGCAGGACAGGCCAAGGCCATGGTGGTCACCTCCTCACGCCTGCACGCCGTGCGCTACAAGCAGGCGATCGACGCCTACATCCAAAAAAGGGGCTATCTCGACCTGGCGGTGCTCGTCGCCTTCTCGGGCCGGGTGATCGACGAGCACGAGCTCAGCTACTCAGAAGCCGCCATGAACGGGTTCCCCGAGTCCCAGACCGCCGAGCGCTTCGCCACGAGCGACTACCAGGTGCTCATCGTGGCCGAGAAGTTCCAGACCGGCTTCGACCAGCCGCTCCTGCACACCATGTACGTGGACAAGGTGCTCACCGGCTTGAACGCGGTGCAGACCCTCTCCCGGCTGAACCGGATCCACCCCAACAAGGCCGACACCTTCGTCCTCGACTTCCGAAACGAGACCGAGGACATCGTGAAGGCCTTCGAGCCCTACTACGGCA
>JAKAQW010000062.1 GCA_021819525.1 Actinomycetes bacterium
CTCAGCTGAGCCGGCCTGGCCGGCGAGCCACTGCACCGTCTCGGCAAGCTCTCTTCTCCACCGGGCTCGGGAGCTGACGTAGCCGATCCGACGCGTGCAGCCAGCACCCGCCCGTGGAGCCCGGTGCGTCGAGTGCCATCCAGACCGAGGGCCGGCCCCGTCCCCACGACCAGGCCACTGCATCGGACCTGTTCCGGAGGTGGAGCCGGCCCTGCTCAGCGAGCTGGCCCTTGCTGAACATCCTCGCCGCCGGGCTGGCGGTCACAGCGTGTGGAGGGACACCCCGAAGTGAGGGGCCCGGTGAAACGCGCACCCAACCGGTCGCCGCATAAGCGGCCGGGAATCCCACGACTGCAGTCGTGGGAAGGACGTCAATTGGGAGTCGGCCTGGCGACCCGTGAGATCCGGTCAGGCTCCGCGGTGAGACCCCGATGCCCCAGCACCACCGGCGCTGGAACTGGCGTTCCCGGCCCCGCTCGAGGCAGCGGACAGCCCGTGCGCGTCGGCGGTCCCCGGCGCCGACCCGTTTCCTGCCGCGCCCGGCGACGTGTCGCTGCGAGACGACCCGTTCGACGCGCTGCCGGAGACCTGAGAGGCCGATGGCCCGCTGTACACGCTGGCTCCGTGGGTAGCCGCTGCACTGGCACCGGTGTGCGAGCCGGCGGCCCCCGAGCCGCGGGTGCCCGCCGTGGTCCCCGCACCAGTGGGCCGGTTCCCTACCCCGGCACCCGCGCTCGACGAGGCTTTCGATCCGGCGCTGTGTGCCTTACCCGGGCGCACAAAGCTCTTGCAGTAGGCCGAGACCGACTCACCTTTGGCGTTTGCCGCCTGCAGAAGGTTGGCGAACGCCACAGACGTATTGGTGGATCCCGACGTAGTGGTGGTCTGTGACGCAGCGGTGGACCCGGACGTACTGGTGGAGCTCCGGTGCGACGCGGCGTAGGCAGTGCACAGCCCGTAGGTCTCCGGGCCACCGCTCTTCGGGCCGACCGCGTTGGCCGAACCCGTGGTCGCGTTGGTCGAGCCCGTGGTCCCGCTGGTCGTGGCCTGGTGTGCGCCCGACCCCTTCCCCGGGATCGACACCCCGACGTGGGCAGCGGCATCGGCCACCGAGTGCTGCACGCCGCTCGGCAGAGAGCCGGTGGCGGCAGCGGCGACTCCGCCGCCGACCAGGACGAAGCCTGTGGCAACAGCAGCCACCTTGGCGGACATCAGCTTGGCGATCATGGGTCGTCTCCTCATAGGTGAAAGTGGGGAGGTGCGCAGCGACCCGGCAGCGGCGGCCACCATGGCCGCCACCACCTGCTCCTCGCCAGCCAGCTCCGCCACGCTGGCACCGGAGCGAGCCGACCGGACCGCCGATGCCACCTCGCGGTAGCCCGGAGGAGCGTCGTCAGGTCCGATCCGGCCCTCCAGCAGGGCATCGGCGGTAGCGGCGTCGAGGGGAAGCACACGCATCTCACCGGTGACATCGTCCGCGGGCTCCATCGCGTTACACCTCCCTCCGATCCGGCGCCGTCACCCGGGCAGCCTCTGGGTCGTCAGCCCGCGCGAGGTGGTGCGAGCCAGTCTCCGAAGTGCACGGTGCTGGAGGACCCGCACCGTGCCCGGGCGCTTCCCCATGATCTGGGCCACCTGCTCGACGCTCAGGTCGCCGAGCACCCGGAGCAGCACCACCTCTGCCTGCTCCGGCGGCAAACCCTCGACCAGGAGGCGCACCGCCGCCTGGGTGCCCAGGGTGCTGAGCGCCATGCCCTCTACGTCGTCGGTGCTCGCATGCTCGACGCCGGCGTCGAGCACCACCGTCTTGGGCCGTCTTCCCTCGGCCCGGTAGTGATCGACCACCTTGCGCCGGGCCACCGAGAACAGCCACGCCCGGAGCTCGTCGGGACCCCCTTCGATCGTCCGCAGCGCCTTGGCCAGGGCCAGCCACGTGTCAGCTGCGAGATCCTCGGCTGCCGCGCCGGCCCGAGCCCGGAGGTACCGCAGCAGCTGCGGCTGGTACGCCCGGAAGAGCACGACCATGGCCTGCTCCTCGCCACGGCGCGCCCCGTCCAGCGCCGCGGCCAGCTGGTCATCGTCCACATCTCCATCCTCGGCATCTCCACGCGCCAAGTCCAGCACGAACCGACCAGGCCCATCGGTGGCGGGATCGACCCGCCCGGGCGCCCGGTGCTCGGCGGACAGCGAGGTGCCGCGCTGTGCCACGTCGTCGGGCAGATCGACAGCCCGGAGCAGCCATGACCTGTCCGCACCGGACGTTACACTTCGCCTACGTCTATAGATTTGCCGTAATATACGATCATGGCTCCGGACCCCTCCCCCAGCATCTCTGCCCCAGGCGACGCTTCCACCGTCCTCCCGGTACCCGAAGCCGTCGACCGGCTCCCCTTCACCACGGCAGAGCGCCGGCGGCGCTACGAGACGGCCCGCTACCGGGGTGCGGCCGGGCGAAACTGGTACGACTGCGATCCCACCTTGCAGTTCCTCATGACCATGCACCTCGATGCGAAGCAGCTCGAGTGGGCCACCCCCCATCTACGCCGGGTGGGAGCGCTCATGGGCGGGCCGATCGCCGTGCGGGCAGAGGAGACCGACCACCATCCCCCCACGCTGGAGCGCTACGACCGGTGGGGTCACGAGGTGAGCCAGGTCGTGCTGCCGGCGAGCTTCGTGGCCTCGCAAGCCGACCTGCTGGCCGACAACCTCACCTCCCCGGCCTTCGCCGAAGAGGCCCGCCGAGCCGGCGTGAATCCCGCGCCGCTGGCTGCGGCGTGGAGCTACCTGCTCGACCAGGCCGAGATCGCCATGACCTGCGCGCTGGGCACCGGCGGGGACATGGTGACCCGCATGGCCGAGGCGTTCGCACCGCCCGACGTGCAAACCAGGGTCCGCGAGCTGTTCGCCTCGGGCGACATGTCGGGGGCGGCGGGCCAGATGTTCACCGAGCGCACCGGTGGCTCCGATCTCGGCTCGCTCGAGACCACCGCCACCCACGTCGGCGGCGACACCTGGCGCCTCGACGGCCTCAAGTGGTTCGTCTCGAACGTGCACGCACCGGCCTTCGTCGCCTTGGCGAAGATCGACGGCGGTGAGGACGGGGTGAGCGGGGTAGCCCCCTTCCTGGTCCTCACCGAGCGCCGTGACGGCTCTCGAAACGGCATCCGCGTTCGCCGGCTCAAAGACAAGCTCGGCACCCGAGCCGTGCCCTCGGGCGAGGTGGAGCTGGCGGGGGCCGAGGCGTTCCTCCTGGCCCCGGGGGCTAGCGCCGTCGACGAGTCTCGTGGGGCCGCCGGCGTCACGGGTGCCAGCGGCACCGGTACGGCCTCTGCAGCGACCGAGGCCCCTGCAGCGACTGGGTCCGTGGTGTCTGGGGCCGGCGGGATGGCGCGCATGATGCGCCTCACGAACGGGGCCCGCCTGGCCATTGCCATGATGGGCGTGGGCTGTGCCCGCCGAGCCCTGGTGGAGGCCGTCTGCTATGCCCGGACCCGTGATGCCTTCGGGGCCACCCTGGTCGACCAGCCGCTCGTCCAGCGCAAGCTGGCCGAGCTCATCGTCGAGGTGGAGGCCGCCCAGGCCATGGTGTTCGACGGCTACCTTGGGCGGCGACTGCGCCTGTCGGCCCCCCTGGCGAAGCTCCGGGCCAGCCGCCTGGGGATCACTGCGGCCAGCGACGCCGTCGAGCTCCACGGCGGCAACGGCTACATCGAGAACTGGCCGGTAGCCCGCATCCTGCGCGACGCCCAGGTGAACACGGTGTGGGAAGGTGCCGACAACATCCTCTGCCTCGACGTGCGCCGGGCAATGATGCGCGACCAGGCCCACGAGGCGCTGTTCGAGCGGGTGACCGAGATACTCGACCGCGCGCCGGCAGCGACCTCCGAGCAACGCTCGGCCCGCGACCTCGTCGCCGGAGGCCTGGACCGTGCCCGCCAGGCGGTGACGCGCTGGCAGGGGCTGGCACCGACCGTAGCCGAAGCCCGCCTGTACCCGCTGTCTCAGCTGCTGGTCGACGTGTATGCCGGCGCCACCTTGCTCGACCAGGTGCGCCACGAGCACGAGTCGACCGGCAGCGGGCGCAAGGCGCTCGTGGCCGCCCTCTACACCCGCTGGCACCTCGCCCCACCCGACCCGCTGGGCGGCGTGGGAGACGGCCCGGTAGAGCTGGAGCGGTTCAAGGAGCTCCTCGACGGCTCCTTCGTAGCCATCGCCTGACGACACGGCGGTCGCGGTCGCACTCGGACCGGTCGCACTCGGACCGGTCACACTGCCGGCAGCGAGCCGAAGGCGAGCGATAGGCCTGGCACGCTGTCGCGCAATGCGCCCCGAGCGGCCAGCGGCCAGCGGCCAGCGGCCAGCGGCCAGGTCTTTTGACCACAGAATGGACCGTTCCGAGCCAATTCGCGACAGCCTGCTGGACCGAGAAAGACGCCAGCTCAGCTTCCCCGGAATGGGCCTCGAGGGCGTGGGACTGGGGGCTGGGAGCGTCCCGAGCCAGCTCAGCTTCCCGGGCGTGCGCCTCAGGGGCGGGAAGTCGGCGTCCGTGGCGACGGCGGGCGAGTGGGAGACGACCCAGCCGGCTCGGCAGACGGCGCTCCAGATGGCTGTGACCCACCAGATGATGCGGCTCCACCGTTCGCCATCGGGCCGACAGGCGCCACGCCGTCGGGGGAGATCACCCCTCGCAGCGCATCGACCAGGACCTCCGCGGTCCCGACCAGGCCGGCCGCGCTGTAGGGCACCACCACTTTGCTGTTCGGGGCACTGGCCACATCTCGTAGCGCCTGCAGCTGCATGACAGCCAGGGTGTTCGGGTGGATGGCCACCTCGTCGATGGACTGCAGCTCGGCCGCCTCACCGGCGCCGCGTAAGGTCTGCGCGATGCGCTCGCCTTCGGCCCGCAGCTCCAGCACCTTCATCTGACCCTCGGCGCCCAAGATGGCCGACTGCTTGTTCCCCTCGGCCTCGAGCACAGCCGACTGCTTGCGGCCCTGGGCCCGGTTGATCGCCGACTGCTGCTCACCTTCGGACTGCAATATGGCCGCCCGCTTGTGCTGCTCGGCCTCCTTCTGCTCGGACATGGCCCGCAGGATGTTGTCCGGGGGGGTCATGTCGAGGATCTCGATCCGGTTCAGCCGCACACCCCACTTCATGGTCGCGTCGGCCATGTGGTCCTGCATCCGGCGGTTGATGGCCTCGCGATTGGCGAGCGACTCGTCGAGGGTCATCTCTCCGAAGACGGCGCGCAGAGCGGTGACAGCCAGCTGGTCGATGGCCAGCTGGTGGTCGTTGATCTCGAAGAGCGCCGACTTCACGTCGACCACCTGGCAGAAGACCGTGGCGCTCACCCGCAGCTGCACGTTGTCCTTGGTGATGACAGCCTGGGTGTCCCCGATCTGAGGGAACTCGCGCATGTCCACCTTGTCCATGCGGTCGACAATCGGCACCATCAGGTGGAGCCCCGGCTGGCGCACACCCGTGAATTTCCCGAGTCGTTTCACCACCCCGACGCTGCCCTGCTGCACGATCTTGATCGACTTTGCCAGCAAGAACACCAGGAGAACTACCACCACGACCAACACGACGAGGCCGACGATCATGATCTGCTCCCTTCGGGCCCCGCCCCCGGCACCTGCTGGGGTCCCACCGCACCGTCGGGCTTCCACCACCCGTCGACCGGACAACGCGGTCTCCATGCTAGCTCGTCGCGGCTGCCCCACCTCGGCGGCCACCCGAGGAGCACCGACAGGCAGCCGCGTCGAGGCACGCGTCACCGAGGCTCCGAGGAACGACGAGGTCGGCTGCCGGCTCACCTGGGTGCAGATGCACAGCCACAGCGCTACCGGTGCACAGCCACAGCGCCAGCACGTCACAGCGCCAGCACGTCCCAGCGCCAGCACGTCACAGCGCCAGCACGTCACAGCGCCAGCACGTCACAGCGCCATCACGACGAGCGAACCACCCGACACCCCGGTGATCACCACCGTGGTGCCCGGTTCGATCGGATCGGCCAGGTCGATGGGAACAGCCAGCCACTGCTCACCGCGCGCCCGGATCCACCCGGGGTGCTGGGCGTCGACCACGGTGCGAGTGACCACCGCCGTCTCGCCGATCATTCCGGGCACCCCGTTCAACACCGCTCGGCCTCCTGCACGGGCCACCGTGGCCACATGGGGCTCTCGACGCGTCGGGCCCCTTCCGGGGCGGAGCTCTTCCCCACGGGCGATGTTACCGCCGTTCTGGCACCGCCCCGCCTGCTGCATCCAGGGACGCGCGACGCTTCGGGCCGCTGCCGGAACGGCGCTTCTCGGCACGAGGCGCTTCTCCGCGCGCGGCGCTTCTCCGCGCGCGTTCTCGCCACGGGCCGCCGGGGGGGATCGTGGCGACCCGACCAGCTTCGCCCCGAGGTCGCTTGGTGCTTCGGCGCGCCGACGCGCCGGCCTGCACGGCCTGCAGTCCCGACGATCGTGAGCAAGTCGTTCCTGGGTCAGCCTCGGCCCGCCTCCACCACCTCGTCGACACCCGCGCGGCTGACGGCCATGGCGGAAGCCGCCGCTCGTCGGGCGGCGTCGATGTCGTCGGCCGCCTGCTCGTCCTCGGCGATGACCGAGTCGAGATCGACGGACTCGAACCCCATCACTCCCATGTCGGAGAAGGTCTGGCGAAGCGTCGGTCCCCACAGCCCGATGTCCTTCAGCGTCGGGACGATACGGGTGAACAGCAGGCTGCGGAACGCTCGCTGCAGCTCGCTGTCTTGCACCCACTTGACCGTCTCGGCACTGTCGAGACCCAGGGTCTCCCACACCTCCTCGGCCAAGAACCGGTCCCGCATGAGGTAGCAGGCCTCGGCACAGAAGGCCTCGCGTTCGGCCCGCTCGGCCTCGGTGAGCTGCGGGTAGTACGAGCGCAGGACGTGGCGGCCGAACATGACGTGACGAGCCTCGTCCTGCATGACATACGCGTTCAGGGCTCGAGCCAGGTCGTCACCCGTCTGGTTCCGGATGAGCCCGAACGCAGCCAAGGCGAGCCCCTCGATGAGGACCTGCATCCCGAGGTAGGTCATGTCCCAGCGTGCGTCGGTCAGCACGTCGTCGAGCAGGGACCGCAGGTGCGGGTTGACGGGATAGGCGAGCCCCAGCTTCGACAGGTACCGTCCATAGGCCTCGACGTGGCGAGCTTCGTCCATGACCTGGGTCGCGGCATAGAATTTGGCGTCGACCGCCGGGACGTTCTGCACGATCTTCGCCGTGCACACGAGCGCCCCCTGCTCCCCGTGCAGGAACTGCGAGAACTGCCACGCCACCATGTGGCGTCTCGCCTCGGCCCGGGCCCGCTCGTCCATCTTCTCCCACATGGGCGAGCCGAACAACGGGATGTACTCGTCGCTGGTGCGCAGCGGGTCGTCGAGGTCGATCTCGTGCGACCAGTCGATGCGCTCCGCGGCGTCCCACTGCTTGCGCTTGCCCTTGTCGTAGAGCGCGAGCAGCTCTTCACGTCCGGCGTCGTAGTCCCATTGGAAGCGGACCGTGCCCGAACCGTCGCTGGTCTTCCACCCTGTCTGCTCCACCGGCACGGCGTAGTGCAGGTCGATCATCTGTCCCCTCCTGGCTCGTCGGCTCGTCACATGGCCCGTCGATGAAGGTGGCCGGCACCGCCGTCGGAGGTTGGCCACGTGGCGGACGGCTCTCGGTGCGCCCGCGGCACAGGCGCTCTCCCCTCTGGTTCGGGTATATGAGACACTATGTCGCACACGATGTCAAGAACCTGTCGTCCGGGCTATCATGGCCCTGTGGCCGAGCTCGGGAGCGCACCACCAGCGACCGGCACCTCGACCGTGGCTGGCCCCCGCGCCGGACGCAGTGACTCGATTGCTCGTCGCACCAGGTCAGACGCCCGGCGCCGTCGCCAGCGCAGTGAGACAGCCATCTTGACGGGGATCGAGCAGCTCCTCGTCGACCATCGCTGGAGCGAGCTGACCGTCGACACGGTGGCACGTGCAGCCGGGCTCTCTCGAACCGCCTTCTACCGGTTCTTCCCCGACCTCGGCACCGTCTTGGTGCGCCTCCTGGCCGACGTGAGCGACGAGATCGCCCGCAGCGGCGTTGCCTTTTGGGAGGCACCGGTCGGCTCGGCCGACGCGTTGCGCGCCGCGGCGGCTGGTGCGGCCGCCGTGTTCCGACAGCACCATGCGCTGCTGCGTGCCCTGGCCGACGCCTCGAGCACCGACGACGAGCTCGACCGGGCATATCGCAGGGCAGTCGGCCGGTTCGTCGCGGCCACCGAGGCCCGTATCCGCCGTGACCAACTAGCCGGCGAGCTGAGTCTCGACCTCGACCCGACCGAGACGGCCCGGGCGCTCGTATGGGGGACCGAGCGCTACCTGTCGAAGACCTACGAGCGCCGACCCATGCCCGACGACATGGCGGTCGTCGACACCGTGACGCGCATGTGGGGTGTGTGCGGCTGGCGCAGCGGCCCATCCGCCGCGCTCGAGCACCACCAAGTACGCTGAGGGTGTGCCGTCTGCCTTCGCCGTCCGCCTCGACCATGGGGATGACGACCTGACGGCCGTCGACCGGCAGGTGATCCAGCTGTTCGCGCTGGTAGCCGAAGCCTTGGCAGGAGCCACCCACGCGCTGCTGGCCGGGGACCGCGTCGCCGCTCGGGCCATGACCGCAGCCGACCAGGCCATCGACGACTTGTACCGTGAGGTCGAGGCCACCACCATGCGCCGGGCCGAATCGGCGAGCACCGCGGACGACCTGCACTATCTGGTCGCCGTGCTGCGCATCTTGCCGGAGCTCGAACGTAGCGGCGACCTGGCCAAGCATGTGGCGAGCCGGGCCGTTCGAGGTCTCGGCGTGGAGCTGTCGCACCGCGCCCGGGGCATGGTGGAGCAGATGGGGGAGATCGCCTGCCAGATGTGGCGACGCACCGCCGATGCCTATGCCGATCGCGACCCGGATGCCGCTGCACGCCTGGAAGAGCTCGACGACGACCTCGACGAGCTGCAGGTCCTGCTCACCGCCGAGGTGGCCAGCGGCTCCATGGCCATCCCCATAGCCATCGAGGCGGCCATGGTGGCCCGGTTCTACGAGCGCCTCGGCGACCACGCGGTCAACCTGGCTCGCCGGATCACCGTGCTGGCCGGCCGTCGGAGCTGAGCGCCGACCCGCGGCTACGGTGACCCCCGTGCGACGACCGCGGCGGCTCGCCCTCGACGTGGTTCCCATGTGCCTGTTCGCCGGCGTCGGCCGGTCAGCGCACGGCGTCGGGGTGGCACGTGGCACTCGACACATGATCGGGTGGCGTCTGGTGGCCCGGCTGTAGCGCCCCGGCAGCGCGCTTCGTCAGAAGCTGTCGAGGACGGTGCCGCAGGCTGCCGGGTCGTAGCCGTCGATGGCCGAAAGCTGGCCGTGCAGCTCGTCACTGCCCAATGCGCCAAGCAGGGCACGCACCTCGAGGGTGCCGAGCAGTGCCCGGGGCACCACGAGATCGAACTGCTCGTCGGCCAGCGGGAGGAACCCCAACCCGTAGGCGCGGGCGGCTGGCTCGCAGGTGACACCGGCATCGGCCAGGCCACCGGACAGCGCGGCGGCGATCTGGAAGTGGCCGCCGAGGACCACCTCCCACCCGGCCAGGCGGCGGAGGGCCAGGCCATGGCGGCGACGCTCCCGCTCGAGCACGGCCCGGGCCTCTGCGCCCGGTTCACGGTTGACGAGGCGTAGGCCGAGGCGAGCGACGTCGGCCAAGGTGTGGACCACGCCGGTCTGCGCTGGTGCCAGTGCCAGGCCCTCTGCCCACGAGGCGAACCCTATGACCGCCGCGCCGGTCCCGCCGAGCACGCTGCGGGTCTGGTGCGTGTTGTAGCTGCTGCCGGCCGGGTCACGCAGGTGAGCACCGGCGGCGTGGACGGTGCCGGCTCTCACCAGCTCGAGAGCCCTGCCACTGGAGCACGGCCACCACAGCAGGTCGACGGGTGGCTCGTGGTGAGCGAGCGGACCGGCCAGCAGCGGCAGGGCCGGATCGCATCCGGCGACCACCACGGTCGGCCGAGGCCGGCCGAGCACGGTGACCGCCACCTCGCTGCCAGAGGGCGCCTCGTCAGGCGGAGACGGACGCTCGACCGCCATCTCGCTGCCAGACGGCGCCTCGCCAGGCATCGCAGCCCGCGCCGCGGGCACGGCGCTCGGCGCACGCGAGGTGCCGTGGGCCAGGCGTCCGGTGGCCGAGCCGAACCCCCACGACATGGTCGTGTCCCCGCCCAGCGGGAAGGCCCAGCGCCGGCCGGCCACCTCGACCAGCTGGACCCGTGCACCTGGTCGCCCTCGGGGCTCGGTGGGTGCCGGCTCGACCAGGCGGGCCGGCACCTGGGCGGGCTGGCTGTCCGCGCCGAACAGCTCTTCCACCGACACGCCGAGCACCCTGGCTAGCCGCAAGGCGACCTTCAGCGAGGGATCGAACCGACCTGCCTCGAAGCCGGCGACCGCTTGGCGGGTGATGCCGGCCGCTTCGGCCAATTGGTCCTGGGAGAGCTGTCGGGCGAGGCGGGCGAGGCGGACCCGGCGGACCGGGGCAGCACCTCCAGGCGGGCTCGGCGGTGGCGGCTGGCGGTGCTCCTCGCTGCTCACGGCATCCCCACTGGCTGTGCCAGCGAACCGGCGTCGCTCGGCGGGCCCGTCCCAGGGACGAGATCGCCCCGTGTGTCGAAGCAGGGAGGCTGGTGCACCAGCACGTCGATCGAGCTGCCGAGCGACGGCACCGGCTGACCGGCTCCCAGGCGGACACCGAACGTGGAACCGTCTGCCAGCGCCACGCTGGCATCGACGGTGGCGCCGCTTGCCACCAGGGATCCGATAGTGCCGTGCATCTCGAGCCCGCCAGCCTCCGCCGGCTGCGGCAGTGCTTGGACCAGATCTGGGTGGATGCCTACGACGCAGCTGCCTGCGCCCGGCGGTAGGGCCCAGTTGCCAGTAGGTCGGCCGAAGTCGACCGGGACGAAGGCTTGGTAGCCGACCAGCTCCGCCACCCGCCGGCTGGCAGGGGCGCGGACCAGTGTCCCCGGCGCGGCCACCTGCAGGCAGCGGCCGCCGTCGAGCACGGCGATGCGCCGGCCACAGCGCTGGGCCTCGGCCACGTCGTGGGTCACGAGAAGGCACGGCACCTGCCTTCGGCGCACCTCGTCCACCACCCATCGAGCGATCCGGTCACGCAGCTCCCGCTCCAGCGCCGAGAACGGCTCGTCGAGCAGGAGCGCTCGAGGGTCAGCAGCCAGCACCCGGGCCAGCGCCACCCTCTGGCGTTGCCCGCCCGACATCCGAGCCGGACGAGCACCGAGGACATCGGCCACCTCCACGACGTCGGCCAGGTGACGGACCAGGGGATGGGCGCCACCGCCAGGCAAGCTGTAGCCGATGTTCGCCGCGCCGTCGAGATGGGGGAACAGCGCCGGCCGCTGGGCGAGCAGACCGACTCGCCGGGCCCGCAACACGACCGCGGGCTTCCCCGGCGCGCTCAACAGTTGCCCGTCGAGCCACACCGTCCCTGCCCGCAGCGGCACCAGCCCGGCCACCGCTGCCAGGACCGTGGACTTGCCGGCACCAGATGGGCCGAGCACGGCCACACACTCGCCGGCTGCGACGGCCAGCGACACCCGCACGTCGAAGCCGCGGCGGTCGACTGTCATATCGACGAGCAGCGAGCCGGCGGCCGGGGGCATCACCGCGGCCCAGGCTCTGCTATCGAGGAATCTGGCGAGGGGCCTGTCAAGGGACCGGGCCCCGACGACATCCGGGCCCGCGCCGTCCACAGGTATGCCGCCAGCGGCAACGGCAGGGCCACCACCAGCAGCACCAGGGCGAAGGGCAGCGCCGCAGGCAGCCCACTCTGCTCGAGGGTGACCCAGATCTGCATGGGCAGCCCGTATGGGTGGTACGCGATGACGATGACGGCCCCGAAGGCGCCCATTGCCCGGGCCCAGGCCATGGCCAGTGCGCTCACCAGACCGGGGGCGGCCAGCGGGAGGGTGATGCGCCGCAGGCTGCGCCACCAGGTGTCCCCCAACAGGCAAGCGTGCTGCTCGAGCTCGGGGTCGACGGAGCTGAAGGCGGCCGACGCCCCGAGCACGTAGTAGGGCGCGGCCTCGTAGATCTCGGCGAGCACCAAGGCGAAGAAGGTGTTCGACGCAGATAGGTGGAGATGGGCCAAGCCGTGACCGATCGGGGTGAGCGGACCGACCAGGAACACCAGGAGCAGGCCGACGACCAGGGGCGGCATGAGCAACGCCACCAGCACACCACCCTCCCACAGCCGCGGGGCGGGGAGCCGGTCACGGGCCATCGCCCACGCCAGCGGGGTGCCGGCCCCCACCAGGACCACCAAGGCGATGGCACTGGCTTCCACCGAGGTCACAAGCGGCGCGAGCGCCTGGGGCGCCGATAGCGAGGAGCGCAGCGCAGTGGGCGACAGGTGCGCGAGCAGCGCACCGAGCGGTCCGAGCAGCGCCAACCAGACCACGGCGCCACCGAGCACGCCGATCAGGCCGACCAGCTGGCGCCCGGCGAGGGGGAGCACCCCGGGCCATCGGTGGGCTGGCGGTAGGCTCGCCACCACCTACCCCGTACTGTCGACGGCGCGGCGGACGACCGGTGGCAGGCCGCTTGGAGCCCCGAGCACCGTCTCGGGCAAGAGGGTGAAACCCTCTCTGGCGAGCTCCCGGCGGCCGGCACGAGAGAGCTGGTAGGCGACGAACGCGGCGGCAGCGGCTCGGTTCGCAGCAGGAGCCGACGCCTCGTGCACGGTGGTGATGTCGATGACAAGGGGCGTGCCGTGCACGGTGACCGGTGGGCCGCTGGTGGAGGGCACGACCAGGCTGGCTCTCGCGTAGTCCGCCGCATCTGCGGGATCCCCGAAGTCGATCGGCGCCGGCAACGTCACGTACGGGAGGTGCAACTGCACGGCCTGGGAGCGAAATGCGCTCGCCGCATCGAGCTGGCCGGACTCCAGGCGGGAGTCGAGGGCCGTCTCGGAGAAGATCTGCGACGACCTCCCTCCACCGCCGGAGGTGGCCCCCCGGCCCAAGATGGCCGTCACGATGCCCGGTGGCAGGTGCAGGGCCCGCTGGGCGAGCTCCACCATCATGACGAACGCCTGTCCTTGAGGATCAGTAGCCGGGTTCGTACGCCCGAGAAGGAAGCCGGGACGCGACATGGCCTCGAAGACCTTGGCCAGCGAACCGGTGCCCTTGGCAGCAGCCCGGAACACCGCGGCGTCAGGCCCGTGCGGGTTGTAGGCCAGCACCAGCGGGCTCGCCGCGAACTGCACGTACCAGCGGGTGAACGCCGGCTCCAGGATCGACACCGGGGCGGCGCCCACGCTCTCGAACACCCCGGGTGTGATCTCTCCGGCCGCGATGTCGTGCGCCAGGCCGATCGAGCCACCGCCACGGCCCGCGTAGCGGTACCCCTCGGCACGCTCGAAGGCCGGGCCCACCACTTCGTTGTCCGCCGCGAGCAGCGATCCTGCGAAGGCCACGTCGGCGGTGCCCGCTCGGGGGGCAGCCGATCGGGGAGCGCTCTGGCGAGCGCCGGGCGCTACGGGCGAGATCGATGTGGAGCAGGCGGCGAGCAGCACACCCGTCACGAGGACGACCGCCGCCCGCCCGCCAAGCGACGTCGAGCTCCTGGCCGGCCGTGCGCGACATCTCGAGGCACGGGTCGGGCCTGGGCGATCGTCGCCCACCTGGCGCTCTGGGCGACCGCCGTCCATGCGGGGCACAGTACCGACCGTGCCCCCCCTTGGCAAGTCCTACTCGCTAATTCGCAAGCAGCGCTTCCGTCCTGTGGAGCGAAGCGGTCAGGAGGAAGGCGGTGACGGCCACTGTCGCAGGCAGGGTGCCGAGCGGGAAGACACCCTCCTGCCACGCCGTCGCGCGGTGCGCTCCGAGCGGACGACGACCTGGGCTCCTACTGGCAAGATGACCTGCTCCGGGCCATCTTGCGACAGCCCTCCTCCGTGCAGACGGTGGTGCCCGAGCGCCCCCCGAACGCCGGTCTCCCGCTCACGGCTGGCCGTACGCGACCGGCTGGCCAGCCCAGGTGATGGACGTCACCTGCACGTTCATACCCGTCATGGGGGCCTGCACCACCTGGCCACCACCGATGTACAGCGCCTCGTGGCCCAGTGCCCCGTCGTAGGGCGAGTTGTAGAAGACGATGTCCCCGGGCTGCAGATCCGACGCGGGAACGTGGGTGGTGACGTCGTACTGCGACACGCTGTAGTGCGGCAGGTTCACACCAGCCGCCTCCCAGGCGTACATGACCAGGCCGGAGCAGTCGAAGTCGTTCGGACCGGCACCACCCCACACGTAGGGCTTGCCGACCTGGGCCAGCCCGGTCTTCACGGCCACCGCTGCCTGCTGCTGCCAGCTCGCGGAGGGGGGCAGGACCGGCCCCGGAGCCGGAAGTGCGCTTCCCCCGCCCGGTCCCGGTACCGCCTGAGCAGCCTGCGCCGCGGCCTGGGCAGCCGCTCGGGCTGCCGCTGCGCGCGCCCGCTGCAGCTCGATGGCGTGCGCCCGCTGGAGGAGCGCCTGCTGGAGGTTCGCCTTCACCTGGGAGAGCTGTAGGTTCTCCTGGTTCACCGCTGCCTGCGCCTGCTGGCTGGTCTGTGCGATGGAGGTGAGCGTCACCTGCTCCGCGGCCTGCTCGTGCGCCAGCTTCGACTTCGTCTGTGCCACTATGCGTTGATCGCTGCGGTAGCGGTCGATCGCGCCTTGCAGGTGGCTGTCGGACACTTGCTGGTACTCGGCGCGGGCCGCAACACTGCTCATGGAGGACGTGTCGAAGACGGCCGTGACCGCCCCGGCACTCTCGTCACCCATGTACGCGGCGACGGCGTCGGCTCGCAACTGCGCTCGCGATACCGCCTCGGACTTGACGGCCGCTGCCAGCTCGGCTTTGGCCTGAGCCAGCTGCGCCGCCGTCTGCTGGTACTGCTGCTGCGCCTTGTCGTACTCGAAGGCCAGGTGGTCGACCTGGGCGCTCTCCGCGGCGATCTGCGACACCAGCTGGTTCGCCTGGGCACGGTCCGAGGAGATGGTCCCGGCAAAGGCCGGTGACGAGCCGACCGATGCCCACAGGCCGATCGTCGACACGGCGCACAGCACTGCCAAACCTGCGATCAAGTGCCGCCGAAGCCTGGGGCACCGACGAGAGCAAGCTGTCGCAAGGTGCGCTCCGAGCACACCGCGACCTGGGCTTCTGCCAGCAAAATGGCCGTTCCCGGGGCACTTTGCGACAACCTGAGAGGAAGCCGAGCTCGTGGCGCGGCAAAACCGCTGCATCTGTTCGCTCTGCATTATGGGCCAGTAGGATACCCAGGAAATCCTCTGCAGGGCAAGGATTTCTCTTGTGGGAACACAAGTTCTGGTCCCTGCGACCGAACATCACCGTCAGTGAGCTGTCGCGAATGCGCCCGGGCCGGGGCAAGGCGCAGGCAAAAGGCCAGGTCACCACCGGCTCGAACCGTGTTGCACGACAGCCTGTCAGTGAGCGGAATTGGCCATGGCTTCGGTGAGCCCGAACGCGGTCCTTACCGCCCGATGTGCGCTGCAGGCACCTTGCCGAGCCGACCGGCTTGGTAGTCCTCGAACGCTTGGGCGATCTGCTGGCGAGTGTTCATGACAAATGGCCCGTATGTCACCACCGGTTCGCCGATCGGTTGGCCGCCCAAGAGGAGCACGTCGAGGTCGGGGCTGTCCGCGGTGCCCTGTGCGGCGGCACGGACCACCACGGTGTCCCCGCCGACGAGGACGGCGAGCTGCCCACTGGCGATGGGGCGCCCTTCGGCGCCGATCGCGCCCCGGCCACCGAGCACGTACGCCAAGGCGTTGTAGCCTCGGGGCCACGGCACCTCCGCCTGCGCCCCGGCGCTGATGGTCAGATGGACGACCGCTATCGGGGTGTGGGTCGTTCCAGGACCCTGAAAGCCACCGACCGTGCCGGCGATGATCCTGGTGAGCGCCCCGGCGTCGGCGGTGGTGGCCAGGGCGACGCGCGACGCGGCGATGTCCTGGTAGCGGGGCTCGGTCATCTTCTGGGCCGACGGCAGGTTCACCCACAGCTGCACTCCGTGGAACAGCCCACCACTGGCCACCAAGGTCTCCGGTGGCCGCTCGATGTGCAGGATGCCGCTACCGGCAGTCATCCACTGGGTGTCCCCGTTGGTGATGAGCCCGCCGCCGCCGATGGAGTCCTGGTGCTCGAAGGTGCCGTCGATCATGTAGGTCACCGTCTCGAAGCCGCGATGGGGATGCCAGGGCGTCCCTTTCGGCTCTCCAGGCGCGTACGCAACGGCACCCATCTGGTCCATGTGCACGAAGGGATCCAGCTGCGCCAGGCTCACCCCGGCGAACGCCCTGTGGACGGGGAACCCTTCTCCTTCGAGCCCGGCTGGTGCGGTGGTGAGCGACGCCACCGTCCGAGGTCTCGACCCGGGGACCACCGGTAGCCGCGGCAGAGCCGTCGGGTCGGCGACATGGATAGCGGGCATCACGACCTCCTCGGCGGTGCCGGATCCGACCGGCTGTCTCTCTGTGGTGCAACCTCTCCGTGGTGCAACTGCCTCAGGAGGTTCGACATTCCTCGGCGTGCCTGGCCCTCGACGTGCCTGTCGTCGAGCGCGCGGCTGGCTCCCTGTCGCGCTGAGCCTGCTCTCCCGGCACCTCAGAGCCTCCAGGAACCTCGGAGCCTCCAGGTAGCTCAGAGCCTCCAGGTAGCTCAGAGCCCGCGCGGTGCTGCCCAGGTCCCCTCAGGTGTCGCCGCACTGCACTCACCGACGCCGGCAGGCTCGTCAGCGGCGGGCTCGAGGCTGGCCGGGTTGGTGAGCAGCGGGCTTGTCACCGGCGGGCCTGTGACAAGCGGGCTCGAGGGTGCTGCTCGCTCGGTCCGCACCGGTCGCTCGGTCCGCACCGGTCGCTCGGTCCGAACCGGTCGCTCGGTCCGAACCGGTGCTCCGCCGACCAGCCACAGCCGACCAGCCCTGGTCAGCTTGGAAGCGCTTTACCACTCGGGCCGGGGCACCGACGGCCACACTGTGGTCGGGAAGGTCGCCAGTTACCACCGCCCCGGCACCTACTGTCACGTTGCGACCGATCCGGCATCCGGGGAGCACAGTCACCCCGGCCCCGAGCCAGCTCCCCGCGCCGATGGACACCGGCGCGTCGTGCGGCCGCTGGATGCCGATGGGCTGGTCGGGGTCGAGGTAGGCGTGGTTCTGGTCGGTGATGTAGACGTACGGTCCGGTCTGGACGTCGTCGCCGATCTCGATGCGCAGATGCCCGACGATGTGGCTCCCGCGCCCGATCACGACCCGGCTGCCGATGTCGACCACCGGATCGGCCAGCATCTGCTGGCCTGGCGCCATCCCCGCCGACAGGCTGACCCACGGACCGATCATGCTGCGTTCGCCGATCCGGATCCACCGCTCGTTGTAGACCGATCCCGGGGGGAAGGCCATCAGACTGCCGGCGCCGAAGGCCCCGAACCGCTTGGCCCGAGGATGGTCGGGACCGACGGCCCCGTACAGGCAGACCTGCTCCCAAGCAGCACGGATGGCTGTGGTCGCCCACCGACGCCCCCACGGTCGCCACCCGCCGGCCAAGGCCCGCCACGACTGGACCGCCGCAGCCAACGAGAGCGCCGGGTCGGGCGGGGGGCAGGTCGTCGACGGGTTGCCGCGACCGCTGGGCGTCTGGTCATCGAGCACCTCGGCACGCTAGCGCTGGTTCGAGCTGGAGCACGCTCGTGGCGGCCGGGGGGCCGCGGACCACTCGGAGCACGCTGCCACGCCGAGTCCAAGCGTCGGCGAGCCAGGGCACCCGGGTCTCGGGTGCCCTTCGATCAGAGCGGGTCCCACGGCGCGCATCCACCCAGCTAGCAGGCCAAATATGTGCCTCATGAAACCCACTTACGCTGAAGGGGGGCAGGTGCCTCTCCCAGGTGCCTGCACGACGAGCCGTTCGGTCACAGCCGGCTCGCGGTACGCCGGCTCTGGCGATGCCCGGACGATCACGCCGGTGAGCTGTCGGCAGCTGCCGCCATCGGCGACACCGAGCCGGCGCCGGGCAGCTCGCCCGCAGCTTCGCTGCCTGCATCTGCTGGTGGGCCAGCTAGTGCCTGACGAACTCGTTCGTTGACCTCCACCATGAGCTCGGGGGTCTCGCGCAGGAACTGCTTGGCGTTCTCACGCCCCTGGCCCAGCTGCTCACCTTCGTAGGTGAACCACGCCCCGGACTTCTTCACCAGACCCAGATCGACTGCCACATCGAGCAGTGATCCCTCGCGGCTGATACCGGTGCCGTACATGATGTCGAACTCGGCGGTCTTGAACGGCGGGCTGACCTTGTTCTTGACGACCTTGACCCGGGTCCGGCTGCCGATCACCTCGGTGCCGTCCTTTATCGCCTCAACCCGACGGATGTCGATACGGATCGAGGCGTAGAACTTGAGCGCCCGGCCACCGGGGGTGACCTCGGGCGACCCGTAGACGACACCCACCTTTTCGCGGAGCTGGTTGATGAAGACGGCGATGGTGTTCGACTTGCTCAGACTGCCGGTCAGCTTCCGCAGAGCCTGCGACATGAGCCGGGCCTGCAGGCCGACGTGGGTGTCCCCCATCTCCCCCTCGAGCTCTGCCCGGGGGGTCAGGGCGGCCACCGAGTCGATGACCAGCACGTCGAGCGCCCCGGAGCGGATCAGCATGTCGGCGATCTCCAACGCCTGCTCGCCGGTGTCGGGCTGGGAGATGAGCAGGTCGTCGATGTTGACACCGATGGCCTTGGCGTACACGGGATCCATGGCGTGCTCCGCGTCGATGTAGGCACAGATCCCACCGTTGCGCTGCGCCTCGGCCACCACGTGCATGGCCAGGGTCGACTTCCCCGACGACTCGGGCCCGTAGATCTCGACGATCCGTCCTCTCGGCAGCCCGCCGACGCCGAGCGCCCGATCCAGCGCCATGGCCCCGGTGGAGATGGACTCGATCTGCATGTGGAGGTTCTCCCCCATCCGCATGATCGACCCTTTCCCGAACTGCTTGTCGATCTGGCTGAGAGCCATGTCCAGCGCCTTGTCACGTTCCATTGCCGTATCTCTCCTCGTCTGTGTGACCGTGTCGTCGCTCCGACTCGTCCGACCATAGGTACCGGCTGTGACAGTCGCCGGCTCCCGGGTACGTCGGCCAGGGTGTGCCGGCACCGTCGCTCCGGCCATCGGCGGCTGGACCCTGGTGCTTCCACCAGTGTAGTTACGAACAGATGTTCGTGCACGCACCTGCCCGCCACCCGGTCGCCCCGGCAGGGCCCACCGCAGCCCGTCGGCCGGTACCGGCACGACACCAGACCGACGTCCACGAGGCGCGCCGGACAGGACGCGACCTGGAGCTCTTCATGTTGCCGTCGGTGTCCTCACCACAGCCGTCGGTGTCCTCACCACAGCCGTCGGTGTCCTCACCACAGCCGTCGTGTCCTCACCACAGCCGTCGGTGTCCTCACCAGGCAGGCCGGGGCCTGGGGTCACCTCGGAAGTCCCCTCCCTGAGATCGGAA
>JAKAQW010000063.1 GCA_021819525.1 Actinomycetes bacterium
GCCGGCATCCTCCAGGTCGCCGGCGCGTCGCTCTTGGCCCGAGCCCTCGACCTCCTCGAACGCGTCGACGGCGCATAACCCGAGCGCAGCGCCCCTGGTCCGGGCCCCGAGCCCGGCCGCGCCGGCGCGACTGCGGCGCCGAGCCCGCTTCGCACCATCTGCTTGCAAGCCCACCGCCGGTTCGCCGGTCCGCCTCGAAGGAGACCCCGATGACCACCCCCGCACCGCTTGACGCCTCCCAGCTGCGAGCGCTACAGGCCCAGCCGCTCCTCGACCAGCTCGACGCCGCCGGGCTCAGCCTCGAAGACCTCCTCGCCATGCGCTCGAGTGGCACCCTCCCCAGCCAGGTCACCTTGCGCCGCTACCTGCCGACCGTCCGCGCGGCTGCGCCGGCGGGGTCGAGCAAGGTGTACGCGAGCTACTGGGCGCTGCTCGACGTCGGCCTGCCGAACCTCTGCGGCTGTGGCTGCGCGGCGTGCCTTGCGGTGCTCGGCCGCCGCGACGACGCGGGCACGCAGGTGCCGTGCGCGTGCCTGGCCCGAGGCGCCTGCAGCTGCCCGAAGGACAGCTTCCGCCACCCGGCCGTCACCACCTGCGCCGACACCTACCCGGGGCTCGGGAACCGCCCGCTCGCCGCGATCACCACCGCCGAGATCGAAGCCGCCCAGCAGTGGGCCAAGACCCGGGCCACCAAGCGGTGGGCCGCCAGAAACGCGAGGCGGGCCGCCGCGGGGCGCCCCGGCTACGCCCACAGCGGCAAGAGCGCCGAAGAGCACGTGCGCGACGCGGCGAGCTTCATCTTCACCTGCGCCATCGACGACCCCACAACCGGCGTCCGCGTCAACACCGCTTTGAAGGCCCCGAAACCCCGGCGTCCGAAGACCACCGCCCGCGCGTACAGCACCGGCCAGCTGGCCGAGCTGTGGGACGCCATCTTCACCACCGGCGGCGAGGACGCCGAGCTCGACATGCGCATCTTCTGGTTCCACCTCGAGACCGGGGCACGGCGCGGTGGCGCCCTCGCGCTTCGCACCGGCGGCCTCGACGTCCACGGGCAGAACGCGCTGCTCAGCGAGAAGGGGGAGAACGCCACCTGGCAGCCCATGTCCACGGAGCTCCAGCGCAGCCTCGTCGGCCACGCCATCGAACGCGGCGAGGTGGTCGCCTGGACTTCCCCCGCGCTCGACCCCAAAGACGTCACCGTCGACGACGTCGCCGCCGGCCGCGCGCGGCTGCACCCCGACCGCCCCGTCTTCTACTACCGCCGCCGGCGCTCTGTCACCCTGCCCGACGGCACCACCAGAAGCGCCCCGCACCCGCTCACCGCCCGCCGCTACAACAGCTTGTGGGACCGTCTCTGTCGCCATGTCCCGTGGGCCGACCAGATCCACGCCCGCCCCCATGACCTGCGCAAGACCGGAGCGGAGTTCATCGAACGCGCGTGTGGCTACGCGGTGGCGAAGGCCTGGCTCCGCCACGCGGACGGCGACCAGACCCTCACCTACACCAAGGCCAAGCCCGCGGAGATCGCCCGCGGCTTCGAGCTCTACACCGGCCGCAGCCACCCCCTCGCCGCCGAGCTGCGACCACCGGGGGGCGACCGGTAGACGGAGCCCACGCGTCGCGGGCAGCGACAGCGCACCACAGCGCCGGTGTCCACAACCTCCCTCGTCAGCTCCTGTGGAGAAACGCCGGGGGGCGGTGGGTCTCCATGGGGTCACCTCGAAGCGGTGGAACGACGCCCACACCGTGCTCAGTATCCTCGGCGCGTGCGTCGCGCTGGGCACCCTGACGTCGTAGTGCCCCACATCGGCGCATAGCTCACAACCAGGTCGAGGCAAACCGCCCGGCCGCTGGCCCGGCGGACCTGGAGCGCACCAGGGCCTCGATCTCCGACGGCCGCGCGGGGACCGAACGGCCGTTGTGGCGGACGTAGACCGTCGGGTGCTCGCTCGGACGCCCTGCCCCGCACAGGACGCCGGCGGCTGCGACCACGAGCTCCAGCACCACCTGCGCACCGGTGGCGTCGACGGGCAGGACGTCGAAAGAGACGGTCGGGCGTGGCGACACCCAGCTTTCGACCAGGTTCGTCACGTCGTCGATCAGCCTGCGGACCGGTTCCTCGGGAAGCCCAACGGCTTCCCCTTCGTCGTCGACGCCGAAGAGGATGGACCCACCGTCGCCGTTGGCGAAGGCGCAGACCGTCTTCATGACCCGCAGCACGCTCTTCGCGTCACTGCCAGAGGGCACCTGCACCTTGAGCTCGAGGGTGTTGCCTTCGCGTTGTGCCAGGTAGGCCTCCAACTTGGTCCGCGGCTCGATGACGAACGCGACGCCGTGCTCAGCTCCGCGCGTGTAACTGGGCGTGTTCCTATCGAGCGGAAGAAGTTGACTTCTGAAGCTGGCCGCTACGGTCTGCAGGACACCTGACAACCGAGAAAGATCCGAGGAGGTGACCGGTGTACTACGACGATGACCGTTTCCACCCGGTTTCCCGCCTCTACCGGAAACGGTTCCCGCGGCTCGTCAGCGACCATGTTTTCGATAAGCTCCGAACCGTCGACATGGCTCTTGGAGAGCTCGTCGCGATGCTCAACGACGCTGAGACACCGCCGGAAGTCATCGCCGAGGCATGGGAAAGCGAAACCGAACTGAAGGAGCTCGTGCTCCTCCTCCAGTGGCATCGGCCACTGCATGTGTCTATCGTGGTGGACGAAGCGCGCGAGCAAGAGCGCGTCGTCACGGTCTACGAACCGTACCCGTCCGAGTGGACGGCCGACTACCGAAGGAGACGCTGATGCGCTGCAGCAACTGCTACAACGGCGAGCTCCACGAGGAGCGTCGCCACAAGTCCGCTGAGAAGGACGGGCGGATCGCAGTCGTGACCGATGTCCCGGTCACGGTGTGCCCCTCCTGCGAGACCGTTTGGTACGACGAGAACGTCGCCATCGCGCTCGACGAGATGCTGACCGAGATGCTCGAACACGACACTATGGCGGTCCGACCATTCAGCACCCAGACTTCGAGCGCCGCCTGAACAAGCCGCCTTCCACGGGCCCCGCTTTGGCGGGGCCCGCGCTCTATGTCGGTACTCGCCGGGTCGACAGGCCCAGCGGCCGCCTCCGAGCCCGGGGGCACCAGGTGACTACGCGGCTGCCGCCTGGACTCTCCGCTTGTGGCCAACGGCCCACGGGGCCTTGATCTCGGCCGTTCTGGAGGGCCCTCGGGGGGCGATGGCGTCGAGCACCGCTACGAGACAGGCGACCTGGAGCCAGCCGCTGGCCGACTCGAGTGTGCACTCGAAGGAGCGGGCCAGCCGGCGGCTGCGGAGCAGGTGCCCGTGGGAGACCTCACACGACCTGCCGCTCAGGTACCGCGCCAAGGGGATGCTGGGGGCCAGGGATGTCCCCGGCCACGTGGACGATCATCGAGCCCAACTCATCGCCGTCGACCGAGACCTGCACCTCGCCGTCGCCGATCCGCACGCCGGTGAGCCGGCCGCTGTGGTCTTGGACACGGAGCACCACACCGCCGGCTACCATCCCGCCCGGGCTGCGCGGCGCGTGGAAGAACGCAGCAGCGGCAGCGCCGTAGGTGAGGAACGCCGGGCTGCGCTCGCACACGAGGTGATCCGTCGGCGGCGCCGTGCGCTGCGTCGGCATCGTGATCTCGGCTTCGGCAGCCGGCGACGGCAGCGGTTCGAACCCACCGGCCTCATGGCTGGCCCGCCGATCCCATCGCACGCGGTCTTGGAACCCCCCAAGTGGAGCGCCACGATCGGAAGCGCGCCAGAGCCGTCGTTCGGCGCTCATCACGTGCATCGGGAGGTGGTGTGGCACCGACCCGAGAACGATCGTTCTGTGTCGACTCGAGGCGCGTCAGCGACCAGCGCCATCTGTTGCGTAGGGCAAGCAGCCGGTGACCTCCTCGGCGAGGCATTGCAGCGTCGCTGCCTGTCCCGGTTGGCGCCCCCTTGGGAGAATCTTCACCGGGCCGGGTATACGGACACCCCCACCAGAACACCCCTCCTGACCTGCGGCGTTCCCGCTGAGCGTTGCCTGATCGGGCACAGAGTGAGCGAACAGCCGGTGGACTCTCGTCCGAGTTACATGTAACCTGGAGGGTATGGCCGACCAGGAGACCTCTACCGTTCGTCAGCGGGTAGCAGACCACCGCGCCCGTCTCCGTCGCCAGGGACTGCGACCGGTGCAGATATGGGTGCCTGATGTCCGCGCTCCGGGGTTTGCCGCCGAGGCTCATCGCCAATCGGCGCTGGCCGCCTCCAGCCCGCACGCGGCCGAAGACCAGGCCTTCGTCGACGCCATCTCTTGGTTTGGTGACGAGGGCGACGACGAGGAGTGAAGCGCGGTGAGTTGTGGACGGCAGCGGGCGGCAAGCACTACGCCACCAAACCGCGCCCGGTGCTCGTGGTGCAGGACGACCGCTTCGACGCCACCGACTCGATCACCATTTGTCCCCTGACCACGGACTCCACCGAGATCCCCCTGTTGCGGATCCCGCTGACCGAGGGGAGCGGTACGGGGCTGGCCCAGCCCAGTAATCTCATGGTCGACAAGCTCACGACGATGCCCCGATCCAAGCTCGGCGAGCGCATCGGAGCCGTGTCCGACACCGACATGCTGTCGCTCTCGCGCTCCCTGGTCGTGTTCCTCGGGCTCGCATGACGGCGACGGTGCCCGGAAGTCCATCCCCTTGCGGGGTCCGCAGTGAGCCCGAGGCCCGGCCGTCGGCCGCCCCGTCGTACGTTCGTCGGCTCAGGCGCCGAGGCGATCCTCGAGCGCCTCGCGGGCCAGCTGTGAGACGGTCTTGCCTTCTTGTGCCGCGACCTGAGCTGCGCGCTCGCGGACTGCGGCAGGGACTCGGAAAGCGATTTGCGGTGAGTGGGCGGCCGTGCCTGACAACGACGGGCGTCCACCGGCTCGGCGGGCCTCCTCGACGATCGATTCGGCCACCGCTGAGGTGAGTCGGGTGCCGTCGGCTAGGCGGACGTCCTCGCGCTCGAGGTCGACATCGCGGCCGATGGGCGTGCCGGTGCTGATCTGGGGTGCAGTTCGCTTGGTCATGATGGCTTCTTCGGGTAGTGGGTGGGCATGACGTGGAGGACGAGCAGTACCGGCGCAGGATCCCGATTGCCTTGGACCTCGACCGCCACGACCTCGAGCTCCCGGTCCCGCTCGTCGACGCCGACCCAGCGCCACGCTGGGCTGCCGTGAGCGGTCGTGGCGCTTGTCGGGGAGGTGCGGCGCCAGCACGAAGCGCACCGAAGCTCTTCCGATCCTGTGTCGGCGTGCTGCCTGCGTGAACCGGATCTCCACGGCGGCCCAGCTTGTCAGGCACAACTAGTTATGTCAAACACAACCTTGCCGGCCCAGTGGAGGATCGTCTGCTCAACGCGGCTGCAGGAGAGCACCTGGGCCGCTTGTCACCGGTCATGGCGCTCTCCTGGTAACCGCGGAACCGTCTGGTACGTAGACCGCGGTCGAGGTCGGCTCGCAGCTGGTCCAGGGTCATCGGCAACGTGGCAGTCAGCAGCCCATCGCCTGGAGCGCGTCGCTGAGCACGGCGAAGGCGCGGTCGAGACGCTGCTGGCGTCGGCGGTCGGGCTCGTGGTTGGCCTCCGCGGCCACGAAACCGAGCAGCTCGTCGAGCTCGTCGCCGTCGGCACTGAGGACGACCCTGTCGTCGGCGGCACGGCAGGGCGCTCACCCAGGCGGCACCGGCCTCGGCGGCGGTGGCTGCCCGCACGACGTTCCCGAGCTGCTCGGCCATCTTGCGGGCGGGCCCGGGGGCGTCGTCCGGCATGTCGAGGAAGTGGCGAAGGTCGGAGACGAACATCCCCGATGACTGTACCCAACGGCCTCTACCGCCGGGGGAGGTCGATCCGTGGCGCCCCGGCCCTGCCTCGCACCCGCGGACGGTGTCGATCACCACGGCACCTCCTCAGTAGTACACTGATCGTGGAGGTAATACCGATGATCACCACGGTCAATCCGAAGGGCCAGGTCACCATCCCCGAGCCGCTGCGCGACCGCTACGGGTTCCCCCCGGGCACGAAGGTCGTGTGGCTGGAGCGCGACGGCGACCTCATCCCCAAGCCACTCCTGTCGGTCGAGCAGCTGCGCGGGCGCTTCAAGGGGGGCGAGCTGACGGCAAAGCTGCTGGAGGAGCGCGCCCGGGACCGCAAGCACGAGGATGGCTGATCGCGTCGTCCTCGATGCCCACGCGGTCCTCGTCTTCCTCGGCGAGGAACCCGGTTGGGCCGAGGTCGAGGAGATCCTGCGGACCGGCGAGCCGTGGATGACGCTCGTCAACCTCGGAGAGGTCGCGTACATCCTCGAACGCACCTCCGACGCCGGAGCCGCCGACGAGGTGTGGGCGAACCTCCGGGCGGAGAGCCGGCCCGGAGGGGTGCCAGTCCGCTGGATCGACGTCGACGACACCCTCGTGCGCCGGGCGGCGGCCATCAAGGCGCGAGGAAGGCTCAGCTATGCCGACGCCTTCGCCGCCGGGGCTGCGTCCATCCTCGACTGCCCGGTGGTCACCGGCGACTCGGAGTTTCGGGTGGCCGAGGAGCTCGGGGTGACGGTCCGCTGGCTCGGGCGCCGGGCATCGCACCCTTCGCCGGGTCGCTCACCCCTCCAGCGCCAGCTCCGTGCGCAGCACTAGCGTGGCCGTCGAGTACGGATCACCCCTCCGACAGGCGAAAACTCCACGCCGAGGTTGCGCTCGAGTCTTCCGCCCACCTGGGCCAGGTGTCGCGCTACGCTCTGCCTGGGCTTCTGATCTGCGGCACTCATCGTGGCGCCTCGGACCAGTCGCAGCATGGATCTGCATGACATTCCGCGCTCCGCGGCTCGCCGCGTGGGTCACCATGTCAGATCACCTGGACTCCCGATGTGCTGGCGGTGACGTCTGGGCCTCAGTAGCCTCGGTCTGGGGCAACTCCTGTGCTCCGCGCTCCAGCCACCGTTGCTCTCCTTCCCGAGGACCGCAACCTGCGGTCTCTGACAAAGAGGGGGGTGGTGGGCTCACCCACTGCCGGTCGGGGCTGGTCGCATCTCCCGAGAGCGAGCGATGCGCCCGCTGCCGGCCGTCAGGTGTCCCGATCCGCTACGGGTGGGTCCCGGTGGCAGGACGCTCGCCCTTTGCGACTTCGCCAGGCGGTGGCGCGACCTGCTCGGCCAGCGTCACGACCGCCGCTTTCAAGGGCGCCAGCTCTTCGTGGACCACGTAGCTGACGATGGCGTGATCAGTGTCGAAGTAGTGGTGGGCGAGCTGGTCTCGCATCCGGGCGATAGCCCGCCAGCGCACGGCCGGAGCAGCCGCCAGCAGGGTGGGGTCGAGATGCTTGACGGCTTCGCCGATCTCGATGAGCCGCGCCCGACAAGCGTCGTAGACGAGACCTTGGTCGAGGCTTCCTCGGCTCAGGTCGTCGCTGATGGTGTCGATCGCGCTGAGGATGTCGGCCAACCAAGCCGCATCCCTGCGGCTCACAGGGCGACGGCTTCGGCGAGCACCTCGTCTCGAAGGAACGGCCGCAGTGAGGCGGGCGTGCCGACGTCTACCCTCACCCCGAGCTCGTCCTCCAGGTCGCAGCCGAGGTCGAGCAAGTCGAGGGGGTTCGCGTCGGGGTCAAGGTCGACGAGCAGGTCTACGTCGCTGTCCGGTGCATCGACGCCTCGAGCCACGCTGCCGAAGACGCGCACGTTCGAGGCGTGGCGCCGTTCAGCGGCGGCGAGGACAACGCTTCGCCGCTCGGCTAGGCGCTCGCCCAGCGGCGACCGGGCAACGAACCTCTGCATGCCCCAAAGGATATCGTGGCGTTCGGAGAGCCGGGCGGATAGGGTGCCGTCGCCCGCAGCAACCACTTCGTGGCCATGGTCGCCGTCTGCTGTGCTCCGAACCATGAGAGTACTCCGGCGTCGGTTGACCGTCGCCGCAACAGCTTCTCCAGGCGGGCCATGGGGCCTACTATCAGGCGCCCCCATGAACGGCGCCCCCGGGAGGCGAAGCCGGGCCAGGCAGGTATCGCTTCGGAGCTCCGCGTGAAGCTCGCGGCAGGGACAAGCTCCCAGCTCAGGCGGCTGGGATGGTCCGCTCGCCGGTCAGCTCCAAGTGTGGGGTTAGCGCGCGTGCCCCCTCCGACACGCGAACACTCCACGACCTCCAAGCCGGGGAAGGGCCTCGATCGCGCATCTCGCCAGTCTCGATGGTTTGTCAGAGGCTGAGGACCAGCCGGAGCCCGTCGTCGAGCACCCTGGCCTCGAGAGGGGGGAGGTCCGCGACGTGGTTGACCAGCTGGTCGCGATCGACGGTGAATAGCGCTGTCACGTTGACGACGGATGGTTTGGGCAACAGGTCGTCAGGCAGCGTCACGTTGCCCGGCTCACGGCTCAGCCGAGTGTTCGACGTGATCGCGGCCACGATCACTGTGGTGATTCGAGACCGGTTGAATCGGTCAGAGGAGATCACGACGGCTGGCCTCCGGTACCCGGGCGACGAACCCACTGGATCGCCGAAGTCGGTCCACCAGACCTCTCCGCGTGCTACCACTCCCAGCCGCCGGAGTCGATCATCGAACGAGCTGCCGCCGATGATTCGGGGGCCGTCCGTTCCTTGGCGTGCTCGGCGGCCAGTTCGTCCAGTCGGTCCGTGACGGGGTCCGGGCCGATGTCTTGGAGGTACTGGGTCAGAGCTCGTGCGTAGAACTGGGAGCGGTTGACGCCGAGCTGCTGGGCCGCTTGCTCCGCACGCTCGAAGAGGTCATCCGGCAAGGATACGGCTGTCTTCACGCTCATAGTATAACAGGTATAACTTCCGGGTCGCTCAGCCTCTCTTGGGACTGAGCGAGTTGGAGTACGGCCTCACGTGTCGCAGGTGGACCAGTCCTGCGCGCGAGGTCGACGACGACGAGCGAGCCGAGTGGCACCGATCGTGTGCTGCTCCGTTCCCAGCTGGTCGTGCAGGCGCTCCACGATGCGCAACAACACGGGGGTCTCGCGCACGCTCGTCTCCCAGGCCAGGTCGAGGTCCAGCTTGTCGAGGCGCTGGTGGGCGAGGCGGTCACGAAACCCGATGGGCGCCGAGAGCGGAGCTGCGCTTTGGGGAGCGCGACCGGAGTGCTCAGCAGCGCGCGAAGCAGGGAGGCATGCACGCCTCGTCGTCGGTTCGAGCCGATTGCCCGCCGGACGCGAAGACGGCATTCCTCCAAGGTGTCATCGAGGCGGTCGTGCGGACGGGCGCGAGGATGGAGTCGTGGACGAAGTGATCGAGTCTTCCGAGCGCGTGCGCCGGGCCATGCGCACTCAGCGGACTCGAGACACGAGGACCGAGATGACTCCGTGCCGGGCGCTGCACCGTCGCGGACTGCGATACCGGGTGCATCAACGCCGCCCCGGACTTCGCCGACGTGGTCTTCCGGCCTGTCTGGGTGGCCGTGGGGGCCCAGGCGGCGACGTGGCCCTGACGCTCAGCGGGTGTCGTCATAGATACTGAGGACGGTGGGAGAGGTGGCGAGCAGGACGATGCCGATGGCGGCGAGGGCGGCCGTGAGGGCTTCTCCGGCGAGGTAGGCGCCGGTGAGGCGGACTTGTTCGTTGAGGGCGGTGTCGCCGATGAGGACGGCGAGGAGGGGTTCGAGCACAGCGATGAAGGGCATCGAGTAGGCGAGCGGTCCGGCTTGGTAGGCGCTTTGGGAGATGACGAGGGCGGCGATGCCGGCGAGGATGAGCAGGTAGGGCTGTGGGGAGGTGAGCGCACCGGTGAGGGAGTGGGCGAGCTCGGAGACGGTGGCTTTGGTGAGCACGGCGAGGAGCCCGAAGGCGGCACCGGCGGCGGCGCCGAGGAGCATGGCCCGGTGGCGGCCGCTGACCCGGGTGGCGGCGGCGACGAGGAGCGCGGTGACGGCGGCGACGGGCGTGAGGGTGGCGACCCAGGTGAGCGGGGCCGGGTTGGCGATGCCTTCGACGGGCGAGGCGAGAGTGAGGAAGCCGGCGACGCCGCCGAGGATGGTGATGATGCCGGCCCAGTCGCGCGCCGCGGCTCGGCGGTGGCGGCGCCACATGGCGATGGGGACGGCTATGGCGAGCTCGGTGACGACGACGGGCTGGACGAGGGCGACGGGTCCGAAGGCGAGGGCGACGCCTTGGAGTGCGTAGCCACAGACGAGCAGGGCGATCCCGGCGATCCATTTGGGGCGGCGGAGGAGGTCGAAGAGCAGGCGGAGCTCGAGCGAGGAGGTCGCTGGCGCGCTCTGGGCGGCTTCTTGTTGGTAGACGGCGGCCCAGGCGAAGCTGCTGGCGGCGGCGAGGGCGGCGACGATCGAGGCGGTCATGTGCCTCGGCGTTGGTTGCGGGCGCGCCGCCACGCTCGGGCTCGGCGGGCGATCTCGATGAGGCCGCTTATGGCGAGGGCGGCGCCGAAGGCGACGAGGAACCCGGCCCAGGGTCGGCTCTCGAACGCTTTGCCGCCGAGGCGGCCGACGAAGAAGGCGTAGCTGGCCCAGATGGCGGCGGCGACAGCCGTAGCGGAGACGAAGGTGCGACGCCGGTAGGCGATGAGGCCGCACACGAGGGTGATCACGGTCCGCCCGCCGGGGACGAACCGGCAGACGAGGATGAGGCGGGCCCCGTAGTGCTCGAGGGAGCGCTGTGCCCAGGAGCGGCGCAGTCGTCCTTTGTCGCTAGAGAAAAAACGTCGGTCGACGGCGGGGCCGAAGCGCCGGCCGAGCAGGTAGGAGAGGTTGTCACCGAGGAAGGCGCCGGTGGCCGCGAGCCCGACCAGCACGGCGATACGTGGATCGGCGCTGCCGGCGGTGGCGACGCCGAGCGCAATGATCACCGTCTCGCTCGGCACGAGCGGGACGAGTGCGTCGAGAGCGGGCAGGACGAGCGCAAGGAGGTAGGAGACGGGCGAGTCGAGCTGCAGCACGCTGAGGTGGCTCATCGCTCTGTCGCGGACGGCGGGTCGTGTGGGTGGTGCTTGGAGTGCCAGCTGGCCGCCGCGCTGAGGCCGATGACGGCGGCGATAACGGCCAAGGTGATGGCGGTGGGGACCTCGACGAGGGGTTTGAGCAGCATCTTGAGCCCGACGAGCACGAGCAGGACGGCGAGGCCCTTGGTGAGGTAGGAGAAGCGGTCCATGGCGTCGGCGAGCACGAAGTACAGCGAGCGCAGGCCGAGCACGGCGAAGGCGTTGGAGGTGAAGACGACGTAGACGTTGGTCGTGACCCCGAAGATGGCCGGGATCGAGTCGGCGGCGAAGACGAGGTCGGTGGCTTCGACGGCGATGAGCGCGAGCAGGAGCGGGGTTGCCGCCCATCGGCCGTCGTGGTTGGTGACGAAGCGCCCGTTGTCGGCGGTCGGATCGACGGGGATGAGGCGTCGGATCGTGGCGATGAGCCGTCCGTGCTCGATGTCGAGCTCGCTGCCGCCGCGTCCGAGGCGCAGCCCGGCGAGGAGCACGATCGCCCCGAAGGGGTAGAACGCCCAGCTGACGTGCTCGACGAACGCCGCGCCCGCGGCGATGAAGGCTCCCCGCAACGCGAGGGCGCCGAGCACCCCGAAGGAGAGCACGCGTCGCTGGTCGGTGGGGGGGACGTTGAAGCCTCGCAGCACGAGGGCGAAGGCGAGCACGTTGTCGACGCTGAGCGACTTCTCGAGGAGGTAGCCGGTGAAGTACTGCCCGCCGGTCGCCCACCCCGAGGTCCAGGCGAGCCCGAGGCCGAACGCGATCGAGGTGAGGATCCACGCGGCGCTCTCTGCGAGCGCTGGGCGCAACCCCAAACGGCTGTGGCGTTGGTGAAAGACGATCTCGCCGGTGAGCAGCCCGCCGAGGCCCGCGAGCGTGGCGAGCCAGACCCAAAGGGGCGGGCTCATCGACCCGAGCCGGTCGTCTTCTGAGAAGGGCTCGGCGTTGGGTGCGACCTGTGAGCCAAAAGGGCGTGGCGACTGCGGCGCCGGTCGATAACGTCCGGCGGGTGTCTGGCGAGCGGCTGGGGTGCGTCGGTCGGTTCGGGCGCTGCGACGCTGGGCATGACCTTGGATCGTAGGGCGTGGTTGCCCGACGCGACCGCGCTGGGGAGGGACGGGATGCAGCCCAATGAGGTCGTCACGGCGTTCGGGACGTGGATTGCCTACGATCGGGCGATGGACTTCGAGGCGTGGCCGATGCCGGCATCTCTCGCACGGTCCGGACGGCCGAGCCGGGCGAGGGTAGGCGGGCGAGGGTGACCGAGCGGGCTGAGCCCCCGCCGACGAGGGAGCGGGGGGCGCCGGTGGCACCGCTGCCACCGCCGCGTTGGTGGCACTACCTGTGGCTGGTCGCGCTCGGCCGGTTCGTCGTGCTCGACGTGTGCTTGCCGGCGACTGGCTCGCAGCCCCACGAGTCGCTCACCTACTCGGGCTTCCTTCGCAGGGTGGCCGCCGAGCGGGTGAAGACCGTCGCGATCGCCTCGGACGGCCAGGCGAGCGGGGGGCTGGCAAACGGGGTCCTGGGCTACCTATGGTGGCGGATGTCCAAGGGGGCGGCAGGCCGCTGGCAGGGGGCGTTGGGTGTGGGGCGATCCAACACCAAGGTCTTCGACGCCGAGCGGCCGTCGACGACCTTCGCTGATGTGGCGGGCTACGAGGGAGCCAAGCTCGAGATCCGCGAGGTGGTCGACATCTTGCGGGAAGCGGACCGTTACGCCAAGGCGGGGGCGAAGGCGCCGCGTGGCGTGCTCATGGTGGGGCCGCCGGGGACCGGCAAGATGCTGCTCGCCCGGGCGGTTGCCGGCGAGGCGGCGGTGCCGTTCTTCTCGGTCACGGGCTCGAGCTTCGTCGAGATGATCGCCGGTGTGGGCGCCACCCGGGTCCGGGACCTGTTCGCCGAAGCACGCAAGCGGGCCCCGGCGATCGTCTCCGTCGACGAGATCGACGCGATCGGCCAGCGGCGGGCGGGCTCGGGTGCGGTCGTCGCGAGCGACGAGCGCGAGCAGACCCTCAACCAGCTGCTGGCCGAGATGGACGGTTTCGACCCGACGACGGGCGTGGTCGTGCTGGCGGCGACGAACCGGCCTGACGTGCTCGGTGAGCACCGGGGCGTCCACGCGGCGCTCGGGGCGCTCCCGCTCGAATGCGAGACCGTCGACGGCGAGGAGATCTACCCGCTCGCCGGGCGCACCCCAGCCGCCGGCGGCACGCCGATCGGGCCCCGAGACGCGATGCGTCTCACCGGGCGGGAGGAGCACCCCGACGCTGGGCGGCCGGCGACCGTCGCCCGAGATGCGTCCGCCCCTGCCCGTACGGCGCTTCCTCGGGGCGGCGACCATCGAAGCCACGAGTAGCGGCCAGGGCACATCGGTCGTCGTGGACCGCAACGGGCGTCAAGAAGACGGCTACAACGTAGGGCTCAGGTCCCGCTTCGAGGCGGTCCTCGTCGCCTGCCGGATCCTCGTGCTCCTCCCCGTCGTGGTCCTCGTCCTTGGCGCGATCGGCGCCTTTGTCTACGGCACCGACGTGTTCGTCCTGGCGTTCCGAGCCGTCCTTGCCGCGCCGCTCCCCGTCGGCGACAAGATCGGACGGATCCTCCTTGGCATTGACCTGTTCTTGATCGGGGCCACCTTGCTCATCGCGAGCCTCGGCCTCTACGAGCTGTTCGTCGCCCGCATCGGCGGCACGACGGGCAGCCGGCTGCCGACATGGCTCCAGATGCGCGACCTGAACGACTTGAAGGCGCGCGTCATCTCGATGATCGTGCTCATCGTCGCGGTCGACTTCGTCCAAGTGCTCGTCGAAGCGGACAGCGGCATCTACGTCCTCGAACGGGGGGCGGCTGTGGCGCTCGTGATCATCGCCCTCACGGCGTTCATCCGCCTGAGCGGCCGGGGTCATGACAACTCTTGACCGGGCCGGCACCCGCCGTGCGCAGCCACGAGCGCGACCTGCGAGATGACAGCTCGCGCCACGTCTGGTGCCGGTCAGGGCACCGCGCCCACTCGGACAGCGCCCGCCACCTTCGCCCCCGGCATGAGCCCGTGTGGTCGCGAAACCAGTGCATGAGCCGTTCAGCCAGGGTACCGCGCCAGACATCTGCCGTTCTCTCCGGCACGGCTGAGCCTCAGCTTCGGTGCCTTATGGCGCACACCGAGCGGACCGCGAGAGGGCGCCTGAGAGGCCCGCCCGGGGCTAGCCACTCCCTCTCTGCCAGGGCACCGCCCAGTGCCAGCAGTGCGATGACGTCCACCCCGACCCGCGTCCGCCGGAGGCTGTCGAGCATCGTCCACAGCGAGTAAGCAGCACCGAACGCACCGGTCGCATCCCACGCCAGGTCGCCCGGGCCGAAAAGCCCGGCCAGGTGCAGTGCCCCGCCAAGCGCCAGGCCGGTCAGGGCGGCCGCGAACAGGGCTGCCGGGAGCTGCAGGCGTAGCCGGCGACCGGTCTCCGCGATCGAAGGAGCGCTCATCGAGTCATCGTCGGCCATACGCGTCCCGTTGGCCAGAGTCCAATGTCCACTTCGCGCGCCGCCAGGTGTGGCTCGTGAATGTCGTTCCGCCGACTGACGAGGTGTCCGTTCTGCCCCTTCGGGTTGCAGGCGATCGTCCCTCGGCTGTCTGAAAGAGCGGCAGCGACCTCGTAGCTCGTCGCAGCAGCCGGTTCCGGAGGTGTGGAGCTCATCAGGAGCCGTTGGACTCTAGTCGGCTCAGAGGACTCAGCGGAGAATGGCAGTGAGCGACCATTGGAGGCGACATGTAGGACCGGCCCTCCGGGGACAACACGACCAACAGCTCACCGCACGAAGTCGGCACGGAGGAGCAAGACGCCGCCGCCTCGCTCTCACCTGGCCCGGGTCACGGTCACAGTTCGGTTCCACCCTCTGTCTTGACGAAGCACCGGAGGTCAAGGGCCGTCGTAGGGCTCGTGGCGGCGCTCGTCGCTGCCTGCGGAACCGGGGTCGGAATCGGTTACGTCATCAATAGCGCTTCCACCCCGCCGGTCACCCAGCCGGCGGGCCCGACCACGACCGGGGGGTCGTCGAGCGGCGGCACCTCGGGCACGTCCGCCCTCACGGCCAAGGTCGCATCCGGGCTGGTCAACATCTACGTCGCATTCGCCTACGAGACAGCGCAGGGCGCCGGGACGGGCATGGTGGTGACCTCCTCTGGACAGGTCATCACCAACAACCATGTAATCGCCGGGGCGACGGCCATCAGGGCTGCCGACCTCGGCAACGGCAAGACGTACGACGCGTCGGTGGTGGGCTACGACGTCTCCGGCGACGTTGCAGTGCTGCAGCTCCAAGGAGCCTCCGGTCTCGCGACGGTCGCCTTGGCCGGGTCGAGCGTCCGACTGGGTGACTCGGTGGTCGCAATAGGCAACGCCGGCGGCCACGGCACCCCCACCGCTTCGGCGGGCGTAGTGACCGGCCTGGACCAGGCCATCACAACCCACTCGGAGCTATCCGGGACCACCGAGCACCTGAGCGGCCTCATCGAGACCGACGCCGCTATCGAGTCGGGACACTCCGGCGGCCCCCTGGTCAACGCCAACGCTCGGGTTGTCGGCATGGTCACTGCCGGCTCGTTCAACTTCGCGTTCAGTCAGGGCGCGAGCCAGGGCTACGCCGTTCCTACGACGACGTTTCGCTCGATCGCCGCCGACATCGTGAGTGGCAAGCAGTCGGGCAGCGTCCACGTCGGGCCGACAGCGTTCCTCGGCGTCCAAGTGACCCCTGTCCAGCAGGCAGGAGCACTTGTCGTCCAGGTCGTTGGGACATCGCCGGCCGCGGTGGCAGGCGTCAAGCCCGGCGATCTCATCACTGGACTGGCGGGACAGCCGGTTCGCAGGCCCGAGACGGTCGCAAGTGTGCTCGCTGCTTACCGTCCCGGTGCTACGATCCAGGTCACCTTGGTCGACCAAGCTGGCGTGCAGCGCACGGTGACCGTCACGCTTGTCGCGGGGCCACCTGCATGACGGGTGTGAAAGGCCGTGGAAGAGCAGATGAACGTCTTCCCTGATGGAGCGCCTGGCGCGCCAACCCGGCAGCGTGACGCGGTGATCGCAACCTGCAAGCCGATGACCGGCGAGAAGGGGGCGACGGTGACCGAGGAGAGTCAAGCCGACGCGTCGGTCGTGGTGGTCGGATGCGACGGCTCCGGGCACGGCCGTCGAGCCCTCGCATGGGCGGCTGTGACATGGGAGCTCCGAGGCTCCGCATCGTCGGAGTGGACATGGACGTCGGCGCGCACGACGCCGCCGTTCAGTGCCCCGCTGAAGCGCATCACGGCCTCGCTCGGCACCGGGATGCAGGCAGACCCGAGGACCATGAGCGTGAAGGCGGCCAGGTAGTCGTGGCGGCTGCTCTGGCTCACGACGAGGTGTGCCATGGGCCCTTTGCGTGACGGGGAGCGACACCTCGAGGACTGTGCCGAGCTGCTCGAGGACATCACCGAGCGCGTGCACGAGGCCCCCCGGCGCCCGTGAGCACCACGACCCGCGCAGCGACCACCCGCCACCAGGTCCTGCCCGTCTGTGGGGCGGGCGAGCTCGCACGCGAGCTGGGCGATGCCGGCGGACTGGCGCTCGTCGGTACCTTCGGCCCCGTGAGCCTCGCCCTCGGCTTCGCGGCCATCGCCGCGGCCCTCGGCGCTTGCACGGCGCTCGTCTTGCCGCGCACGAGCCGACGCCGAACCGAAGTCGAGGACCCCTCGGGAACATGAGCGTCGACCACCTCGTCTCGAGTTTCGGGTACTGGGCGGTCTTCCTGCTCGTGGCCGCCGAGAGCCTGGGGGTACCCCTGCCGGGCGAGACCGCCCTCGTCGCGGCCGGCGCCTACGCCGGCCAGACCCACCACCTGAACCCGTGGGCCATCTTCGCCGTGGCGTCTGCCGCTGCGATCATCGGCGACAACATCGGCTTTTGGATCGGCGACAAGGGCGGGTACCGCCTCGCCCTGCGCTATGGGAAGAAGGTGCGCCTCGACGAGCGCAAGCTCAAGGTCGGGCGCTACGTCTTCGACCGCCACGGCGCCAAGGTGGTCTTCTTGGGGCGTTTCGTCTCCATCCTGCGGACCTACGCCGCCTTTCTCGCGGGCACGAGCCGCATGCGCTGGCGGCGCTTCCTACCGGCAAACGCCTCGGGCGGGATCGCGTGGGCCGGCATCTACACGTTGGCCTCCTACGAGGCAGGAACGACGCTTCGTCACCTCTCAGGAATGATCAACCTCGCCCTCGGAGGCGCCGCCGTGGTCGTCATCGTGGTGGTGCTCCTGACCGTGCGGCGCTCCGCGAGCAAGCTTGCCGAACGAGCGGAGCTGGCCTATCCCGGACCGCTCGAGTGACGGGGGGAAGTTACGCCCGCCCGACCTGATTCGCTGGCGGGAAACCCCTGCTTGGATCGTTATCGTTTAGTGGTGCTGCGGCAAGGGCACGGACGGCCTCCCTGGTAGGCTTGGTCGGCCGGGGCCAGTTGCGATGCGCGGTGCGTTTGACGCCGAACTTGCTCATGTTGCGTTGCACCACACGTGGCGTAGCACGAAGCGGGCGCTCAGGGAGCAGCTCGCGAGCGATCTCGGCGACCGCTGTGCACAGCGTGTGGCCGATCGCGTGCGCGGTCGTGCCGATCCCAGAAGGAACACTTCGCCGTGCTGCGCGAGCAGAGCGGTAAAGCTCACAGATCTCGTAGACGACCACCCGGACGCTGAGCACCTGCTGTTTGCGGCCCTTGTCGTCCTTGATGACCAGCTCGGAGCGGTACGAGCCGTCACTGAAGCGTTCGAGGACCGGGAGCTGCGCGCTCGACTTCACCCGCCAAAGCAGGTCCGCACCGGTGGCGGCCATCGCGCCGAACAGCACGTAGGACCCACCAAAGCCCCGGTCGCCGAGCAGGAGCATCCCCGGCCCAAGGGACCGGACCAGGTCGAGCGCAAGCGTGTTCCCGCCCGTCTCGTGGCCTCGCATCGAGACATCTACAAGCGCGTGCGTACCGCACTCGCCGAGGCCGACGAGGCGGACCTGAGCGAACGCCGAGCCCTCACCCCGAGCCGGTGTCGGACGACCGAACTCGCTGTCGTTCAGCGACGGGGGGGACGTCCGAGCCAGCACCCCGAGCGCGGCATGATCGGAGAGACGCTCGTTGGTCTGCGGCCTGACCCACCCTGCTCTCGGTATCGGAGAAGAATGCCATAGATGCAACTCTAACTAAACGGTATTGGATCTATATCCGAACACCCAGTATTGAATCTAGGTCTGAACACCCCGTCGTGCGCCCGCCCGTGTGTTACGCGCTCAAGTGCGCGTCGAAGAAGCTGACGATGCGCCGACGCGCGTCCTCGGCGGACGCCGCGTGGTACCCGGATCCTGGCGTGAGTCTTGCCATCACGGCGAAGAGGAGCGGTGACTTGTCGCCTGCTCCGTCGTGGTCGTTCATGAAGCCGTGGCCGGCCTCCGGATACTCCTTCACGTCGTGGGGGAGCCCGAGGGTGGTGAGCGCGGCTTCCAGGCGGGCCGCCGCGCCCGGGAGGGTAGGGCTACGGTCCTTGGCGCCGTAGCTGGAGACAATAGGACAGGCACTGGCGAGGAACTCAGTCGTATAGACGTCCTTTGACGCGGTTCCGTAGTTCACCCCCACTGCGGAGAATCCGCGGTCGGGAGCGAGCAACAGAGCGAGACCTCCGCCGATGCAGAAGCCGATCACTCCGAGCTTGCCCGTACAATCGTCTCGCGCGCCAAGCCATGCTCGGGTGGCCTCGATGTCGTCGAACGCCCAGCCTCGCCGGGCACGTGCTTGGCGCATGATCGAGATCATGCAGAACGTCGTGCTTCGTCCGAAGAAGAGGTCTGGCGCCACCGCCAGGTAGCCGTTGGCGGCGAGCCAGTCAGCCTGGTTCCGAAGGTCTTGGCTCATGCCGAGCGCATCATGGATCACCACGATGCCCGGCCAGGGTCCGGTTCCCTCCGGCACCGAGAGCCAGGCCGGAAGCGAGCCCTTCGAGCGCGGAATGTTCGTTGCCGGCACGCCTGCAGCATGCCACGTCGAGAGTGAGGCCACGTCCGGAGGGCCTTGGTAGGGCCGCCTTCTGGCACGCAAGGTGTCGTTCGCGCCTGGTGGCTGCGCTTCGTTCATGCAAGGTTCACCACGTGGACCTTGGAGTGAGATCACGGGGAGAACTCGGCGAACGGCAGGGTCTGTGCCGCTGGGATCCCGGCTTGCCGCCCGATGGACCGACCAGATCGACGCGCACAAACTGAGGGGTGCGTCGATCACGGGTGCCTGGATCGGCTCGTCAGCCTCGACTGGACTCTGGGCAAGAAACCGCCACTGGTGCGAACGGCAGCCACGTTGCGCGTGGCTCTTCGGCCTACCCTGTGGTCCTCTGCCCACCTGTCCGGGCTCGGACTCGCCGCATCGGTCGCGGCGGCAGGACCCGGGGCTCTGCAACGGCGGGCTGCGTAGGGCACTCACCGAATATGGGCCGGGTACCACCCGCCGCCGTCTAGGCTGAGTAGGTCGGCGGTAGCGGGTCGACCTTCGCTTGCCTCGTTCATCGCGAC
>JAKAQW010000064.1 GCA_021819525.1 Actinomycetes bacterium
CCGATCTGAAGCTGTCCGGAGAGTCGGGATGCCGGTGACCATTGAACGACCTTGCAAGAGCGCCAGCGTTTCCCGGGCCGCTGGCTTTTCGGGATCCCCGAGCGAGCCCCGGGCCCCGCACGTTTCCCGGTCCTCGGGCACGCCTGGATCCCTCGACGAGCCCCGGGCCCCGCACGTTTCCCGGGCCGCTGGCTTTTCGGGATCCCCGAGCGAGCCCCGGGCCCCGCACCCGGCGCCAGCAGCGCTGAGCAGAGCCCGGTTCCCCGCCGAGCCGACCTCCGTGCCGCGGTCTCGGCGGTTCGTGGACCGGCTGCTGGAGCGCGTCGATCGCCAGCTGCAGACCGATTCGTTGCGCGCGAGCGCCGTGCTGCTCACTTCGGAGCTGGCCACGAACGCGGTGGTCCATGCACGCACGTGGTTCGAGGTTTCGATACGGACCAGCGAGCGACATGTCCGGATCGAGGTAGCCGACACGAGCGAGGTGATCCCCCAGATGTCCGAGATCACCGACGACGCCGAGCACGGCAGAGGCCTGCGGATCGTGGACGCCATGGCCAGCTCCTGGGGGGTGGAGCCCGGCCATCGGGGCAAGACGGTCTGGTTCGAGCTCGAAGACAGCAGGCAGCCGGCAATGGGGGTCTCCACGGAAGCGGAGTAGCCATCGACAGCCCCACCATGTCGGGGTCGGACCAGTAAGCGGAGTAGCCATCGACAGCCCCACCATGTCGGGGTCGGACCAGGCAGCTGACCCCGACATCTTGTGCTCGCTGCGGTGACATGGAGACCCCTGAGCCGGCGCTTGGTGTCCATGGCCCGCCAGGAGCTCGCCGGAATGCTCCCGCTACTCTAGGAGAGCCATGTGTGGTCGGTTCGACCTCCACTCGCCGCCGCGGCGCTGGGCAGCGCTGCTCGGCGCTTCACTCGACGCACGCCTCGACACCTGTGTCGCCCCTTCCTACAACGTGGCACCTGGACGAACCGTGCTGATAGCTGTTGCCCGCGACAGCGGCGGCGACGACGGTGGTGGGGACAGCCGTGATGGTGGTGATGGCAGCAGCGGTGGTGCCGTCGACCTCGAGGCCGCCGTGTGGGGCGTGCCGGCACCGTGGCCGGATCGACGCCGGCCGACGATGCTGTTCAACGCGAGGGTCGAGACACTGGCCACCAAGGCGCCGTTCCGCTACCTGCTGGCCGATGGACGCTGCCTGGTCGCTGCCGACGGGTTCTACGAATGGCGACCCGATCCGGGCTCCAAACGACGCCAGCCCTTCTACTTCTGCCGAGCCGACGGCCAGCCGCTCCTGTTCGCTGGGCTGCGGACACCGCCGGCTGCCCAGGCCGCCGGACGTCCAGCCATCCAGTTTGCTGGAAGACCAGCCACCCGGCCCGCCGGAGCACGCGCTGTCCAGCGCGCAGGGGCACCGACTGCCGAACCTACCGAGATGTCGGGCACCGGGGCCGGCGCCATACCGACCGCCTCGGCCGCCGGGGGCACTGCCACCCCGACCGGCCGCCGCGCACCTGGTACGGCTTGCACGGTGGTGACCTCCGCGGCCAACGAAGACGTGGCCAGCATCCACCACCGGATGCCGGCCGTCCTCGACGTGGACAGCGCCCGTCGGTGGCTGGGGGTCGACGAACCCGAGCACCGCCCACCTCGCGGCACCATACCCGACCTCGCCGAGCTGGTGGCTCCAGCGGGCACCTTGGTCGCTCGGCCCGTGACCGTGCTGGTGAACGACCCGCGTCACGACGGGCCGGAGCTGCTCGCCGACCCGCCTGCCCCGCCGCTGCAGGTTCCACCGACACTGTTCGGCTGATCGCTTGCTCAGCACGGCGGCTCTCACGCAATACAGTCCGAACACCTGGCGATCAGGTCTTTCCCCCCGAATTGCTCTGCTCGAGCCCAATTCGCGACAGCCTGAACGGCGGCGCTCCACTCAGCCCGGCGGCGCCGGAGCAGCCCGTCGGAACGCCCCGAGGGAGCTGGCGGCTTCATGCCGTCAGAGAGGCCACTGCTCTTCATCCTGCCTCGTGGCCGCCACCTTCCAACGCCGCCGCCCAGGTGGTCACCGCCGGCCGGAGGTGGCGCAAGGCGAGCAGCCCCCGTACCCCTCCTCGGAGCATCCCGGTGGTCGGCGTGTCGGCCAGCGCCCGGACCACGACCAGCGGGCGCCCTGGGAGTGCCCTCACCAACGAGGCCGACTCCATGTCGACTGCGGCGGCGCCGCCCGACGCCAACTGGCGACGCCAGGCTCCTCGCGCGATCCGGCCGGTCGAGACGATCGGCCGCAAGTGCACCTCGACACCGGCGCGATCCAGTACCTGCGCCAGTGCGCGAGCGTGGGGCAGGGCGATGGCGAGCTCGCCGACCCTGCCCACCTCGCTGGCCACCACGACGGCGCCGGCCGGCAGCACCGGATCCAGGCCACCGGCCACACCTAGCACCGCGACCGGCTGGTCAGCGGGCAGATGTCGAGCCAGATCGGTGCCACATGCCGCCGCGCGCACCGGGCCCATCCCGCAGCGAACGGTCCTCCCGCCGATGGCCAGTGCCTCGACCCGAAGCGCCGCCACCACGGTGACGGGCTCGCTGGGCTCGCCGGCTCGTCGGATCACGCCGGCCATCATCGCTCACTGTGGCCCACCGACGACGCAACACGCGACGGCGATCCGCCCGACACTGGTCGAAGCCGTCCAGCGGTTCGGCACGAGGACTCCCGGACCGTCTCGGTGGCCGGATCGTCAGGACTCCCTGGCTGCCCGACTCCCGGACCGTCTCGGTGGCCGGATCGTCAGGAGACGACGGCATGCGCCGCGTCGATCAGCTCCACCAAGGTGCGGATGTCCACCGGCTTTGCCAGACACGCGTCGGCCCCGCTGGCCAGGTACGGCTCGACCAGCTCGGCCCGGGCGTCGGCGACGAGGACGGCGACCACACGCGGCACCGTTTCACTGCTCCTGCAGTCTTGGGTACCCTCACGATCGCCCTGCGGGCTGCCACCCAGCGAGCCCTCAGCCAAGGCGCCCCCGACCGACGACGTCTCGGCTGGCACGCTCGTGCTCGGAACACGCCCAGCGCCGTAGCGCACACGGGCCACGAAGGCCAGGACGTCGAGCGCCGTGCCAGCCGTGCCAGCCGTGCCAGCCGTGCCAGCCGTGCCAGCCGTGGCGTCGACGACGACCACGTCGGCGGTGCCCACTCCTCGCGAGACTCGTTCCCATGAGGACGTGCCCATGACGCGTACCGACACCTCCGAGCGACGCTCGCCCAGCTCGTCCAGGAGCTCCCGGACGTCACCGTCGTCGCTCACCACCACCAGGGACAGCCCGCGGCCACGCTCGGTGCGCGACGTCGACGAGGAACCGAGGTGTGTGCCCGTCGACGGCGAGCCGGCGCGGGCCACCCACAGCTCGAAACCGTGGCCCTCTGTCGCAGGCTGCAGACGCCCCCCTATCTGCTCGACGAGATAGCGACAGCGGGCGAAGCCGATCCCGCCGCCGGCGGCGAGCACCGACACCGTGCGTGCACCTGGCGGCGGACCCCCCTCGACGGGTTCGGGGACGATGGACAGCTGTACCCAGTCCGGATCGCCGTGACCGGCCGACAACGTCACCGGGTGCTCGACACCGGCACCTACGGACTCGCGCGCCACGTCGACCAAGGACGTGAGCACGTGGCGCAGCCAGCGCCGATCGGCCCAGACCGACAAGGCAGCGGTGGGGCCGGCGACACCATCCAGCTGGCTGGCTGGCACCTCGAGATGCTCGACTACCGCGCCGGTGGCTCCAGCGACGTCGGCCAGCACGTCGGCCAGACCCACCGCCGATGGGTCGAGCTCCACATGGCCGGCATCGAGGCGGGCGACAGCCAGCACCTCGTCGACGAGCGCCAGAAGGCGGCGGCCGGCTCGGAGCACCCGGTCCACCAGGATCGCCTGGTCTGCGGGGAGCACTTCCATCTGCAACAGCTGGGCAAACCCGAGGATCGAGCTCAACGGGGTGCGCAGCTCGTGGCTGACCCGCGACAACAGCTCGCCCTGGGCAAAGCTCGCTTGCTCGGCTGCAGCGAGCGCGCTGCGCAGCCGCGCCTCGGTGGCGAGGAAGTCCGAGATGTCGCGGGTGACCACGACCACCCCGGCCACCTGCCCCATCTCGTCGAGATCGGTCCGTGCCCGTGAGTCCACCGTGATCCACCGACCATCCACATGTCGCAAGCGGTAGCGGACATGTACCTCGCGCCGGGCACCGCTGAGCATCTCGTCGAAGGCGTCGACCAACCGCCGGCGGTCCTCGCCATGGACGCGTTCGAGCGTCTCGTGCACCGACATGGCCTTCTCTGTGCCGAGCAGGGCAGCCGCCGACGCGCTGTCGTGCACCAGCTGCATCTGACCATCGAAGATCGTGACGATGTCAGGGCAGGAGCGGAGGACGGCCTGCAGGATGTGACCTCGCTCGGCCAGCTCGCGCTCGGCATCCACCCGGTCGGTGACGTCGATGCCGACTCCGATCGAGACAGGCGAACCAGCGCAGGCTTCGGCGACGACTCGCCGGGTGACCCAGTAGACCCGAGAGCCGATGGCGAGGGTCGCGGACTGCTCGGCGGCGGCCTCGTGGAACGCCGGCTGGACGGCGTCAGGGCGCTCGGCGGCGGCCTTCGCCCTGGAGCCGGTCACCTGGCTCGTGCGAACGGCAGCTTCCTCCTCGGCGACGCTCCGATCACTCGAAGCCGACCACAGCGCATGAGGAGCGACCCTCTGATCCAGCTCGGGCCACAGCTCGTCGGCACGGCGTCCGACGACGTCGTCGGGCCCTGTGACCCCGGCCAGCCCGCAGAACGCTTGGTTGGCGAACAAGTAGCGCCCACGGGCATCGTTCACGAACACCGGCATGGGCACGGCCGCCACCACCGCGCGGACCAGCTCGTCGTCCACATCGCCGCCGGGATCGGGAACGCTCCAGACGTCGGGGATGTCGCGGCCTACTGCCAGCACCGCTGCTGCAGCTGGCGATGCCCCCTCCGACGACATGGACCCTGGCGGGATCCGGGACAGCGTCCAGCGCACCCGGCGCCATCCCCCACTGCCGTCAGCTACACGCAACACGACGCCGGTGACGTCGGGACCACCAGCCACCTGCGCCAGCGCGGACGCGAGCCGTGGCCGGTCAGCTGGGACGACCAAGGCGGTCACAGCCTGGCCGACCTCCGGAGCTGCAGGACTTGAAGTCGGACCATGCCCACCGGCACCACCTGCTCCGCCCAGTTCACCGCCGGCACCACGGGCGCCACCGGCGCCGCCTGCTCCGCCCGGTTCACCGCCGGCACCACCGGCTCCGCCCCGAGCGTCTGTGGCGCCGGCGCCACCGGCGCCGCCCGGTTCACCGAAGACCCCGCCGGCGTCGGTCCCGGCGGCAGCCCAACGAACCACGCCTCGCTCGTCGAGCACCCACCACCGCACGCCGGGCAGCGACGCGAAGCCAGGCCACCGCCTCTCGATGCCCGGCAGGTCGAAGCAGCTCAACGGCCGTCCTCGGCGGACAAGGCGTCCACCACCGCCAGCAGCTCGGCGACGACCAGCGGCTTGGTCAAGTAGGCGGTCGCCCCGGCGGCCATCGATCTCGCGACCTGCGCGTCCGTCGCATCGGCGCTCACCACCACCACCGGGACATCCGCGGTCGCCGGATCGCCGCGTAGGCGGTGGAGCACGGTGTCACCGCTCACGTCGGGCAAGTCCACGTCCAAGAGCACCAGGTCAAAGGCGCTGCGTCGCGCCAGTGCCAGAGCTCTCGCACCGTCGTCCGCCTGCTGCAATTCGACGCCCGGCCGGCGGGCCAAGATATGGCGCACCAGCTCTGCGCAGGTCTCGTCGTCGTCGATGTGCAGCACCCGCAGCTGGCCTGGTGCCGTTGCCGTTCCGGGTATCGCGCTGCTCGCCCCGGCCGGAGCGCTGTGCGGTGCGGCGTAGACGGTAGATCTGGCAGAAGGCGTCACCAGATCCGAGAACCCTGCCTGCCCGGCATCGGCCCCTGGCGCACTGGCACAGAGCTCGACCACGAAGACGCTGCCCGCCCCGACCACCGACTGCACCTCTACCGTGCCCCCCATCTGCTCCACCAGCCGCTTGGTGAGCGTGAGGCCCACCCCCGTGCCTTCGATGGCGCTGTGCTCGGCACCGAGACGCTCGAAGGGCTCGAACAGCTTGGGGAGATGCTCGACAGCGATGCCACGACCTGTGTCGGAGACAGCCAGGCGGGCCCGGTCACCGTGCACCGACACAGACAGGCGAACCGAGCCTGACGGTCGGTTGTACTTGACCGCGTTCGACAGGAGGTTGAGCAGGACCTGCAGCAGTCGCTGGCGATCGGCGAGCACCCAGGGCCACGCCACGGCGGCGAGATCGGCCGGCTCGGAGGGCAGCAGGCGAAGACCCTGCCGGTCGGCCAGCGGCCGGACCAGCTGCATGGCGTCGGCGGCGACCACACCGAGCGGGACCGGCCGCAGCACCAGCGTCGAGGCACCACCGTCCACCTCGGCCACCTGCAAGACCTCGTCGACCAAGTCGGCCAGGTGCCCGCCGGCCCGCAGCACGTGGCGGACCGCTCCGTCGAGCGGGGCCGGGAACGGCGTCGCTTCGAGCTGCCCGGCTGCATCCATGACCGCTCTCAGCGGCACCTGCAGCTGGCTCCCCATACGAGCCAGCAACTCGGCTCTCGCGTGCTGCTCCTGTTCGGCGAGGACCACCGCCCGCTGCAGCTCGGCTTCGACGGCCACCACCTCGGTCACGTCCCGCCACACCACGACCCCATGGACGTCCGCTCCGGCGGACGTCGGGATGGCGTTCGCGTCGAACACGAGAGTCCGGCCGCCGACGTGAGCGGCTCGACAGCGCAGCGGCGCGACCTGCTCGCCACCGGCCACGCTGGCCAGCCACGCCCGGAACGCCGGCTCGTCGGCTGGGTGGAGCCGAGCGAGGAGATCCCCCGCGGACGCCGGGGGCGTCAACCCCAAACAGGTGAAGGCGGCGTCGCTGATCTCGGTGAGCTGCCCGCCCGGTCCGACGAGGGCCACAGCGTCTGGGGAGGTCCTGATCACCGTGTCGAGCAGGCGGCGGCGGGCGGCCAGCTCCCGCTCGACGGCCGCCCGATCCGAGATGTCGGTCGACAGCGATGCCACATGCGTCACCTCTCCGTCGGCACCACGCAACGCGAAGCGCACCTCGAGCTCGGTGCGCGTCCTCCCGCATTCGGTCACCACCCGATCGGTGGTCGAAGGCTCGCCGGTCGCGACGACAGCCGCATCTTCGGGGTCGAGCCCACAGCCGTCGCCGGTGCCAGAGCTCGTCGAGGGTCCGCCGGTACCCGACGATGCCGAGGGTCCGCCGGTGCCAGAGCTCGTCGAGGGTCCGCCGATTCCCGACGATGCCGAGGGATCACGAGCCCCGGAAGCCGTCGAGAAGACGACTCGTCCCCGGCGGTCTTTCACGACCACGGTGGCGACAGCACCGATCAGGCCCCGCAGCGCGGACGACTCCGCCCGGCGAAGCTCGGTCACGTCGCACGCCGACACGTACAGCCGACCGTCGAGGTCTCGGCGAGCCGACCACTCCCACCAGCGCCGGCGACCGCCCGCCGCCTGGACCAGCGCCACTTGTGGCCCAGCCACCGCTCCGGGAGCCAGCGCGGCGGCGACCGGGACCAGGTCGTGGCCCGGGCCGCTTCGAAAAACGGCACTCGGATCTGCCGGGTCGACCGCCATGCCGAGAGCTGCCACGCCGGCGGCGTTCGCCCATGCCAGGGATCCGTCGGCCTCCCAGACGAGCAAGGGATCCGGGCTGCGGCCCAGCAGCGCTTCGAGCTCATCGGCGCTCGGGACGACGTCGTCGGCACCGCTGCGCTGCGCCCCCATGCCCTGCTCGTCCACGTCGGTCGTCTCGCCACCTGCGGCGCGCATCGTGCGCCGCCGCGAGCACCTCCGAGGAGACGCTACTGCGCACCGTCGCCCGGTGCGCTCACCGGGGATGGCGCTTCGCGGATGGCTCGCCGGGGGTGGGATCGACCGGGGCGCCGTCGGGATCCCACCCGGCGCCGACCTTACGGTACGGGTACCAGCGGCCGTCGCGTCCCAGGCGCAGCTGGCGATCGCCGAGAGTCACCCGGTTGCGCCGGCCGCTGGCACCCGGGCCGAGCAGGGCACGGCCTCCGGCGAGCACCTCGGCACCGGGATCCCACTGCTCGTCGAGCACCGCCAGCGCGTCGGCACCTCCTTGGCCCCAGGCCAGGGCCCGGCGCAGCAGCTGCCGGGCCGGCACGCCGCTGCGGGAGGCCAGCAGGCCGAGCGACGACGACACCGACCCGGCCCCACCCGCCGACGAGGCATCCGGGAGGACTTCGCGAGACGCCGGTGCAGTAGGGCCCGGTTCGCCCGCAGCATCGTGCCGGTCGCCACCAGCCGGATCCGGCCGGCTGGCCCACCGAGCCAGATCCTGGTCGGCGTCGAGCTCCAGACCGGTGCTCTTCGCCCCGAGGGCCAGGGCGAGCGCCCGGGCAGCGGCGTCGGTGGCCAGCTGGCGCAAGGCGGCAGCGCTCACCCCGCTACCGGGCGGGGCGTCGACGCCGAGGACGGTGGGCGCTCCAGGACGCCGGGGCGGCACGGGAGGCACCGGCGCGAGCAGCGGCCCGGCCGCGGTGCGCTCGCTCCAGGCAGCCCAGGCGTCGCGAGCGACGAGCCCCGCTTCGGGGCGCGGGTCCGCGCTTCGGTCGCCGGCATCGATCCCGGCAGCGGGCGCCAGGCCTCGGCGGGCCCGCAACGCGGCCAGCAGCTCGTCTCGACCCCGGCCTCGCAGCGCCAGCAGCACGAAGGGATCGGCGTCGAGCGCGTCGGCTACCAGGTAGCACGCGGCGGCGGCGTGCTTGCAGGGGTCGGCCCAGTCCGGGCACGAGCAGCGGGGCTGCACCTCACCTGGTCCGGGCAGCAGGTCGAGGCCTGTGGTACGCACGTCGTCGGCCACCTCGGGGGGCAGCTCCCCGTCGAGCAGGGCGGCCGTGTGGCCGATCTGGGCGGCCAGAGCCTCGAGCACCTGCTCCCATTCGACGTCTGTCCACGCCCGGACCCGAACCCGGACTTGGTACGGGGTGCGGCGCGACCCCTGCACGGCGGCGGTGATCTCCCCGGCCGCGACCCGCAGGCCCTCCACGGCGCCGGTCCGGGCGTAGGTACGGCCCCGGGGGAGGCGGTTCGGGTCGAGCTGGGCTCGCTGCTCGATGGCGTCCACCCAGGCTCGGCCCCACCAGGTGGCGCCGAAGGGCCGCTTGCCGGCCGCCCGCCACGGTCCCGAGCCCGGAAGGCGAGGCTGGTGCTCGGGAAACCCCCACCCCGAGCCGTCGCCGCCGGCCGATCCACCGCTCGATGCGCCTTTGCCCGAGCTGCCGCTCGATGTGCCTTTGCCCGAGCTGCCGCTCGATGCCCGGCCCCCCCTTGCGCCGCGTCGCGGGGTCATGGCCGGCCCAGCTCCACCAGCGCCGCCAGGTCGTCGTCCGACAGCGACGACACCCATGCCTCCCCGCTGCCGACGACCGACTCCGCCAGGCCTCGCTTCTTCTCGATCACCTCGGCGATGCGGTCCTCCAAGGTGCCCTCGGCCACCAGCCGGTGGACCTGCACCGGGTGGTCCTGGCCGATGCGGTGCACCCGGTCAGTGGCCTGGTCCTCCACCGCCGGGTTCCACCAGCGGTCCACGTGGACGACGTGGGTGGCCCGGGTGAGGTTCAGCCCCACCCCGCCGGACTTGAGCGAGACGAGGAACACCGGAACGTCCCCGGCCTGGAAAGCGTCCACCATGGTGGCGCGCCGGCGGGCCGGCACCTTGCCGTGCAGGAACAACGTCGGCACCCCGAGCTCACCGAGCCGCGTGTCGATGAGGGTGAGGCACTCCACGAACTGGCTGAACACCAGGGTCGACTCGCCTTCGGCCACGATCACGCCGAGCAGCTCCTCGAGCGCGGCGAACTTGCCCGACCGGCCCGGCACCGGACCGGGTTGGTGCAGGTACTGGGCGGGGTGGTTGCAGATCTGCTTGAGCACCGTGAGCAGGCGCAGCACCAGGCCTTGGCGCTCGAAGCCGGCCTTCGCCCGGATCTTGGCCATCGCTTCGCGGACCTCGGCCTCGTACAAGGTGACCTGCTCGCCAGTGAGCGGGACCGGCACGTCGCTCACCGTTCGCGGCGGGAGGTCGGGGGCGATGCCCGGATCGGTCTTGCGCCGGCGCAGGAGGAACGGGCGCACCGTGCGAGCCAGACGTTCGGTGACGATCGGATCCTGGTAGCGCTCTACGGGGACGGCCACGGTGTGCAGGAACCGTTCGAGCGGACCGAGGAGGCCGGGGGTGGTCCAATCGAGGATGGCCCACAGCTCGCTCAGGCGGTTCTCCACCGGGGTGCCGGTGAGCGCCACCCGGGCTTGGGCCGGGATCGCCCGCAGCGCCCTCGCGGTGGCCGACGCCGGGTTCTTGGCGTGCTGCGCCTCGTCGGCCACCACCAAAGAGAAACCGGAGGCGGCCAGGTCGTCGGTGCTCGAGCGGGCCACCCCGTAGCTCGTCACCACCAGCTCGCCGGGATCGAGGTCGCCCAGGCTCCGACCCGGTCCGTGGAAGCGGCGAACGGTCACGTCGGGGGCGAAGCGGCGCACCTCGCGCTCCCAGTTCGCCAGCAACGTCGTGGGGCACACCACCAGGGTGGGGCCGTACCCCGCTGCCCGGCGATGCAGGTGCAGCGCGATGACCTGCACGGTCTTGCCCAGACCCATGTCGTCGGCCAGGCAACCGCCGATGCCGGTGGAGGCCATGGCCCACAGCCAGCTCACTCCCCGGTGCTGGTAGGGACGGAGCTCGGCGCACAGCCCGTCGGGCGGATCGAGCAGCTCGGCGTCGGCCGCAGACGCTTGCCGTAAGACCTTCGCCAGCTGCCCGAGCCGGCCGGGAGCCACCACCGCGACCGGTTCGCCGTCGACGTCGACCGTGCCGGCCAACAGGGCGCCGAGCGCTTCGGCGGCCGACAGCCGCCGTGCCCGGCGCCTCCGCAGCTCGTCGAGGAGCCGGGGGTCGACGGTCACCCACCGGCCTCGCATCCGCACCAGGCCCCGCTTGGCTTCGGCCAGCTGGTCGATCTCCTCGGCCGACAGGGCGTCGCCGCCGAGGGTCGCCTCCCAACGGAACTCGACCAGCTCGCTCAAGCTGAACCCGGCCTCGTCGACCTTGCCGGTCTGCTCCACGATGACGGCTCGAAGTGCCAGCCCGTCGGTGATCAGATCGGTGGGCCAGCGCACCTCGATCCCCGCCGCAGCCAGCTCGGCGGGGACCTCTCCGAGCAGGTCACCGAGCCGCTCCTCGTCGAGCGGGACAGCAGTGGGCGCCCGCTCGCGCAGCAGATCTCGGAGCGGGGACCATACCTGTGCGCCGCGGCGCAACGCGAGCAGCAGGTCGGTCTCGGTGTCGGCACCGAACCGGGCCAGCACGGCGGCAGGTCCGGCGAACAGGTCGGCGGCGTCGACCACCAGGCTCGGCTCGACCCGGCTGGTGAGCTCCAGCACAGCCCGGCCAGCGACAGCGAGGTGCCGGTCGCCTGCTCCTGGGTCCAAGGCCCCACCGCCGTCGACCTTGCCGCCGCCGTCAACCTTGCCGCCGTCTGCGACCTCGCCGACTGCTGGAGATGGCGGCTGCTCGGGGTCGAGCTCGACCCGCAGTGCCACCAGTGCGCCACCGCCGATGCCTTGGGAGGCATCGACCAACCACGGCCGCAGGTGCTCGGCGGCTTGTGGCTCGGCTGCCGAGAACAGTGGCGTGCCGGTGACCGTGGCGGCCGCTGCCGTGCGCGGCAGGGTATCGGCCAGCGCGTCCCACGCAGCGGTGACGAGCCGATCCGGTGACGGAACCCGCATCGGGGCGCGGCTGTCGTGGACGGTGGCATAGGCGGCGGGCGGCATGGCCTCGGCCAGCGCTCCCAGAAGACGGTGGTCGGCCGGGTCGAGCGGGCCGGCGCGCCAGATGTCGTAGCCGGCGTGGCTGACCGCCGGGTAGAGGCGGCCCCGTCCGAGCAGCACGAGACCGGTCGTGACTGCCGCTGACCAAGCCAACACGCTGGCACTGATCTCCGGCCCGGCTCGCAGGTCGCCCGCCATGTCGAGGTCCGCCTCCTCGTCGAACCCGGCATCGGCTCCGGCGACGGGAACGAGAGCGGCACCGGGAGCGAGCACTGGACCCGGCCCGGCACCGGCATGGGCACCGGGCCTGACATCGGCACCGGGAGCGAGCACTGGACCCGGCCCGGCACCGGCACCGGCATGGGCACCGGGCCTGACATCGGCATCGGCACCCGGCCTGGCACCGGCATCGGCACCGGCACCGGGAGCGGGCCTGGCGGCGCTGCTGACCTGACCGTCGAGGTCCGGCCGGGCGGCAGCGATACCGGCGTCACGCAAGGCCACGATGGAGTCAGCGACCGGCACGAAGCGGGCCGGCACGCGGTGCCGGCGCACTCCGTTCCCGGAGGGAAGCACCACCTCGAGGACGTCAGGCAAGTCTGCCGGGCCATGCTCGGCTCCCGCGGGGCTGCCGCGCTGGGCGGCCCGGGCATCCCACACGGCAAACACCGACCGCCGTGGCGGGTCGGCTGGCACGAAGGTCACCTCGCGGCCACCGAGCAGGTCCGCCGCCTGCAAGGTTCTCGCCTGTCGCCGCGACACCTCCTGCGATCCTTCGTGCTGCGCCCCCATCTGCCGGCGTCGAACCGGCTGCGGTCCCACCTCCCGCGGTGGATCGCGTCGCGTCCCTGCCCCTCGCCGTGGCCCCTCCCGAGGCACCGCCGCTGCGGGAGATCGCCGTGAAGCCGCCGTTCGACGAGCACCCAGCGCCGTTTCGCGAGGCGGCGAAGGTGTCGAGGGTGGGACCGGCCGACGACCAGTGGGCACGAGCCGTCACCCTACTGCGGCCGCTGCCGCCTGGGGGGAGTGGACGGCGAACCTGGCCCCCGGCGGCTGAACGACGTTCACGGTGCGCTCTCGGAGGGCTCGGCCCGCGGCGCCAGGAGATGTCGTTCTGCAGGCGGTGCAGCTACAATGACGGCATGGGCGTTGCCATCACGGTCCGCGACGTGCCCGACAAGGTTCGGGACGAGCTGGCGGCGCGCGCTGCTCGCGCCGGGATGTCCCTGCAGGAGTACCTGCGCGGCATGCTCGTCGAGAGCGCTTCCCGGCCGGCGGTCGACGACGTCATCGCCCGCGCTCGCGCGCGCGTCGAGGCCACCGGAGCCCGAGTCGACGCCAAGTCGATCATCGCCGCTCGTGACGCCGACCGCCGGTGAGGCCACGCGTCGTCTGCGACGCGTCCGCAGTGGTCGCCTTGATGCTCGACGCAGGACCCGACGGACGCTGGGCCACTGACGCTCTCACTGGAGCCGACCTCGCCGCGCCCAGCATCTTCGCGTTCGAGGTGGCGAACATCGTCCGCCGCCAGGAGCTCGCCGCGCTCATTACCGCAGACCAGGCCGCCCAAGCCCATGCCGACGTGCTCGACCTGGCGATCGAGCAGTGGCCGTACGAGCTGCTGGCGCGGAGAGCCTGGCAGCTTCGCCGGAACCTGACCACCTACGACGCCAGCTACGTAGCCCTCGCCGAGCTCCTCGACGTCGCGCTCGTCACGCTCGATCGCGCCATCAGCCGGGCGCCCGATGTGCGTTGCACGGTCACTACGCCTTGACAGCCTCCCCGGCATGGATGCCGGGGATCCCCGCTGCGGGACATGATCGCCAGAGGCTTCATGCCGCATCCGGTACTGCCGGACCATGGTCCTGCGGGTGGTTCACGGATGTGCCTCTGGCCTTTCGACCAGGACTCGGCTTGCGCCTGCCCGTGCTGTTCACCGGGTGTCCCCCGGCAATGACGAGCGCGTTCACGACGATGCGGGCCTCAGCCCGCCGCTCGATCTCCTTGCTCGCCACCTTGTCGGCATGTGCCTGGTGCCCGCAGTGCACACACGCGAAGGCTCGACCGCACCCTGGGCGGCTCTTCGGGTCTCGCATGTGGCAGGTGGGGAGACGTTCACGGTGGGGAGACGTTCACGGTGACCTGTCGGAGGGCTCGGCCCCGTGGCGGCGACGCATCTCCTCGGCGAGCGCGATCAGGTCGTCGCCGTAGGCCTGCAGCTTGACCGGCCCGATCCCGCTGATCCGCAGCAGCGCCGGCTCCGTGGTGGGAAGGAGGGCCGCTAGGACCCGCAGGGTCTTGTCGTCGAAGACGGTGAACGCCGGTCTACCAAGAGCAGCAGCCCGCTGCGCCCGCCAGGCCCGCAGCTGCTCCCACGCCGCCGGCGCAGCCGGATGGGCGAGCACCGCCGGCCGGCCGTCGACGGTGACAGTGGTCCCGTAGGCGACGGTGGTGGTGGCCGGACCGTCACCTACTGCGGCTCGGGCGCCGCGGTCGTCCGAGCCGAGGACCCGGTGGCGGTGCCCGCCCAAGACGAACACGACCCCGGACAGCGCCGGGAGCAGCTCGTCTACCCGGGCAGATGGACCCCGCCCGGTGCCGGGGCCGGGGCCCGGAGCACCGAGGCGCGCCGAGCCAGCGGAGCGTGTCATCCTCCGCGTCGTACCCGGCGAGCCAGAGCCGCCACCAGCGGACCCCGCAGCGCCTCCGGCGATCGCACCTGACCCGACGCCACCAGCACCACGGCCCCCACCAGCACCACGGCCCCCACCAGCACCACGGCCCCCACCAGCACCACGGCCCCCACCAGCACCACGGCCCCCACCAGCACCACGGCCCCCACCAGTGGACCCCGCAGCGCCCCCGGCGCCGGCCCGAGCCCGACCATCGGGTGCGCGACCAGCTCCGCCATGTGCGGTGTCAGCAGTCCACACCGTCGTCGAGCTCCGCGGCCCTGACCAAGCGTCGGCCAGAGGGTGCGGGATCCCCGCCGGCTCTCCAGGTTCAGCCAGCTCGGCGAGGAACGGAGATGCCACCTCCCCCGGGACGATGGACACCGTCGCCGAACCACGAGTGAGGCCCACGTGGAACACACGGCGCTCCTCTTCGACGTCGTCGGAGAGCCGGTGCGGCATGAGGCCATCGCTCACGTGGTGGAGCACCACATGAGGCCATTCACGGCCCTTCACGGCGTGCACCGAGGCCAAGGTGACGCCGGCGGCGTCTGCGGGCGCCTGCAGCTGCTCGACGAGCCACGGGCCGAATTGGGCCGGGTCGGGCTGCAGCTCGGCCAGCTCCTCCATGGCCTGCAGGTCGTCACCGTGGGCTGCGATGGCACCGTGGCTCCACTGGTCGAGCGCTGCAGCGCTCGCGTCGAGCCCACCGTCGCCGATCTCGGCCCGGACCACGGCGAGGACCTCGGCGGTGCTCTGCCTGTCGGCGGCCCGGCGCACCCGGACGACGTCAGCGGTCAGGTCACGGACCTTGGCAGCCTCGCGTTCGCTTCCCTTCGCGTCGAGCCACTCGGCAAGGCGGTGCAGCGAGTCGACCGAGCGCTGCTTGGCGACCAGGTCGAGCAGCGAGGCGCTCATCCCTCGCCGGGGGTGGCGGGCTGCGTCGCGAAGCACCGGACCGGGAAGCGCCGACGGAGGGGCCCCGGCCAGCGCCAGCCAGGCCAGCGCGGCCCGTACCCCGCTGCGTCGGACGAAGCGGACGTCGACGGTCGCGGCCACCGGCACCCCGCCGTGGCGGAGCAGCACCTGCACCGGCGCCAGCGAGGCGTGGACCCTCGACAGGACGGCGATATCGGTCGGTGCCGCCCCACCGTCGAGCAGCTGGCGGACCCGGGCAGCGCTGCGGGTGGCGGGACCGCCGGGCCCCGAGACCACACGAAGCGGCGACGGATCGGCTGCGCCACGCGCCGGGGTCAGAGCAGCGCCCCCATCCGCTCGGTGCGCGCCACCTGCTGCTCGTGGTGCCACCGGTCGAGCGTCCGGGTGCGACCCCACTGCGGGGGTCAGAGCAGCGCCCCCATCCGCTCGGTGCGCGCCACCTGCTGCTCGTGGTGCCACCGGTCGAGCGTCCGGGTGCGACCCCACTGCTGCAGCTCCCGCACCCGGCGCCACTGGTCCACCTGCTGCTCGTGGTGCCGGCGGTCCACCTGCTGCTCGCGGCGCCGCTGGTCCAGCGTCCGGACGTGGAGCCGCTGGTCCAGGGCCTGGACGTGGCGCCGCTGGCCCAAGCCCGAGAACCACGTCGGCAGCAGCCGCCCTGATCACCTTCGGGACCCGCACGGCGTTCCGCGTGAGCACGTTCGCAGCGGCGCGGACCACCGGGGCCGGGCAGCGGTAGTTCACTTCCAAGGCGTGCGAGCTGGCACCGGGGAAGAACTGCTCGAAGTCGACCAGCCAGCGCGGCGACGCGCCGGCGTAGCCGTAGATGGTCTGGTCGTCGTCGCCGACGGCGAAGACCGAGCCGGCCGGACCGGCGAGCAGCCGAAGCAGCAGCAGGTGGGCAGGGGTGAGATCCTGGAATTCGTCGACGAGGAGCACCCGGGCGTGGCGCTGGCTACGCCGTCGGAAGCCCGGATCGGAAAGCAGCCGTTCGACGGCACCGACCACCTGCTCGTCGAAGTCGACAGCGCCGCGCTCGGCCAGCTGGGCCCGGTAGGCGACCACCACCGACCCGAGGCCGGTCACGTCGGGCAGCTCGTCTTCTACCTCGTCAGGGTGGCGCAGCCCCAGGCGCACCCGCCCCAGCGCTTCGATCCACGGCGCAGCCGGATCGGTCTCCGCCCGGCGAGGGAACGTCACGAGCTGGTCGAGCAGGCGGCGGACCTCGGGCTCGTCGATCGTGCTGCGAGCACCGCACAGGCGCAGCCCCAGTGCGTTGAGCGTCCGGATGCGCACCCCGGGCACGTCGACCAGGCGGCTACGCATCTCCTGCGCAGCACGGACGTTGAACGCCACCAGCGCCACAGCGGCGGCAGGCAGGCCCCAGCCGGCCAGCAACAGCCTGGCCCGCTCGGTGAGCACCCGGGTCTTGCCCGATCCTGCCGGGGCGATGACCCTGGCTGCAGCTCCGGGCTCGGACACCGCAGCCACCTGATCGGGGGCCAGCGCCAGCGCCCCGAGGTCGGTCGGCCCAAGCGCCCGGAGCAGGCCGTGCTCGAGGGCTATCGAGTGGACCACCGCCATGCCGAGCCTCCGGGGAAGCTCCGCGTCGAGGGGTCCTCCGTCGCACACCGCCGGCTCGCCACCGGGAAGGAGCACGTCGCCACGGGCCGGATCCGAGCACCTGGGGTCCGAGGCGTCGATCGCATGGGGGTGGCACCCCGTGGCGCCCGGAGGCGTCACTCGGTTCCTGCGCTCCGAGGAGATCTCCCCCTGCACGCCGCTTGGACGGGCAGTTCGTGGCGCGCTCGGCGAGAAGGAGCCCCCCAGCGCGGCAACCGGCGTGGCGCCGAGACGCACGGCCGCGTCCGCCCAGCGCCACCGCAGCTGGCCGGTCCCGCCGCGCGCGTCGACGGCGTTGGCCCAGATGCCGTGGTGGAGCCGCTCGGCCACCAGATCCAAGGTGACAGGCCACTGCCAGGGCTGGGCACCGGCGACCACCTCGTCTGGGGGGGCGCTTGGGTCGTCGAGCCCGAGACCGGGGACAAGCTCGATCACCAGCGACTGCCGGCAGCGCCATGCGGCTGTGAGCTCGTCGGCCAGCGCCCCGTCCACCTGTGAGACGCTCACCCGGGGACAGCCCGCCCACGGCGCAGGCGTAGGCGCGCCCGGGTCCACCACCACCGAGCGTCCGACGAGGAGCGGATCGACCACGTCCTGATCATGGCGCACCGCTGCGCGCCAGCGCTCCGAGCCGGCGCTCGGCCAGCGGGCCAGCGCTCGCGCGGCCGTTCGTGGCCCTGCCGGCGAGCCGCCGCCCGGGCCACTTCGAGGAGCTCAGCGGTAGCGCTCGGCAACCGTGCGGGCCCGAGCGGTGTACGTGCCGCCGAAGAGCACGGCGTGCACCAGGAGCGGGTAGAGCTGCCAGAGATCCACTCGTGCCTGCCAGCCGGCCTCGAGCGGGCGGATCTCCTGGTAGGCGCCGAGGAGCCGGTCGGGGACCGGGCCGAACAGCCCGAGCATGGCGAGATCCTCTTCGGGGTGGCCGCCGTGGACCGACGGGTCGATGAGCCAGCCTCGACCGTCGGCGCCCCACAGCACGTTCCCCCACCACAGGTCACCGTGCACGAGCACGGGTCCACCACCAGGCAGCAGCTCCTCCAGGCGCTCCACCGCTGCCGAGACCGCAGTGACCAGGCCGCAGCGACCCGCCAGGTCGAGCAGGCGGGTGCCGTAGAACGAGGCGGCATCGTCGGGCTCCGGCGGCCTGGGATCCACCGGGCAACGCCCGATCCACGAGGAGCCGCCGCCCCAGCTCCTCTGGCGAGCACCGTGCAAGGTGGCCAGCGCCCGCCCGAGCGCCACCTCGGCGCCCGCCTCGCGCGGCCCCTGCTCGACCCACGTGGTCACCAGCACGTCGGGTCCACCGTGCACGACTTCGGGCGTCGGAGGCGCACCGGGCACCGCGGCGATGGCCCGGAGGCCGGCCGCCTCGTCGGCGACACCGGGCCCCACCTTCACGACCAGCTGGCGACCGCTGCGGGCAACCGCGTAGGCGCCGCCACCGAGGGCTCGGGGCTGCGGCGACCCGCCGAGGGCTCGGGTGGCAGCGGCGACGACCAGGTCCGGCACGCCTGCAGCGCCATGCGACACCCGCCTGTCCATGGCGTTCAGCCAGCCACGGCAGTCAGCGACAGACGGCGGCCAGCTGCCCGACCAGCCCCTGACAGGCCCGCTCGATCAGGTCCAGTGCCCGGTCGAAGTCGGCGTCGCTCCCGAACCACGGGTCGGGGACCTCGTCGTCGGTGCCGACGTCAGGATCGTAGGAGCGCAGCAGCCGCACGTCGGCGTCGGTGACCCCCAGACGCAGCACATCGCGCAGGTTGGCTCGATCGGCGCACAGCACGAGATCCGTCGAAGCCACGTCGGCGGCTCGAAGCTGGCGGGCGTGGTGCCCGGTCGTCGACCAGCCCCGGCGCGCCAGCGCGGCGGCGGCACGAGGGTCGATGCCCTCCCCGGCATGCTCGCGCGAGGTCCCGAACGACTCGACGACCACCGTCTCGGTCAACCCAGCCTCTGCCACCAATGCCCGCGCCACGGCCGCAGCCATCGGGGACCGACAGATGTTGCCGTGACAGACCATGGCGATGCGCATCGCTCCATTGTGCCAGGCGATCACCTTCGTCTCCCCACCTGTCGGCGTTCACGTTCGTTGACGTCCCTCCCACAGCTGAAGCCGTGGGATTCCCGGGTGCTCATGCGGCGAGCGGTCCTGGTTGGGTTCGCGTTTCGCAGGGTCCCGGGTGGGGTGTCCCTCCACGCGCTGTGACCGCCTGTCC
>JAKAQW010000263.1 GCA_021819525.1 Actinomycetes bacterium
CTCGTCCCTGGTGAGGTTGAGCGCGACACCGTCGTCAACACCGGTCACGGCACCGATCGGGATGGCGACCCTCTTTTTGCCCCACAGATGCCCTTCGTCCTACGTTCCGCAGGTCGAGTGATGGCTTCAGCGTGAATATCCGGGCGTCCAGCTTGCTGATCGATAGGCACGATGGGGGACCTTCAGCAGGGTGAGAATCCGGCGCTGAAGAGGGTCAAGCGTAGGCGGAGACACCGCGAGGAGCTCCCCGGCGTGGAAGATGGCCGTCGAGCAGAGCGGTTCGAGCAACTCGAACACGCGTGCGGCGGTGGGGGTGGCGCACGCCCGGTCCTCGGGGTAGAGCGGGAGGCTTGCGATGCCGCCGGCGGCCATTGCCCGACGCAGGTCGCGTTCTATGAGCGCATGCACGAGGAGCGCCACGTACAAACAGAAGGCGAGCGCGTCGATGCGGGCGTTGCTCTTCAAGGTGAGCGGGGCGGCCTCGATCACGCCCTTGAAGGTGGCGTGGCGCCGCTCGAGGTGCGGCTGGACCTTGTAGATCCGCAGCAGCTCCGCTGGTGGCACCGTTTCGTTCGTGACGAACGGGAAGCAGCCGTCTGACGCCGCATCGTAGGCCACCGCCTCGGCGTCGATCGCAACGGAGACCGAGAAGCGGTGGTGCTCGATCCTGCGGTAGCGGGTGTCCTTGCCCGGACGGCCACGTCGCTCCTGGCGGTGCTCGTAGTCGATGGTGTCGCCGACGGTGGCCCTCACCCACCGACCAGCGCCAGTCTCCTTTACGATCGCGGCCACTGCCTCCTCGACGGCTGCTTGGGTCCGGAGCCGTGAGCGCTTCGAGCCAAGGCTCTCGTTGAGCTCGCCGAGGGCGACCCGGGCGCGTTCGATCCGATCGGTTCGGGCGGCGCCGTCATGTCCCCGCTTGTCCGACGAGCGGATCCAGACGATGCGGTAGCCCTCCGCCGAACAGCTCGGGGCCTCGGCTGCGCAGTAGACCTCGTCGGGGCCGTCCTTGCGCTTGCCCGGGCGGCGAGCGATCTCCTCCCAGGCCACCGCTCCCGACGCGATCCATGCCCGCCCGGTCGCGTCCTCCTTGCGGGTCTTGGGCAAGATGGTGAGGAACCGCCCGCCGCCTTGAGCGATGTGGTCCATGTTGTCGCGCGTCGCGAGCTTGGAGTCCGCTACGTAGCAGAACGCTGCCGTGCCGAGCATGGCAACGAGCTGATCCCAGGTGCAGATGTGGGTGGTCGAGTCCTCGGTCGACCCGTCTGCGAGGCGATGGGCGATCGGGATCGCACCGTCGGCCGAGACGGTCAATATCTCCACCAGCTGCAACAGGTCGCCGCGATGATCCTTGGAGAACCCCCGCTCAGGGACCGGCGGAGCCACGCCGCCACGCGGCGCGGCGGTGGCGTCCCGGTAAGCGCCGTAGAGGGTGATCGACGTGGAGTCGTTGTGCAGCTCGCTGACCTCGATGCCGAACCGGCGGATCGCCCGGAGGCTGAGAGCGGTGAGCAGGCTGGCCCGGTCCGATGAGAACAGCTCGTCGAGGGCTCGTCCCACCCGGTCGTCGTTGAGCAACCTCGCCTCGCCGTCACACAGGCCGAGCAGCGCAGCATCGCAGCCGCCTGCCCACGCCGACAGCCCGTAGAGGGGCTGGCGCCCGAGGGCAAGGTTACGCACGAGCACGCCGATCGCCTTGGTCGAGGTGATCCGGCAACGCGGGTCCGGCTCGGGGAGATAGGAGGCCACCAGCTCGTCGAAGCCGAGCCGGGCGAGCACGGCGTTCACGACCGGCAAGGCGCCGATGGCGCTCGAGCCGACCCGAAGGGCGGCGGGGTCGACCTGGATGCGACCCGACTGTGGCTGTGTCATGTCCCCAGTCTGCTACTGTGGCGCACCAGAGTGGTGGATCCCCGCGACAATGAGGCCCGAAGGAGGCGATGTGGCCCAACCGAACGCACGAGACGAAGCGAGTCGCGAAGCCATCGCCGCCCGGCTCGCCAGAGCTGGCTTCGCGCTGCCCGGCAGCCTGCTCGAACGCACGATGCGCTGCGGGAAGCCCAACTGCGCATGCAAGGCCGAACCGCCGAAGCTACACGGCCCCTATCACCAGTGGACGCGCAAGATCGAGAACAAGACAGTCACGGTCAATCTGACCGACGACCAGTGGGAGCACTACGGCGTATGGTTCGCCGAGGCTCAGCGGTTACGTGCGCTACTCAGCGACCTCGAGGAGCTCTCCCTCCGGATCGCTTCGCGTGGCGAGCACTTCGGTCCCCGAAAATCACGGTGAAGAGGTCGCCAGACCTGCGGAACGTAGGATCTTCGCCAACCAGCGCCGAGTGACGGCTATCGGGCGGTTCGGCTGGCGGGCGCGCCCGGAAAGCAACTCGCCGCTGCTTCCAGTTGCGGGCTGCGAGCCACCATTTTGCCCTGATGTCCTCTTTTCCATGAAGATGATCCCTCCTCCTTGTCGGTCTCATGCTGAAATGGTGCCGCCGATGGCCGTGTGGGCAGTCCGCAGGCCAGGGGGCAACGGGCCGATGGTAGCGTTCGTCCAACCCCGCATCAGCATCACGTGGCTTGCGCTGCGGAACGAGGATGAAGCCCAAGCCCCTACCTTCCTGTCGACGCACTTCGCTCATGCGCTGGACGGTCCACGGCCATGGACTGATGGGCCTCGGGGCTGGCGGTGGCACGTTCTTGTGCATGGAGACAGGCAGCACCAGCGCCACGAGCAGCGACCGCCGCCAGCTCGTCACCATCGAGACCGTCACGGGAGTACAGCCCATCCCCGACGCGGACGCCATCGAGGTCGTCACGGTGCGAGGGTGGCAGGTGGTCACCAAGATCGGGGAGGTGAGCGTTGGGGAGCGCTGCGTGTATTTCGAGATCGACTCGCTCTTGCCGTTGGACGATCCACGCTTCTCCTTCTTGGCCCCTCGAGGCACGAAAGAAGTCGATGGGCGGATGTGCCATCGCCTAAAGACGGCCCGGCTGCGCGGCGTGTACTCGCAGGGCTTGGTGCTCGCTGCCGCAGACTTCCCCGAACTGGGTAGTGGCGGGGATCTGGCAGAGCGACTCGGCGTCCTCAAGTACGAGCCGCCGGCGGTCCTCGCTGGCGGCGACATCATCGGCACGTTCCCCGAGCACCTGGGCCAGCGAACCGATTCCGAGCGGGCGCAGAACCTCGCCGGGGTGTGGGACGCCATCGTGGCAGGCGGGCCGTGGCTCGGGACCGAGAAGCTGGACGGCACCTCCATGTCGGTGTTTCGCGACAGAGATGGCGTCTTGCACGTCTGCGGACGCAACTACGAGATCGGCGACAGTGACAACCTGTACTGGAACGCCGTGCGGGCTCATCGCATCGACACCTGGCTCGAGCCAGGATGTGGCGTGCAGTGCGAGGTGTATGGGGAGGGGATCCAGAAGAACCCGCTCGGCGTGAAGGGCGTACGGGTGGGGATCTTCGCCTTCCTGGTCGGCAGAGAGCCCGTAGCGCGGGACAGGTGGCCGGGTGAGGCCCTAGCGCACGCGGTGCCGGTGCTCGACCTCATCCTGCCAGGAAGCGCCGAGGAGGCGGTCGCCCAGGCCGAGCACATCGACTCCGTTGTCTCTCCGGGGCGGGCCGCCGAGGGCATGGTGTGGCACCAGGCCGACGGCAGGGCCTTGGCCGAGCTGGGACATCGGGCCACGTTTAAGGTCGTGTCCAACCGCTACCTGCTCAAGCACGACGGTTGAGGGCTCGCCGCCACAAACGGGCAGCTCATCGCCCCGGCGCCCGGACAGGCGTCCCCAGTGGGGGACGTTTGTCCACAATGGGTGGGGGTGGCGGCCCGGTCAACACGGTGGGGGGTGGGGGTGGCCGCTCGCTCGGTGGCACCATCTGTCCAACACGACCGAAAGAGGGTGTGGCATGGGTAAGACGGGTGGAGGTAGGGGCACGAACCAACACGCAGTGCGGGGAACGAGCCAGGCGAGCAGGCAAAACACTGACGTATTGGAGGGTCTGGCGGTAGCCGAGCCACAGATGGTGCAGCGGACAGATGGCAGCAAGGAAT
>JAKAQW010000264.1 GCA_021819525.1 Actinomycetes bacterium
ACCAGCTCACCGCCGCCTACCGAAGCTTCGTCGACGAGGTTGTCGCCTGGGCACGAGAGGCCGTCGCCGATGAGCGCGGCGGCCGGCACCGCCAGCGGGTGCGGTGGTGGAGCGTGCTCGCGCTGCTGCGCAGCCTGGCCTCGAGCCCGGCGGCCGCGGCGGCCACGCTGCGCAACCGGGCGGCCCCCGCCCGGACGACGACGGTCGAGGAGGCCGACGACGCCGGACGGCGCAGTGTCTTGGACCAAGACGACGCCGATGATGCCGGGCGTCCTGACGCCGCGCCGGGCGCCGATCCTGACCCCGACGGCAGCGATGGTGGAGGCGGCGGCGACCGGGCCGATCGGCGGCGGCTGCGGGCGATGGCCGAGCAGGCCGAACAGCTGGCGGGGACCGATGACGCGAAGCTCGCCCACACCGCCAAGCTGGTGCACCAGCTCGTAGCCGACGGCTACAACCCGATCGTCTTCTGCCGGTTCATCCCGACCGCCGACTACGTCGCCGAGCATCTCGCCAGGGCCCTTGGAGACGGCGTCGCCATCGAGAGCGTCACCGGCGTGCTTCCCCCTGCCGAGCGGGAGAGCCGGGTGGCCGCCCTCGGCGAGATGGCGCGCCGGGTGCTCGTCGCCACCGACTGCCTATCGGAGGGCATCAACCTTCAGGAGCGCTTCGACGCCGTCGTCCACTACGACCTGCCGTGGAACCCCACCCGACTCGAGCAGCGCGAGGGCCGCGTCGACCGCTACGGCCAGCCGTCACCGACGGTGAAGGTCGCCACGATCTACGGCGTCGACAACGTGATCGACGAGATCGTCCTCGACGTCCTGCTCCGCAAGCACCGAAAGATCCGCTCCGAGCTCGGGATCTCCATCCCGGTGCCCGGAAGCAACGACGAGTTCATCGAGAGCGTCTTCGAACGGCTCTTCACGAAAGAGAACCGCCAGCTCAGCCTGTTCGCCGCTCCGGTCAAAGCCGTGCAGGAGACGCTGTTCACCGAGTGGGACCGGGCAGCGGAGAAAGAGAAGCGCTCTCGCACCCGCTATGCCCAGCACACCCTCTCGACCGACGAGGTCGCCGCCGAGCTCGACGCTGTACGCGCCGCGATCGGCTCGGGTGCAGATGTCGCCCGCTTCGTGCGTGACGCGGTCTCAGCCCTCGGGGGCACCATCGCCGGCGACGGCACGACCCTCGCCACGGACCCGGTGCGCATCTCCCTCGGCGGGCTGCCCCGAGCGGCGCGAGACCTGCTTGGCATGGACACAGACGAGCTCGTCGGCCGCTACCAGCCCACGCTGCGCGCCGGCGAGACCTACCTCTCACGCACCCACCCGGTCGTCGCCGGGCTCGCCGGCTACCTCCTCGACACCGCCCTCGACCGCCACGCCACGAGCCCCGCCGCACGCTGCGGGTCGATCCGCACCACGGCAGTCGAGGCGACCACCACGGTGCTGCTCGTCCGCCACCGCTTCGACCTCACCCTCGGACGGCGCCAGGAGCCCGACCGCACGCTCTTGGCCGAAGAGCTCGCCGTCGTCGGGTTCGCCGGTAGCCCCGGATCGGCCACCTGGCTGTCCGCGGAGGACGCCGAAGCGCTCCTCGGGCTCCCACCCGCCGCCAACGTCGCCCCCGAACAGCGCGCCGAGCTGCTCCGCCACCTCGTCGAACGAGCCGCGCTCCTCGCCCCCGCCCTCGAGGCCCAGGCCGCCGATCGAGCACGCGAGCTCGCCACCACCCACCGGCGAGTCCGACGCGACGCTGGCGCCAGCTCGCGTGTCACCGTCAAGGCCCACCTGCCCGTCGACGTCCTCGGCTGCTACCTCTACCTCCCCGCCTGACATGGCTCCCCGCAGCCCGTTTGTCACCATCACCACCGAGGGCGGTCTGCTCTCTGTCGACCTGCTCGCCCGGCTCGCCCGCCAGCCGACCACCGTCTCGGGCACGAGTGCGGATGACTACCACCTCCCGCCTGGACGGCGTCTTCGCGACGCGATCAACCGCTCGTGGACCGAGCTGCAGGGCGCATGGAGCACCTACGCAACCGAGCTCGCCACGCTGCCCAGCGGCGAGCGCGCCACCACCATCACCCGAGAACGCTGGCTGCTCCCGCTCTTCGCTGAGCTCGGCTTCGGCCGGCTCCAACGCACGAGCGCGCTCAGTGTCGGTGGCCGCGACTACCCCATCTCGCACCTGTGGGGGGCGGTCCCCATCCACCTCCTCGGCACCGACGTCGAGCTCGACCGCCGCACCAGAGGCGTCGCCGGCGCGGCCAGCGCGGCGCCGTTCTCCATGGCCCAAGAGCTCCTCAACCGCTCCGAGGACCACCTCTGGGCAATCCTCTCCAACGGCAGGCGCATCCGGCTCCTTCGGGACAACACCAGCTTGACCAGAGCCGCCTACGTCGAGTTCGACCTCGAGGCGATGTTCTCGGACCAGGTCTTCACTGACTTCGCCGTCTTGTGGATGGCCTGCCACGAGAGCCGCTTCGAAGCCGACCAACCAGCACACTGCTGGCTCGAGCGGTGGATCGAGGAGGCCCGCCAACAAGGCGTGCGAGCACTCGATCGGCTCCGCACCGGCTTCGAACGGGCCATCACCGCCCTCGGCAGCGGATTCCTGGCGCATCCCGCCAACACGGCGCTGCGCGACCGGCTCCGCCACGGCGAGCTCGCCGCCGACGACTACCACCGCCAGGTCCTCCGGCTCGTCTACCGCCTCGTGTTCCTCCTCGTCGCCGAAGACCGCGACCTTTTCCACCCGCCGGGCACCAGCGACGAGGCGCGCCGCCGCTACGCCCGGTACTACTCACTCGGGCGCACCCGCGACCAAGCACGGCGCCATCGAGGCGGTCGCCACGTCGACCTGTTCGCGTCGCTCCGGCCGGTGTTTGACGCGCTCGGCGGCGAAGGGCTTCCCGCCATCGGCGTCCCAGCGCTCGGCTCATTCCTCTGGTCGCCGGATGCCTGCCCCGACCTCGACGGCGCAGCGCTCTCCAACAGCGACCTCCTCGACGCCGTCCGCCACCTCGCTTACACCGAGCACGACCACACCCTCCAGCGCGTCGACTTCGCCAACCTCGGGCCCGAAGAGCTCGGCAGCGTCTACGAGAGCCTCCTCGAGCTCCACCCCCGCCTCGAGCTCGACGCGGCCCGCTTCGAGCTTGTCTCCGTCGCCGGCAGCGAGCGCAAGTCGACCGGCAGCTACTACACCCCGACCGCCCTGATCTCCGCGCTCCTCGATCAGGCCCTCGACCCGCTCCTTGATGAAGCCGAGGCCGCCCCCGACCCGACCGCAGCCATCCTCGCCATCAAGGTGCTCGACCCGGCGTGTGGCTCGGGGCACTTCCTCACCGCGGCCGCCCGGCGTATCGCCACGCGCCTCGCCGCAGCCGAGACCGGCGAGCTCAACCCCACCCCCGAAGCGGTCCGCCACGCGCTTCGCCAAGTAGTCGGCCGCTGCATCTACGGCATCGACCTGAACCCCATGGCAATCGAGCTCGCCAAGGTCAACCTCTGGCTGGATGCCGTCGAACCCGGCCTCCCGCTCCGCTTCCTCGACCACCACCTCGTATGCGGCAACGGGCTCGTCGGCGCCACCCCCCGCCTCATCGCCCAAGGGATCCCCGACCAGGCCTTCAAGCCGATCGAGGGCGACGACAAGCCAACGGCGACGGCCCGCAAGAAGACCAATTCCGCCGAGCGCCGCCAGCGCAACCAGGGCCTCCTCGCCCTCGGCGACTCGGCGCTCGCTGTCGCCGATCAGCTCGCCAAAGCCGTCCAGGTGCTCGACGCCGAGGACGACAGCACGCCTGACGCTCTCCGGGCCAAACAGCAGCACTGGGAAGAGCTCCAATCTTCCCCCGATGTCCGGCTTGCGAAGCTCGTCGCGGACACCTGGTGCGCTGCTTTCTTCGCGCCGAAGACCCCGGCTCAGCCAGCGATCACCGACCAGACGCTCAGGGCCGTCGCCGCCGACCGAACCGACAACCCCGACGCCATCCGCCTTGTGGCCCAGCTTTCCGAACGCTACCGGTTCCTCCACCCCCATCTCGCCTTT
>JAKAQW010000265.1 GCA_021819525.1 Actinomycetes bacterium
ACGTGGCCGATCGTTCCTTCCCGTCCCTTGCCGGTGCTTCGGGCACCATCGCCGTCACCCGAGCGCACCGCGGGCCGCTCACCGCCAAGGACCAGGCCACGGTGGCGTCGCTCGCGGCCCGTCTCGATGCCGACCACCTGCGTGCGGTCGGTTCCGTGAGCACCTCGCCGTTCCTGGTGTCCCCGAACCGGCGGGTCCAGATCATCCAGGTGACCTTCACCGGTCAGATCGCTGCGCCGGCCACCAACGGGGCGGTGGCTGCCATCCGCAGCCAGAGCAGCCGCCTGCTCGCCGGCACCGGTCTGGTGGCTGGCCTGACCGGGACTGCGGCGATCAGCGTCGACTCCACCGCGGAGTTCTCCCACGCCGAGACCATCATCGACGTGGCCACCGTCGCCATCATCCTGGTCCTGCTTGCCCTCGTGTTCCAGAGCGTGATCATCGCCATCCTGCCCCTGGTGGTCATCGCCATCGTCCACCAGGTGGCGCAGGCGCTCACGGCCGACCTCGCCGACTGGTTCGGGTACCAGGTCGGTTCGGTGATGGCCCCGCTGCTGATCGTGGTGATGTTCGGTGTCGGAACCGACTACTTCGTGTTCTTGGTCTTCCGGTTCCGAGAGCGGTGGGCTGCCGGGGACAGCCCGACTGGCGCCCTCCGCTTCGCCGTCGTCCGGGCCGGCACCGTGATCGTGTCGGCCGCCGCCACCGTCATGGCGGCCTTTGCCACGCTGCTCGTCTCCAGCCTCGGCGAGCTGCGGACGCTCGCCCCCGGCCTCATCGTGGGGGTTGCGCTCACCTCCTTGGCCGCCCTCACCCTGGTCCCTGCGGTCCTCGTGCTGGTCGGCCCCGCCGTCTTCTGGCCCTCCGACCCGGCCCGCCCTCGCCGATCCCGCTGGTCGCGGTCGAAGCTGATCGCCAGGGCTGTTGCCCGTCGACCGGCGCTCGTGCTCGTGGTCTCGGTCGCCGTGCTCGGGGCCCTGGCCGCCGGCTTGGCCGGTTACCGGACCACCTACGACCAGCTCTCCGAGCTGCCTGCCAGCACGCCGAGCCGTCAGGCCTACGACACCATCGCTTCGGCGTTCCCCGCTGGCGAGCTCGGACCGACTGACGTCTTCGTGGTCGACCGCCACCGGCTGGCGCACCCTGCTGTCGTCGACCTGGCCGCCCGGTTCTCCCGGGACCGCGGGGTCAGCCTGGTGGAGGCCCCTCAGTACTCGCCCGACGGTCGTTCGGCGCTGATCGTGGTCGTGCTGGACACCGACCCGTACTCGGCTGCGGCGCTGGCCGCCGTGACCGGACCGATCGATGCCACGGCGCGGACCGGGGTGCCTGGTGCGAGCACCCTGGTCGGTGGCACGACGTCGCAGGTTGCCGACATCCGCACCGCCCTCGACCACGACATGAAGCTCGTGTTCCCGATCGCCCTCGCGGTCATCGCAGTCATCCTCGGCGCCCTCCTCGGTGCCGTCGTGGCGCCCGCCTACCTGCTGGTCGGGGTGATCCTGGCCTACGTGGCCACCCTCGGGTCCATCTCGTTGGTGTTCCTGTCGGCCGCACACTTCTCCGGGCTCGACTTCGTCCTGCCGGTCGTCGGCTACCTCTTCGTCATGGCGGTCGGCACGGACTACAACATCTTGATGGCTGCCCGCCTGCGCGAGGAGTTCGGATCCGGTGCCTCACCCCGGCAAGCGGCCCGGACCACGGTGCTCTACGGCTCTCCGGCTGTCGGGGCAGCGTCCGTCGTCCTCGCCGGCACGTTCGCGTCGCTGGTGCTGACCGGGATCGCGCTCTTGGAAGAGATCGGATTGGCCGTCGCCCTGGGGGTGCTCCTGACGGCCAACGTGCTGGCAACTCGGATCGTGCCGACGATCGCCGCGTTGCGCGGCTGGCACTTCTGGTGGCCACGTTCGATGCACCGGCGCACCACTGCTGACGGCGAGGAGGACAGGGGCTTTGGAGGGCAGGGTCGGGACGGGACTGCGTAGAGCTGCGTCCAGAACGGCCACGGCGTTGACCAGCGCCCCTCGATGGTGTCGTGACGAGCGAGGACCCGAGGCGTTGCGGGCAGCAGCCCGTCGCCGAAGCCGGTTCCCCGTTCGGCTGGTCGCTCAGGACACCGACGACAGCGTGTCCGACGGGTCGCCCGCCGCTCCGCGGGCGCGGCGCTCCCGGACCAGCTCCAAAGCGAGGGCCAGCGCTCCGACCACGAAGGCCAGCCCGGCGACAGCCACCATGTCGTTCCTGCCGGTGGGGGAGTGGAGCCACACCGCGGCGTAGCCGATGAGTGGCAGCGTGAAGCGCGCCTGGTAGGCGACGGGACCGTGGACGTTGAGGGTCCAGGGGTCGGGGACCGTGTTGGCATCACCTTTCGTGCGCACGAGAAGTTCGTTACCACGGTGCTCGAGCCACACGATGCGGTGGACGTAGGTCGCCCCGGGATCATGCGGGATATGGAAGACGACGACGTCGCCGACGTGCAGGCTGTCGAGGGGCACGCGCTGGGTCACGACGACGCCGCCGACGGGAAACCCCGGGCGCATGCTGCCCGAGAGGATGGGTCGTACTTGCCATGCACCCGAGGCGACGCCGACAATCCCCGTCGTCGCTGCCGCGACGAGGGCTGCGAGCACCGTCGCGGTGACGAGCCGTTTGAGTGCCCGCCGACGAGCGCGCTCGCGGGCGGGTCGTGTGGCGTCCTGTCTGCTCGCTGCGGTGGTCGGTGTCGCCATGTCGTCCTCCCCGTTCACGACTCGAGGTCAGTCCCTCAGTTGGGTTCGGAGCGCCTGGCGCGCCGGTCGCCCCGGGCCCGTCGACGTGCGGTGCACGACGACGGGCCCGGGGCGGGACCGACTCGCGGCGTCAGGTCGCTACGGGGTGTTGGTGGCGACGAAGCTCACCGTGGGCGAGGCGCTCACGCCCTGGGCGCTGTTCTGGTTCTGGATCGACCCGTTCGCCCCGTTCGGGTTCGTCGTCGAGTCGGTGAAGGCGAAGACGATGCGGAACGACGCCGACAGCTCGTTGGTGCTGAAGCCGTTGGCGCTCGCCTGGCTGGCCGAGTAGAGGTTCGGGTTCGGCTGGAGGTACTGGGGCCCGAACGAGTAGTCGAGGTAGAAGGTGGAGGGGACGTTCGCCGGGATCGGAGTACCGGCTGCACCGCTGCTGTCACTGGTGTGGACGTCGGTCCACACGCCGTTGACCTGCACCTGCACCTCGACCGTCAGGTAGCGCTCGAGTGCCTGCGCTGAAGCGCTCGCGTCTGGCGTGTAGGTGACCTTGTCGACCTGACCCTGCAGCGTGCCTACGTCGTAGATGGTCACCGGCTCGGTGTAGGTGTCCCCGGGGTTGAGGTTGTCGAGGGTGAACTGGAGTGCGTTCCCGTTGGGGACGGCAGGCAGGGCTCCCGTCGACGAGGACAGCTTCGGCTGGCCGATGGAGTTGGCGTCGCCGATGAGTGGTCCTGACACCGACGGCGTGCCGGCCACCGACTCGAGCTGGAACGTTCCTGCCTTGAACGACTGGTTGGCAGACGTGGTGCTGACGAAGCTGGCGAAGCTACCGGGTCCGACGAGGACCAGGGTCAGCGCCCCGGCTCCTACGACGCCCGCGACCAACGGAGTTCGATATCGCATGCGTGCCCCTTGCTGACTCACGTCCGAGGCGCAACTTGCCAGCCTCAGAGCCCCTGCCCATGCATGAGCCAAGCAACCGTCTCACGGGCGACCCGGCCGAGTCGTCGTCAAAAATGATGGACTCTCCGTAGGCGTCAGGTGAACGCTCGCCGTGGGCGTCCTCCCGGTGAGTAGTAACTCTCGCGCGTGACGTGCCGACCTGCCGGGACGACGCCCGATTACCGAGCAGTGCCGACGTCCCGGGAGCTAGTGGGTGGGACCCCGCTGCCGTCTGCCTCGCAACGGCGCCGACCGATCTGGTGCACCACTCCGCGAGAAAAGTCAATAGATTGGGTCAAGAATCGGCTTCTGGGGCCGTCGCCACCGAAGCCGCGACCAAGGCCGCCTGGCCGGACGGAGGGAACCATGCGCATCGC
>JAKAQW010000065.1 GCA_021819525.1 Actinomycetes bacterium
CGGCGGGCTCTTGCTCCGGCAGGCTCTGGCTCCGGCGGGCTCTTGCTCCGGCAGGCTCTGGCTCCGGCAGCGATCCGCCACTCCCGGTCGCTCTCCCGGTCCCCAGGCGGGGCATCGTGCCGAGGTGCACAACTGCTGGTCACGCTGGTGTGCGCTCCTGCTCTCCGATCGGCCGCTCGCCTGGCGCCCGGTCTCCAGCTCGGGTCGCGCCCTCAGGTCGACCGTTGTCCACAGCCTCATGCACAGGTTGTGGATCGAGCTGACCTACAACCGATGCTCTAGGGGCTACGAAGCGTGGCATTTCGCGGAGACCGCTCCTCCGGTCTGCCATAATCTCACTTCAAGTAGTCGACAACCTACTCTCCGCGCAATGACGATCGACCGTAGGTCGAGATCCCTGGTCTGCTTCTCACCCTCGATCGGTGCCGACCATCAGCCTGTAGATCCGCTCGAGGTCTTCGAGGGTGGCGAACTCCACGACGACCCGACCACGGCTGCTGCCCATCTCCACCTTCACCCGGGTGTTCAAGAAGGTCGCGAGCAGCTCTTCGAGCTCGACCACACCAGGTGCAGGCAACCGCCGTCGCAGTACCTCACCTGCATCGGTACTTGCCGTGCGCGGCGCTCCGTCCCCGCCAGCATGCGAAGCACCGCCTGCCGAGCTGTCTCCGACCGGTAGGTCTCGGGCCGTGGGCACGTCGGTAGCCTCTTGCGTCCTCTCGGGACCGCTCGTCTGCTGGCGAACCAGCATCTCGACGGCACGCACCGTCAGTCCTTCGGTGACGATGCGCGTGACCATCGACTCTTGCCAGGTCCGATCCGGGCTCCCCAGCAGCGCTCGGGCATGACCGGCGGTCACCGTTCCCTCGGCTAACGCCCGTTGCACGCCCGGTGGGAGCTGGAGCAGCCGCAGGGTGTTCGTCACGGCGGCCCGGCTCTTGCCGACCCGACTGGCCACTCGATCGTGGGTGTACCCGAAATCGTCGATGAGCTGCTGGAAGGCCGCCGCCTCTTCGATGGGGTCGAGATCCTCGCGGTGGAGGTTCTCCACCAACGCCTGCTCGAGGCTGTGGGCATCATTGCTGGTCTGGACCAGCACTGGAATGGTCTGGTGACCGGCACGGCGCGCGGCGCGCCACCGGCGCTCACCCGCGATCAATTCGTAGTGCCCGTCGGCGATCTCCCGCACCAAGATCGGCTGCAACACCCCCAGCTCCCTGATGGATGCCGCCAGCGACGCCATGGACTCCTCGTCGAAGTGGCGCCGCGGTTGGTACGGGTTCGGCTGCACGTTCGCGACGGGAACCTCACGGAACGTCGACCGCTTGTCACTCGCACCATCGGTGGGGATAAGGGCGCTCAACCCCTTCCCCAAACCACTACGTCGGACCACCGCTCACCTCCCTAGCCAGCTCACGATAGGCGATCGCTCCCCGTGAGCTCGGATCGAACACTGTGATCGGCTGACCGAACGACGGCGCTTCGGATATCCGGACGGTCCGAGGGATGACGTTCTTGCACACTCGGCTGCCGAAGTGCTTCCTGACCTCGTCGGCTACCTGCTCGGCCAATTTCGTCCTCGCGTCGTACATGGTCAGCACAATGGTGGTCATCTCCAACCCTTCGTTCAGATTGGACTGCACCAGATGGACGTTGCGGAGCAGCTGGCCGAGGCCTTCGAGCGCGTAGTACTCGCACTGGATGGGCACCAACAGCTCTCTTGCCGCCGCCAAGCCGTTCACCGTGATGAGACCGAGCGACGGAGGGCAGTCGATGAGCACGTAGTCGAAGTCGTCGACCACAGGGTCGATAGCTCGCCGCAACCGCAGCTCACGGCTGAACATTGGAACCAGCTCGATCTCGGCGCCGGCAAGGTCGATGGTGGCCGGCGCGACGAACAGGTTCTTCACATTGGTCGGTTCTACGCAGTCTTCCAGAGCCGCTTCCCGCATCAGCACGTCGTACATGGAGAGCTCGAACGAACGGCCGTCGATGCCCAGACCAGTGGTGGCATTGCCCTGTGGATCCAGGTCGACCACCAACACCCGGTAGCCCAGCTCTGCCAACCCGGCCCCGAGGTTGACCGCTGTCGTCGTCTTCCCGACACCACCTTTCTGGTTGGCGATGGCCATGATGCGGGGAACCGGACGTGGTGCATAGCTATCGGTCCCGGCTTCTGCCGAGATCCCTGCCCCGGTGGAGATCCCTGCCCCGGTGGAGTGCCCTGCCCCGGTGGAGTTCCCTGCCCCGGTGGACAGGTTCCCGGTACCGTCCGTACCGGTCGGCTCCTCGACATCGGCATCGATGGTCGCGGCAGGAGATCTGCCGAGATCACCGGCTTCGACCTGTTCGTTGCCCGGCGGGGCAGCTCCGGCATCGACCGTGCCACTATCGGACGTGGGCTCACCGTCGTCGCGGCGATCCGAGCTCCCGGCTGCTTCGGTCGCAGCGGCTCGGTTCTCCCCTTCCTGCTCGACAGAGGGCGCGCGAGGCGTCGTGCCAGGCGAACCGAGGTGCGCCGGTGGCCCGACCGCTGGCACAGCTCCCCCGACTTCTTGCCGAGTCATCTCCACGCCTCCCCTGGGGGCACTCGCTTCGGGAGTCGGAGCGCCTTGCTCGCCAGATCCATCGAGCTGACCAGCGCCAGGCCTCTCCCCCTGATCATCTGGTGCCCGGGGTGGTCGATCATCGCCACCCAGGTGAGCCATGGGGTTCATCGGCCAGCTTCGCCTGCGTTTGGCCACCCTTGCTCCTTCGTCGAAGTCATTCCACAGCGCTCTCGCGAGATCGAGCCCCTGCCATGACGCACGCCTGCAGGAGGCCCTCCTGCACCATCCACCCGGCTGCACACGCCCTGGTCGGACGTAGTCCCTGCAGGTCGCGCCGCGCCGCACCCCCTTGCGCGGCCGGCAGACCACAAGCGTGGTCATCGATGCTGATTGGTTGCACCTTAGCCCAACTGCCTCCTAGCGCGAGGAGTGCGGCCAATCGCTCACAGTGGGTGCCCACTCGTTTCACGTGAAACGCCTGCTGGCCTGAACGCCGCCCCCGGTTTCGAGGTACCGAGGCTCGGGTCGTTCCCTCCTCGAGAGGCCCGACAAGAGACCAGAGCAGCCCGGCACTCTCTGGTTCGGGTTCGGCCCTAGCGAGATGCAGGCAAACGCCCCGCGCGGCTAGGCCAGAGCGGTCGCTTGGCTGGGACACCGTTGCGCCGCGGAAACCGCGCTGGACAAGGGGTCACCGACCGAAGAACCTGCAGATGGACGGGCGACGCCATGGATCGATGAACGACCAGTCCCAGCTCGCTCATCGCGTCGGCTGGCCAGCGCTCAGGGGCTGCAACCGGTGGATCGGAAACGACCAGGAGGCCACCAGGGGCCAAGAAGCCCGCCGAGCACTCGGCCACAACCGCTGGTGCGCCGAAGGAGCGTCCCACCACCACACCGAACGCCGCCCGCCAGCGAGGATCATGGGCAGCCTCCTCGGCGCGAGCGCACACCACCTCTACTCGGTCCCCTAGACCACACGCTTCGACCGCTGCCAGCAGCAGCTCGGCGCGCCGCCGAGCGCTGTCCATCAGCACGAGCTTCCGCTCGGGCCAGAGGTGGGCCAGGACCAAGCCCGGCAGTCCGGCCCCAGACCCCAGATCGAGCACAGCACCACCTGGGTCGTCCCCATGATCGGCCACACACCAGGCATACGCCGCAGCATGGCCGACGTGGTGAGCAATCGGCCCATCACCAAGCGCGCCGACGGACCGAGCGCGCTCGAGGGCGGACCACAGGATCGGTGCCCGGTCCCGTGTGACGGTGGATGGCGCGTCGAGCAGCCCCGAACTCGCCGAGGTCGTTTCAGCCGTCACCGCGAGGCTCGGACGGCAGGATGATCACATAGCGTCGATCGTCTTCGCCCTCCGAGCGCGTTGCTACACCGTCGATCTCGTTGACGGTGTCGTGAACCACTTTGCGGTCGGCGGCGGACATGGCCTCCAGAGCCCGAGGCTGGCCACTGGCCAAGACTTCCTCGGCAACGCCGCGGGTGAAGCGCTCCAGCGCTGCGACCCGCTTCGCGCGATAGCCGGCGACATCCACCATGATCCGATCACTCTGACCACCTGTGATCTTCTGCACGTAGGTCCGGGTCAGCTCTTGGAGAGCAGCCAGCGTGCTGCCTCCCGGTCCGACCAGGATCCCCAGCTCGTCGCCTTGCACCGCCACAGTCACGGTTGCTTCGTCGACCGGCAGGACGTCGACCGATGCTTGCAAACCCAGGCGCTCCACCAGATCTCGCACGAACACACGCGCCGCATCTCCTTGGTCCTGCACCGTCATGTCTCCCACCGGTTCCTCCTTCTCCGCGTCTTGCGTGGATCGCTCGTCACGACGTCCGCTGCTGGAGCGCTGGTCGTCGTCGCCTCGAGCTCGTCTTCCGGTGCTGTCGCTGATCTCCTCGCCATCGGCGGCACCGAAGGCACTGCCTCTCCCCATCCTTGCGAGATCGGCCGTCGTGACGTCACCACGCTTGGCTGTGACAGCGACCACGGTGGCGTCGGCTGCCAGCAGCTCGGCGCCATCTGCCTCGGAGGGGTCCACCTGAAGATCACCGGGTTCCTCGCCGGCAGTGGGGGGCGCGCCACCGGACCCACGTCCACGACCACCTCGGCGCCGGCGCCCCTCGCCCGATCTGCCGTCGGCTGGACCGGCGCCGTCGGAGGCGGGAGCGGCCGCGCTCCCAGCAGCAGCCTCATCCCCGCCATCCAGCAGCGGATCCCAGCGCGAGCTCGATCTCTTCGAACGCGGCGCTTTGCCCGCCGCGGTGGCGATCTCCGTTCGGGCGGACGGCGTCCCCTCGCGACGAGGACCGGTGGCTCGGCGTCGGCTGTCGCCCGAAGCTCGATGCCGGTCACGACCCCGCTTTGGTCGAGGCTGGGCAGGACGCACCCGAGCGCGAACCCGAGCCTCTCCCCGCAGGCGACCGAACAACCCCGCCTTGGGCTCGGCAACCACCACGAACTCTGCGTCGCTCACATCCACGCCGAGCTGCTCGAGGGCGGCATCTTTGGCCTCCTCGAGCGTCCTGCCCACCGTCTCCACCCACTCCATGTCTCACGGAGCCTTTCGGGTGTTCTTCTGCGGGCGGTCCGGCCGAGGCTCCGGCCCGTCGCGATGCGACCCGTTCGTGCCCGGAGCGTTCGTGCCGGCACCGTCGACACCCGAGCCGTCGGTCGCGGCGCCACCGGCACCGCGTCGGTCCGCCGGCGCCGCGCGGGTCGGCGGGTCCGCGGGGGAGCCCGAGCCCGTCGGTCGCGGCGCCACCGGTCGAGCACCGCCCGTGGGCCGCTGGCGCCGGTGGCGCTCGGGGGCCGCTCCACCGCCTTCACCGCTCGGCGGGCGGCGGGCGGGCATGCCGTTCGAAGTCGGTCCACCGCCTTCACCGCTCGGCGGGCGGCGGGCAGGGCGGGCGGGCTTGGAGCCAGCAGAGCTGCCTGGTGCGCCCGGCGGGCGGCCGCCTGTCCCGGGGCTGCGACCGCCTGTCGGCGGGCGACGTTTCGCTGCATCGGGGCGTCGGCTCCCGTCGCTGGCACGGGTACCGGACCCCGTACCAGACCCGGTACGGGTACCAGACCCCGTACGGGTACCAGACCCGGTACGCCCGGCGGGCGGCCGCTGCGCGCCAGGTCGCAGCGCCATCGCCTGCTGGGCGCTCTTCTGCTCGAGCGCTCGCTGCTGTGCCTCGCCGAGGCGCTCCATGAGCGTCTTTCGCGGCGGCTTGCCGCCGCTCACGGTCCCCACCCGGGCCGGCTCGGCTACTGGCATCGTCCGGAACGACCACATCTGCAGACCAATCCGGCACAAAGCGGAGACTATGAAATAGACGTTTACCCCGGCAGATATCCGGATGTAGATGACCGCAAAGATGAGCGGCATGAACTTTTGCATTGACTGCATTTGCGCGTTCATGGCGTTGTTGCCGTTGCGCTTGGTCATCTGGTGCATCTGGAAGTACTGCAGTGCAATGGCAATGGCGATCAGGACGACGAAGGGGGCTCGCTGGACCAACGACCCGGAGCTGAACACGGTGTGGGCCAGGTTCACCCCGAACGAGCTCATCACACCCGGGTGCAAGATGAGGTTCTTGTACAGCGCCGTCTGGTGCCCGATGTAGCGGGGTTCGGCCACCAGGTGATGGTTCCTGGTCACCGTGTTCGTCAACCCCTGGATGACGTCGTAGAGCACGATGAACACCGGGAATTGGATGAGCAGCGGCACGCACCCCGCGGCCGGGTTCACCCCGTGCTCCCGGTACAGCTTCATCATCTCTTCGTTGAGCTTGACTTTGTCGTTCTTGTACTTCTTCTGCAGCTCCTTCATCGGGCCCTGCAGACGGCTCATCGCCGACATCGACCGGGTGCTCTTGATCGTGAGCGGAGCCGATATCGCCATGACGGCGACGGTGAGCAGCGCGATGGCCAGTGCGTAGTTCGGTACCACCGCATAGAACGCGGCGATCACCCATGCCATCGCGTCGAAGAACGGCTGGAATATCTTCCCCAGGGTGCTGGCGAAGATGAGGGTCACGTGCACGGTCGGTCCTTCCTCATTCGGGCACCGGGTCGACCCCGTGCCCACCCCAGGGATGGCATCGGGCCAGCCGGCGGATGGCCAACCAGCCGCCTCGACCCACACCGTGGCGTTCGATTGCCTCTACCGCGTACGCCGAGCAGCTCGGCCAGTACCGGCACGGGGAGGAGCGACCCGCCCGAGCTGCCTGGTAGACGCGGACCGCGCCGATAGCCGCCCGGCGCAGCGCTCGACGCCACCAGCCGCCGGCGAGCACCCCCTCGCCGGCGCTCACGACCGGGCACCTCCCCGCCTGCTCGCCTGCTCGACCAGCGCGCCCAGCAGATCTCGGAGATCCTCGAACGTCAGGCGCTCGACGTCGGCACCTGCCGAGACCAGGTACGCTCCGGGCGCGAGCCGACCGGCGCCGGCGAGCGACGCCATCACAGCTCGCAACCTTCGCCGAACCCGGTTCCGGCGAACAGCCGGTCCAGCCGCCCGACCGACGCTGTAGGCCACTCGCACCCGCTCGTCGCCCGGCGCCGGGGGTACGTGCGCCACCCCGACCGGACCTTGGCGGGCCCGGCGCCTCGTCCGTCGCAGCGCCTCGAACGTCGCGCGGTCCCCGATGCGCCAGAGGTCATCGGGCACTCGACCTCAGGCCGACAACCGATGGCGACCCCGCTGACGACGCGCCCGCAGGATGCTGCGGCCCGCCCGCGTGGCCATGCGGTGGCGAAACCCGTGGTTCTTGGCGCGCTTGCGTGTGTTCGGCTGGTACGTACGTTTCACTGCGATCGATCCCTGCCTCGGGGCGGGCTGCGCCATCGGCGCGCCGCGTATCGTTCGGCGCGCCGCCTGCGCCCGCCAGGGGTGCAAGCCATGAAGCGTAGCCGACGCGAGACGGTGCCTCGGCGCGCTCGAAGCCACCTGCTCCCTGGCCGCTCGCAGCCGGCGCTGCACGGGTGTACCGTGCCTCCACCGGGATGGGGTCCTCCGATCGTGCCACCGAGGGATCCCGGTCTTCGGGGGATCGTCGGCCTGCGGCTGCGACCGTACGGGCGGACTGTGCTCCGAAAGTCCACATCTGTGGGTTTCGTTGTGGACAGCTCTGCGGACAGAGGGCGGAGGCCCAGGTGAACGATACCGACAACCTGTGGAACCGCTGTGCTGGTACCCTGCGCGACCAGGTCGCCGACGCGACGTGGCGGACCTGGCTGTCGGGAATCCGACCCGCACGAGTCGAGGGGACGAGCTGGGTGCTCACCACCCCGAACAGCCTGGTTCGCGACCGCATCGAAGGTCGCTTCCTCGAGCTCATCAGCGCCGCGGCAGCCGACGTGGCTGGCCACCCGGTGACCGTCACCTTGACCGTGGCACCTGATCGGCGCGACGACGCGGAGCGACGCCGCGACGCCCCCCTCGAGGTCGCGGACCGCTTCGGAGCACCGGACCGGTCCCCGCTGCCAGCAGACCCTGTGACCTCGGGCCGGTTCGGGTCACGAGATCGCCCCGAGCGCGAAGACCGGCACCTTGCGCCCGAGCGGGAAGACGACGCACACCTGGCGAGGCGGCTGGACACCAGGGGACCTGCCGCCTCGCGACCTGCTGGTCGGCGGGGTCTCGACACCACCCCCGAGATGCCGGGTCTCGACCCTCGCTACACCTTCGACGCCTTCGTCATCGGCTCGTCGAACCGCTTTGCCCACGCCGCTGCGTTGTCGGTGGCCGAGACACCAGCGGGCTCCTACAACCCACTGTTCATCCACGGCGGCGCCGGGCTGGGAAAGACCCACCTGCTCCACGCGATCGGCAATTACGTCACCGAGAACTTCGCCGGTCGTCATATCCGCTACGTCTCCACCGAGACCTTCATGAACGATTTCGTCGACGCCATCCGCACCGCCAGCACCACCGCGTTCAAGCGACGCTACCGCGAGTGCGACGTGCTGCTCATCGACGATGTCCAATTCATGGAGCGCAAGGAAGCGCTCCAGGAGGAATTCTTCCACACGTTCAACCACCTTTATGGTGCCGCGAAGCAGATCGTGCTCACGTCGGACCGTCCACCTCGCTCGATCGCCACGTTGGAGGACCGCCTGCGCAGCCGCTTCCTCTCAGGTCTCATCACCGACGTGCAGCCCCCCGAGCTCGAGACCCGCCTGGCCATCTTGCAGAAGAAGGCCGAGCGGGAGCTCGTGCCGGTCCCCGACGACGTCCTCGAGTTCATCGCGAGCAACGTGAAGGACAACATCCGAGAGCTCGAAGGCGCTCTCATCCGGGTGACCGCCTACGGCAGCCTCAACCACCAGCCGCTCACCCGTGACCTGGCCGAGCACGTCTTGGCGGACCTGGTGTCCGCCGCGCAGCCCCGCAGCATCACCCCGGGGCTCATCTTGCAGACCACCGCCGAGACCTTCGGGTTCAGCGTGGAAGACCTCTGTGGCCCGAGCCGGCGACGACCGTTGGTCATCGCCCGCCAGATCAGCATGTACGTGTTCCGGGAGCTGACGGACTTCTCCTATCCGGCCATCGCCCGGGAGTTCGGTGGTCGGGACCACAGCACCGTGATCCACGCCGTGGAGAAGATCGCCACGCTCATGAAAGAACGCCGGCAGATCTACGACCAGGTGACCGAGCTCATCTTGCGCATCAAGAGCGGGGTGTGACAGTGGGCCACCTGTGGAGATCCCTGTCGACGATCCGGTGGACCACAACCGGTCCGGTGGACAACCTGGCCACAGCGACACGCCCCGAGGCAGATCCGGTGGAGGACGCCCGCTGGGCAGTGGATGCATACACCCAGATCCACCAGGATGTTCCGGGTGTTTTCCCCAATCCACAGGCCTTACTACCTCCCTTGCCAATTTTCAATTCATCGAAGGAAAGGACCGGGTGTGAAGTTCCGGTGTGAACGCGACACGTTGGTCGACGCCTTGACCACTGCGGGGCGTGCCGTGAGTGGCCGCATGGCCACGAACGCCGCCACGAACGGGGTGCGGGTCGAGCTCCAGGGCAACCGCCTGGCCGTGGTCGGCACCGATCTCGATCTGACGGTGCGAGTCGAGGTGGAAGCCGTCGGGATCGCGGACGGGGTCTGTGTGGCCCCTGCTCGGCTGGTGGCCGACATCGTCCGGGCCATGGAGCCCGGTGCGGTGACCATGGAAGCCCTCGAAGACGAGGTCGAGATCGTCGCTGCCCGCTCGAGGTTCGTGGTACGGACCTATCCGGCCATGGACTTCCCCGTGCTGCCCGAGCGACGGGCCGAGCAGCTCTCGCTGGCTGTGGACGGGGTGGCCGAAGGGCTGCGCCAAGTGGTGCCTGCCGCCTCCACCGACGACGCCCGCCCGCTGCTCACCGGCGTGCTCGTCACCAAAGAGCCCGGTAGCCTCCGTCTGGTGGCCACCGACTCGTACCGTCTCGCCTGGCGGGATCTGCCCGCGGGCGCCGACCTGCCAGGTGGCACCGAGCAAATCCTGGTACCGGCACGAGCCCTGAAGGAGCTGCAGCGACTCCTGGCAGCCAGCGCGAAGGACAGCGGGAGCCGATCCCGCCGGGCGACGGCACCGGCGCCGGACAGCGCCGCCCGAGCTCCGGAGCCGGTGCCCGCGGTAGGTCTCGTGCCCGGTGTCGTGCAGTCGCTGGCGCCAGAGCCCGGTTCGCCGACCGGCGCCTTCGAGGTTTCGGTGCCACAAGGCGACGCGGACGTGGCCGGGTCGGTGCCACAAGGCGACGCGGACGGAGACGGGAGCGATGGCGCGAGGGGTGGCTCCCCGGTGCCGCCGGCCACCATCGGCTTCTCGGTCGGCGAGCTGGATGCCACATTCTGGGTCGACGGTGTGCAGCTGACGACCCGGCTGCTCGACGGCCGGTTCCCCGACTACCGCCAGCTGGTGCCGCCGAGCTATCCGAGCTCGGTCCACGTGGGCAAAGCTTCGCTGGTGGACGCGTTGCGCCGGGTGAGGTTGCTGGTCCGGGACAACACCACGCCGGTGCGGCTCACCACGTCGGCCCACGGCATCGACCTGTCGGTGATGTCCCAGGACCTAGGCCAAGCGACAGAGAGCGTGGACGCCCGGGTCGAGGGCGAGGAGGTGACCGTGGCGTTCAACCCCTCGTACCTCATCGACGGGGTCGAGGCGGCAGTGGGGGACGAGGTGGTGCTCGAGATCGTCGACGCCACCAAACCAGCGACCGTCCGCTCCCCCGACCACGACGACTACCGGTACCTGCTGATGCCGGTCCGGGTATCGTGAGCCGGCAGCGGTGCCCGTGCGCTCCCTGTTGCTCACTGGGTTCCGGTGCTTCGACACCGAGGTCGTAGAACCCGACCCTTTTGGACTGACCGTGCTGCGCGGACCGAACGGTGCCGGCAAGACGTCGGTGCTCGAGGCGCTCAGCTGGCTGGCCACCGGCCGGTCGTGGAGGACCTCGTCGCGCGACGCACTGGTTCGTGCCGGGACGGCGCACGCCGTGCTCCGAGCCGAGCTGGCCGACCCAGCACGCCGGCTCAGCGTGGAGGCGGACATCCCGCGCGAGGGACCGGTCAAGGTGCGGGTCAACGGCCAGGTGGTGTCCCGGCGGGCCGATGTGGCCGAGGCGCTGCGCGTCGTGCTGTTCTCGCCCGACGACCTGGCTCTGGTGAGCGGCGGCCCAGCCGGCCGGCGCGAGATGGTGGACGACGTGCTGGCCACACGCCACTCGCGCTGGGAGGCGCTGCAGCGCGACGTGGACCGGATCCTGCGCCAGCGTGGCGCGTTGCTGCACCAGAGCGCCGGTCGGATCGACACGGCGGCAGCCGCCACCCTCGACGTATGGGATGCCCGTCTGGCCAGCGCCGGGACTGCCCTAGCCGACGCCCGCCAAGCGCTGGTGGACCTGCTCGACCCGCTGGTGGCAGCAGCTCACCGTCGCATCGCCGGGGTCGGTCCCGGCGTGCGCCTGGCCTATCAGCGTTCCTGGGAGGGCGATCTCGGCGACGCCCTTGCGAACAGCCGGGTCGAGGACGTGAGGCGCCGAGCGACAGGCGTCGGCCCACACCGCGACGACGTGCTCGTCTGGCTGGCGGACCGCCCGGCGCGCACGCACGCCTCGCAAGGCGAGCAGCGCTCGGTAGCCCTGGCGCTGCGCTTGGGCGCGTACCACCTGATCCTCGGTGACGGCGGGGCTCCGCCAGTGCTCTTGCTCGACGACGTCTTCTCCGAGCTCGACCCTGTCCGGGCATCGGCCTTGGTGGCCGAGCTCCCCACCGGCCAGGTGCTGCTGACCACCGCGGTGGAGCCTCCGTCGGGGGTGTCACCTGATCGCGTGCTCGACGTCAGCGAGGGCCGGATCGCGGCCGGCGCGTCGTGAGTGGCGTCGGCGGCGACGCCGCTGGTAGCAGGGCCACTCGCCAGCGCCGAGTGGGGCGCCGGCACGACGGGCCCGTGCGGCTCGCCGAAGCCCTCGAAGCTGTGGCCGGGCGGATCGGCATGCACGAGCCGGCGGCGGTCGCCAGCATCTTCGGCTCCTGGGAGATCCTGGTCGGCCCGGCGCTGGCGGCGCACGTCCGCCCGGTGCGGCTCGACGCGGGGACCTTACGCGTGGCGGTGGACCATCCGGCATGGGCAGTGGAGGTGCGCCGGCTCGCCCCCGGCCTGCTCGAGCGCTTCGCCGAGGTGTGCGGCCCTGGGTCGGCCCCCAAGCGGATCGACGTACAGGTGGAGGCGGCTCGGTGACCAGCTCGGTGTGAGCCGGTCGACCACCGGCGTACTGGTACAATAGGGGTCTCGGCACCACGTCGCTCGCATCGGAGCCCGGGCAGTGACGATGGTGCCCGTCCCCGGACATCGGTACGTGAAAGGGCGCGCTCGTGGCGTTGAACGTGGAAGATGGCGCGGTCACCGTGCCGCCCTCGACTTACGACGCGGGTGACATCACCGTCCTCGAAGGTCTCGAGCCGGTGCGGACCCGGCCCGGGATGTACGTCGGCTCGACGGGTCCGAGCGGTCTGCACCACCTGGTGTGGGAGGTGGTGGATAACGCCGTGGACGAGGCCATGGCCGGCTACTGCACTCGCATCGAGGTCACCTTGCTCGCCGATGGCGGCTGCCGTGTGGTCGACGACGGGCGCGGGATCCCGGTCGGGCCCCACCCCCAGTACCCGGACCGCTCGGCAGCCGAGCTGGTGCTCACCACGTTGCACGCGGGCGGGAAGTTCGGAGGAGCGGGGTACAAGGTGTCCGGCGGTCTGCACGGGGTCGGCGTATCGGTGGTGAACGCCTTGTCGCGGCGCTTGGTACTCGAGATCGACCGCGACGGCCGGCACCACCGGATCGAGTTCGTCGACGGCGGCCGCCAGCTCGGCCCCCTCGAGGTCACCGGACCGGCTCCGGGAGGCCGGACCGGCACCACCGTGTCGTTCTGGCCGGATCCCACGGTCTTCGAAGAGGTGGAATTCCGGTCCCAGACGATCGCCGAGCGACTGCAGATCATGGCGTTCTTGAACCGGGGACTGGAGATCCGCTTCACCGACGAGCGCGCAGGGCGTGACGCGACCAGTGTCGTGCACCGCTACGACGGGGGGATCGTCGACTACGTCCGGCACCTGAACTCGTCGAAGGAGGCGCTGTTCCGCAGGGTCTGCTCCTACACCCAGAGCGACGCCGACCAGGAGGTGGAGGTCGCCCTGCAGTGGAACACCGGCTTTCACGAGTCCATCCACTCCTTCGCCAACGGCATCGCCACCATCGAGGGTGGCATGCACGAGGAGGGGTTCAAGAAAGCCCTCACGAACGTCGTGAATCGCTATGCCCGAGCCAAGGGTTCGCTCAAGGAGAAGGACGAGAACCTCCAGGGCGAGGATATCCGTGAAGGGTTGACGGCCATCGTGTCGGTCCGCCTGCGCGAGCCGCAGTTCGAAGGCCAGACGAAGGGGAAGTTGGGGAACACCTCGATCCGCTCGCTGGTGGACAAGGCCACCAACGAGAAGGTGGCCCAGTGGCTCGACGAGAACCCCCGTGAAGCGAACCAGATCGTGCAGAAGGCCCTCGTAGCGGCCCGGGCCAGGGTGGCTGCCCGAGCTGCCCGGGATCTCACCAGACGGAAATCGGCGCTCGGCGGTGCAGGTCTGCCGGGCAAGCTGGTCGACTGCTCGTCACGCGACCCCCGCGACAGCGAGATTTTCATCGTAGAGGGCAATTCGGCCGGAGGATCGGCAAAAGAAGCACGGAACCCGCGCACGCAGGCGATCCTGCCCATCCGGGGCAAGATCTTGAACGTCGAGCGGGCCCGCGTCGACAAGATGCTGAAGAACGCCGAGATCCAGGCGCTCATCGCCGCCATCGGCGGAGGGCTCGCCGACGAGTTCGATCTCGAGAAGATCCGCTACCACAAGGTGATCGTCCTGGCCGACGCCGACGTCGACGGGTCGCACATCCGGACGCTGCTGCTCACGTTCTTCTTCCGTCAGATGAAGCCGCTGGTAGAAGGGGGGTTCGTCTACGTGGCTCAGCCGCCGCTGTACTCCACGCTGGTGGGCAAGGAGAAGCTCTACTTGAAGGACGACTCGGCCAAGGCGGCGTTCCTCGCTGAGCACCCGCAGCACAAGCACGATTTCAACCGGCTGAAGGGCTTGGGCGAGATGGACTTCAGCGAGCTTCGCGATACCACCATGGACCCCGGGCGCCGGTCGTTGCTCCAGGTGAACGTGGAGCAGGCGGCCCTGGCCGACGAGGTCTGCTCGGTGCTCATGGGCGACGACGTCGAGCAGCGCCGGTTCTTCATCCAGCGCAACGCGAAAGACGTCCGTTTCCTCGATATCTGAGGGTAGCGGGGCCCGTTCCTCGACACCGCCGAGCGCACACCGGTTTCTTCCACATCGTGACGAAGGGAATTGCAGCAGATGCCGACCAACGGTGGCGGTGACGACCTGATCGATCTCCCGGCAGGGGGAGCCATCGAGCCCATCGAGATCCAAGAGGAGATGGAGCGCTCGTTCTTGGAGTACTCGATGTCGGTCATCGTGTCGCGAGCGCTGCCCGACGTGCGAGACGGCCTGAAGCCCGTGCACCGGCGGATCTTGTACTCGATGTACGAGCAGAACCTGCGCCCCGACCGGCCGCACGCCAAGTGCGCGAAAGCAGTCGGTGAGGTGATGGGGAATTTCCATCCGCACGGCGACACCGCCATCTACGACGCGCTGGCCCGCATGGCCCAGGACTTCAGCCTCCGGCACCCGCTGATAGACGGTCACGGCAACTTCGGTGGTCGTGGCCCCGAAGAGGGCCCTGCGGCCATGCGCTACACCGAGTGCCGGCTGGCCCCCATCGCCATGGAGCTCTTGGCCGGCATCGACGAGCAGACCATCGACTTCGTCCCCAACTACGACGGATCCACCGAAGAGCCGACCGTCCTCCCGGCTCGCTTCCCGAACCTGCTGGTGAACGGCTCACAGGGGATCGCGGTGGGCATGGCGACGAACATCCCCCCGCACAACCTCGGCGAAGTGGTCGACGCGGTGGTCTTCTACCTCGAGCATCCCGACGCGACCACCGACGAGCTGATGCAGTTCGTGAAGGGACCCGACTTTCCCACCGGGGCGTTCATCCTGGGTCGCCAAGGCATCCTCGACGCCCTTCGTAGCGGCAAGGGGTCGATCAAGATGCGAGCGGTGGCGGAGATCGAGGAGCACCGCGGGGTCCAGCGGATCGTGGTGACCGACATCCCGTTCCAGACATCCATCGAGGCCATCGAGCAGAAGATCGGTGAGCTGGCCAACTCCGGGATGCTGGACGGGATATCCGATACCCAGAACGACTCGGCGGGCAAGCTGCCGAGGCTGGTCATCCAGCTGAAGCGCGACGCCAACGCGAACGTCGTCCTGAACAACCTCTTCAAGTACACCCCCATGCAGACCAGCTTTCCGGTGAACATGGTGGCACTGGTCGACGGGGTACCCCGGACCTTGAACTTGGCCCAGATGATCGGCTACTACGTCGACCACCAGATAGAGGTCATCACCCGACGATCACAGTTCCGCCTGGACAAGGCGCAGCGCCGGGCGCACATCGTAGAGGGCCTGCTCCGGGCTATCGACATGCTCGACGCCGTCATCGCCGCCATCCGCGGCTCCGAGGACCGTGGCGCCGCCCGTGACGCGCTCTGCGCCGAGCCGTTCGCCTTCAGCGAGGAGCAAGCCGAGCACATCTTGGACATGACCCTCGCCCGGCTGACCCGCCTGGGTCGAGCCAATCTCGAAGAAGAGCTGGCCGAGCTGCACCGGACGATCGCCGAGCTGCAGGCCATCCTCGGCGACCCGGCACGGCTCCGGGGCGTGATCGCCGAGGAGCTCAGCGACATCCGGGCCCGGTTCGCGAACGATCGGCGCACCACCATCGTCCACGATCCTGGCGAGCTCGGGATGGAGGATCTCATCGACGACGAAGAGCTGGTCGTCACCATGACCAGAGCCGGCTACATCAAAGCGGTGCCCGCAGACGCCTTCCGCACACAAGGTCGTGGTGGGCGCGGGGTCCAAGGCACCAAGCTGAAAGAGGAAGATCTCGTCGCCCACGTGGTCCACACCAGCGCTCACAGCTACCTGCTGCTCTTCTCCAACCTGGGTCGGGTCTACCGGCTGCGGGCCCACGAGGTCCCGGTGAAGGACCGCACAGCACGTGGCACACCGGTGGTGAACCTCCTGCCGCTCGGCCCCAACGAGACGGTGCAGGCGATCATCACCACCCGGTCCTTCGATCCCGAGCAGTTCTTGTTGTTCTGCACCCAGCAGGGTCAGGTGAAGAAGACGGCGCTGGCCGAGTACGACAAGTCCCGGCGCGAGGGCTTCATCGCCATAGCGCTTCGCGACAGGGACCAGTTGGTGAAGGTGGTGCCCACCGCGGGCAACGACGACATCTTGATGGTGAGCCGGGCAGGGTTGGGCATCCGTTTCGCGGAGACCGACGTGCGCTCCATGGGTCGCGACGCGGCGGGGGTGCGCGGCATGCGCCTGCGAGACGGTGACGCCGTGGTCTCGTGCGACGTGGTCCGCCCCGACGCCGATGTCCTCATCGTGACCGACGCCGGCTACGGCAAGCGGACGAAGACCGACGCGTTCGCCCGCCAGGGCCGCGGCGGTCAAGGCGTACGCGCCATCCGGCTCACCGCTCGACGCGGGCACGTCGCCGGAGCGTTCATGGCCGGGCTCGACGACGAGATCCTGCTGGTGTCGAGCGGGGGAGTGGTCATCCGCACCGCGGTGCGCGAGATCGCGGCCCAGGGCCGAGATGCCACCGGCGTCCGGGTGATGAGCCTCGACGACGACCACCAAGTGGCAGCTGTAGCTGCCTTGGTCGGCGACGAGGCCGAGGAGTGAGCCTGGCCGAGTAGCCCGCCCGGGCGCCGAGGAGCCGAGCGCCGAGTAGTGGATCGCCGAGGAGTGGATCGCGGCCGAGCGGACCACCGGGGCGCCGGCCATGGCTTGGTCGCCGAGAACGGCGAGAACGGCGAGAACGGCGAGGAGTGGTCCCGGCTCCGGAGCTGCCGGTGGTGACAGCGTGACCCGCGCCGCACCCCGTGTCGGGTCTCTCGAACGGGCCGTGTAGGCTTGAGGCCCTCTGGGGCTATAGCTCAGTCGGTTAGAGCGCAGCACTGATAATGCTGAGGTCGCAAGTTCGATTCTTGCTAGCCCCACCAGAAAAGTGCAGGTCAGGCACCGTGTAGAGCGAGATAGCGATCGGGTGGGTGGGTCTTTCGCCACCACTGCGCCACCATTGGTGGTGGCGAATCCGTCCCGGCTGGCCCCGCAGCCCAGCTTGGTCGGATCGGTCGATCGGTCCCCATCGGACATGAGCGACGATTCGACTGGGTTGCCCGAGCTGTGGGACGTGGCGCGGCTCGCCGGGTACCTCGGGGTCACCAAGCACTACGTGTACCGGCTCACCAGCGAGCACCGAATCCGTTTCGTGCGGGTCGGCAAGTGCCTGCGGTTTCGCCCCGAGGACGTCGTCGCGTGGCTCGACTCCCAGGCGGTCGACGTGGTCTCGGTGTCCCCAGCCAAGGCTCGCCGAGGCCGACCTCGTAGCCGGGACCTCGCAGCGTGAGCCCCCGGCCACTACCACCAGGGGTGCGGTGTCGAAGGTGGGCGGGCGGTGCGGTGACCTTCGAGGCGAACTGGCGAGACGCTTCGGGCAAGCGCCACACCGCGAACTTCGACACCGCCTCCGAAGCAGACACCTACCGCCAAGAACGGTTACGGGAGCGTCGCCGTGGCGGGACGGGTGATCCCAGCGGCGGCAAGCTCACCGTGGCGCAGTGGTGGGAGCGCTGGCAAGCGACCCGCCAGGTATCTTCCAGCACCAGGGCGAGGGAGCAGTCCATCTGGGCGTGTCAGATCGAGCCACGCTTCGGCTCCATCCGCCTGGCTGATCTTCGTCGCAGCGACATCGCTGCGTGGACGGCGGGCATGTCCGGTGAGCTTGCACCTGCGACGGTGACCCGCTGCTTGGTGACGCTGAAGAAGCTGCTCACCGACGCAGTCACCGAAGGACTCATTGCTACCAGCCCCGCCGCCACGGTCAAGGCGCCTCGCCAGGGCCGAGCCGAGCGCCGGTTCCTCACCGTGGCGGAGCTGACCCGCCTGGAGCAGGCGATGGCGCCCAGGTGGGCACTGGTGGTCCCGTTCGCTTCTGTCACCGGCCTTCGCATCGGAGAGCTCGCGGCACTTCGAGTAAGCGATCTGAATCTCGCAGCCGGCGAGGTGACGGTGCGTGCAACCGCGGTCAGCGTCCCTCTCGACGTGTCAGGTGGGGAATCCCGGCGCCAGATTCACCCGACCAAGACCTTTGCCGGGGAACGGACGGTGCCGACCATCACCCCTGTTCTACGAGAGCGCCTGGCGGCCATGATCGGCGAGCGGGGGTTGGGGCCGGGCGACTGGCTGTTCACTGGCCGCGGTGATGGCCCCATGACGCCTGGCAACTGGCGCAACCGAGTGTGGGCGGCAGCCGTGAAGCGTGCTGGGATGACCGATCCGCAACCGACCCCCCACTCGCTGCGCCATACAGCGATCGCCCTGTGGATTGCCGCCGGAGTTGACCGACTGACAGTCGCACGCTGGGCTGGGCACACCGACGCGGCGTTCATGGAGCGGGTCTACGGCCACCTCTGGCGCGACGACCACACCGACACGCAGAACGCCATCGACGCCCTGCTTGGCGGTGGCCAGGTGCAGAAGCTGCGGCCAACCCGTCGGGCGGCGGGGGCATAGCTAGTTCAGCCCGCCGGTGTACGGGTTGGGTTCCGCAGCCCAACGGCGCTCCGATCGGCAACGTTTGTTTGCCCAGTCGGCCTGGCCGCACCCATCCGGCGAGCACCCGAACCGTCTGAGCGCTTGTCCGACCGACAGGCGTCGGTCACATGTTCACACAGATGAGTTGTTAGGGCCCCAGCTCGCCCAGTGTCTTCCCAGCAGAAGGTCCTTAACCTGCGTTCGGCTCAGGAAGTACGGGGAATCCGGCCGTCGCTGGCGTACCGTGCTGAATGCTTAGACCACCCCTATAGCCAGGGTGCCGACATAGCTCTACCCGCGCAGCCGGGTAAAACGTCGTCTCCCCCCTCAAGGTTGAGG
>JAKAQW010000266.1 GCA_021819525.1 Actinomycetes bacterium
GACGAGCGTTCGGGCACGTGCGGGCGCGTCCGGATGGGACGTGGGATGCCGAGTACATCTCGAGCGGTCGGAGAGTGGTCCGGCACGGGTTCATGTCCGAGGCCGACGCCGAGGCGTGGCTCGAATCCGAGCGCGCGAACCGGGTTCCGAAGAAGCGACGGGCCCGATCGAGCACTTGGGGAACCGTGCTGCCGTCCCCGTCCGGGTACCGGATCCGTCATCCCCGACCGGGCGGCGGTCCTCCCGTCAACCGCCCGGAGCGCTTCGAGTCCAAGCGCGACGCTGACGCGTTCTTGGCGAACCTCAGGGTGCAGTTCGGCAAAGGCCTGCTGAAGGTCGACTCCGCCGACGAAACGGTGCTCGAGTTCGCGACCTCGTGGCTTGCGACCGCCACGGTCCGGGGCTCTACGCACGACAAGTACGTGCAGTACGTGGCTCGATACATCGCGCCGGTGCCGATCGACGAGCTCTCGGGCGACAAGCGCGCCCGGAAGTCCTCGCCCTACCTCCCGGTGAGCCTGGCGTACACGCCGCTGCGCAAGCTGACGGCCGAGCAGGTGGGCCGCTGGTTCGCCATGATCCGTGCGGACGTGCCCACCACGGCAGCCGGTGCATACCGGCTGCTTGCAACGATGTGCAGGGACGCCGTCCGGCTCGGCAAGCTCGACAGCAGTCCATGCGTGCTCCGGGGGGCGCACAAGGAGTCGGCTCCCGAGGCGCGCACCATCCCGGTTGCCGACATCGCCCGGCTCGCGGACGCGATGCCGGCGAAGCTGCGGCTCACGGTGCTGCTCGGCGGGTGGTGCGGGCTGCGGCGTGAGGAGGTTCTGGGGCTGCAAGTGGGCGACGTCGACTCGTCGAGTCCGGACCATCCACGCCTGACCATCCGGCGGTCATGGACCCGGGGACACGGCGTTCTCGGTGTCGGCCCCACGAAGAACGGTGAACAGCGGACGATCGAGGTGCCGGCACCCGCGGTGGAAGCACTCCGGCACCACCTGGCCGCGCACGCGGGAAGTCCGTGGCTCTTCCCGGGCGGGAGGGGAGCCGTCGACCCCCGGGTCCTCGACCGCCAGTGGCGCCTCGCCACCAACGCGCTCGGGCTGCCGGCGTACCGGTTCCACGAGCTGCGCCACACGGCGCTCACCAACTTCGGCAAGACGGGCGCCACGGTGGCCGAGATCAAGTCGTTCGGCGGGCACGCGACCATTGCCGCAGCGGCCCGCTACTGGCACGACACCGGAGAGCGGTCCCGAGAGCTCGCAGACCGGCTCGGAGCGATGGCGTAGGCGCAGCATTCTGAGGACTCGTCGGGTCCAAGAAGGTGCAGGACTGCTCGGCCGGCGAATTGCCGGCTCTACGTTCCCCTTCGCATGGCGTAGGGCCTCGGGCCCGACGCGCCAGCGCGACGTAAGCCCCCATGGGGTGCCATGCGAGACCACGGGGCATCATGGAGCTGATGCCGACGGACAGGGGGCATCTGGGCAGGGATGGCTCGAGTCGGCCTACACAGGCCCAAGCGCCGCTCGAGGGGCGTTCCAGGTGGTTTCCAGTGCGGTCGATGCTCCTATCGTTGTCAAGCGGCGAGAGATGAACTCTCGATTGCGGGCGGATTGCGGTCGCTCAGCCACTGTTCGTAGCGCCGGGCGAGCGCACTGTCGTGCACGAGTGCCCGCTCGAGCCGAGAGATCTGGTTGATCGAGGTGCCGAGCTCGTCGGCGACAGCCGCCAGGCTGACGCCGGCATCGAGTCGTGCCACGCGCAGGTCGGCACCAACCGGGACGGGTTGGGGGTCCACCAGATGGCGGTAGACCTCACGGGCCACGTAGCGCTTCAGGCAGCGGACGATCTCGCGCAGGGTCTTTCCCTCGGCCGTGCGCCGTTCGACGTAGCTCCTCGTGGTCGGATCGCCGGTGCTCAGGCGGACCATCACGATCCGCCACAGGGCGTGGTTGGCCTGGCGGTTGCCCGAGCGGTTGAGCCGGTGGCGGACCGTCTTGCCCGACGAGGCCTCGACGGGGGAGGCCCCGCACATGGCTGCGAACGCCGCCTCGTTGCGCAGGCGTTCGGGGTTGTCGCCGGCAGCGGTGAGCAGGATGGCGGCCACATCTGGCCCGACCCCTTTGGCGCCTCGGAGGGCGGGGTTGGCCCGGGCGGTGAGCTCGTCGAGGACCGCCTCGAGCCCGGCCATCTCGGTGCTGAGGGCCTCGTAGCGACGGGCGAGGGTGCGCAGGGCGAGCTTCGTCCCGACGAGCGGGTCGCCGACGTCACCGGCCACGTGGAACCGACCGCAGCGTGCCACCCGCTCGGCGGTGCCAAGTGGCCCGAGGATCGCTCTCAGCTCGTCGGGAGCGGTCACGATCAGGTCCCGGATCTGCAGGGCGACCCGAGTGCGGCTGTCCCGTGCCGAGGTGAACGCCACCCGCAGGACCCGGATGGACTCGACGAGCGAGCCCTGGGCTTTGGGCACCACCGTCGCCTCGCCGTTCAAGGCCGCTCGGGCGGCCGCCTCGGCGTCGACGGTGTCGGACTTGCCCCGACGGCGTCGGGCCTGGCGGTTGGGTCGGTTGACCTCCACCACTGCGACACCCTCGGCGGCCAGGTGGCGGGCCAGGCCGGCCCCGTAGGCCCCAGTCCCTTCGACGCCGACTTGGACGAGCTGGCCGAAGCTGGCCATCCAGGCGAGGAGCTGGTGGTAGCCCGCTCTCGTGGCCGGGAAGCTCTTCGTGCCGAGGATCTTGCCGATCTCGTCGACCACCGCGGCGACGTGGACGTCCTTGTGGGTATCCACCCCGCCGGTGACAACGCTGCTCTCGCTTGGCATGCTGTACCTGCCTTCCTCTCATCCAATGGGTCTGGTCGGCACCACCGGCCGGGACGGCGGACAGGACTCTCACGGTGGAGTCAAGGCTCCTATCAGGTCACGTCCGTCCGACCGGCTGGTGCGCGTCTGAGGGTGGGACCGGGCCGACAGATCAGCGGCAAGGCACCGTGGCGGGCCAGTCACACGATTGGGGTCAGGCCCAGCCCCGAACCCCTCAGGCGCGCACCAGCCTCACCAACGCGGGTTGTGAGGAGCCAGGGGACGGCTTGGGGATTTCCACAGGATGCACCGTCGTCCACCCCCTCCCCCCGGACCCCCCTCCCCGGCTACTACCAACACCCTTCTCCACACCCACCATCATGAGAGTCACACCCCAGGAGCAGAATGTAGGCGATGGGCAAGCTCGAAGTCCCCCCGGGGTGGGCGTGCCAGGCGTACCGGTTCGAGGTCGACCGGCCATCCCGCCACCAGTCCATCTCGTCCCACGAGGGCGCCAGGCGGTTCGCCTGGAACTGGGGGCTCGGGCTCGTAGAAGACCGGCTCGATGCCCGCTCGGCCTACCGGGTGCTGGCCCTGCGCCAGGGGGCGACGGCCGACGAGGCAACAGCGTGGGCGAAAGAGATGGTCCCCGTCCCCTGGTCCCTGCCGGCGCTGCGCCGCATCTGGAACCAGGAGAAGGACGACGTCGCCCCCTGGTGGGCCGAGAACTCCAAGGAGTGCTACTCCTCGGCTTTCGAGGCCCTGTCGGTCGCGTTCAAGAACTACTTCGACTCTCGGTCGGGCGCACGCCGTGGATCTCGGGTCGGCTGGCCACAGACCAAGCGCCGGGGCGGGCGCCAGTCGGTGGCGTTCACCACCGGGGCCATCGCCGTCCTCGACCGCCACCACGTCCGGCTCCCCGTCATCGGGAAGCTGCGGGTGAAGGAGCCGACCGACAAGCTGCGGGCGAGACTTGCCGCGGGCGCCGCCCGCATCCTGCGGGCCACGCTCACGACCGAGGGCAGCCGGACGTATGCGTCCTTCGCGGTGATTGCGAAACGCTCTGCTCCAGCACGGACCCCACAGGGCGTCTGCGGCCACGACGTCGGGATCAGTGCCCTCGTCACCAGCTCCGACAACCATGTGGTCGAGAACCCGCGGGCCAAAGAGCAGGTGGGCAAGAAGGTCTCTCGCTACCAGCGCAGGATGGA
>JAKAQW010000267.1 GCA_021819525.1 Actinomycetes bacterium
CTCGGCTACCTCCATCGGTACCCGGATGGTGTTCCCGTGCTGCTGCACGGCGCGTTGGAGCGCTTGACGGATCCACCACGTGGCGTACGTCGAGAAGCGGAAGCCCCGCTCCCAGTCGAACTTGTCCACCGCCCGCATGAGCCCGAAGGTCCCCTCCTGGATCAGGTCTGTGAAATCGACGCCCCGATCCTGGTAGCGGCGTGCCCAGTGGATCACCAGACGGAGGTTCGCCGCGATCATCTGGCGCCGAGCATCCTCGTCTCCACCGGCCACCGCCTTGGCGAGCTCGACTTGCTGGTCGGGCCCGGGCAGGGGGAAACGGTCGAGATCGTCGAGGAACAGCCGAATGCTGTCGGGGGTGCTGGTGGTTCTCTTCGCCATCGGGGCCTCTCCGTCAGTTCTTCCTTCGTTACGAACAACGCCGATGTGATGCTCCGCATTCCACGATCGGCCAGGTTGTCTCTGAGCGTGGTGCCGCCGCTGCCCAACGGGGCGGCCGGACCGAGGTGCACCGATGGCGACAGACGTGGTGGGCACCATGGTACGCGCTCTGGCGCACCGGCATCGGCATCGGCATGGGCACCGGCACCGGCATCGGCATGGGCACCGGCACCGGCATGGGCATCGGCGCCGGCATCGGGGCAGGCGCGGACGGCCCGAGGCAGGCGCCGCCACGACGGGTGACGCTTCTGCCATGGAACGGGGACCACCTCGGATGCCTTCGGATGCCGACCGGGTTGCGAGGCGCGGCGGACGGGTGCTGCGCTGGGCTCATGGACACAGACGGTAAGGATCAGCACCAACCACGCTTGGTGGTCGTGCGACATGGCGAGACCCAGTGGAGCCAGGAGGGACGCCACACCGGCACCACCGACGTGCCACTGACGGCAGACGGCGAGCACCAAGCCGTCGAGCTGGGTGAGGTGCTGCGTCGCCCGAGGTGGGCGGCGGTGATGGTGAGCCCACTGGGCCGGGCTCGGCGAACCTGCGAGCTCGCTGGCTTCGCGGATGTGGCTGTGGTCGTCCCCGAGCTGGCCGAATGGGACTACGGAGCCTACGAGGGCCGCACGACCGACGAGATCGCGGTCGAGCGCCCAGGATGGTCACTGTGGCGCGATGGCGTCGAACGCGGAGAGACCTTGGCAGCGGTGGGGGAACGGGCCGACGAGGTGGTGGTGGCAGCACGCCGGGGAAGTGGCGACACCTTGGCTTTTGCCCACGGCCACATCCTGCGGGTGCTCGCCGCCCGGTGGCTGGGGCTCGGGCCCGAGGCGGGAGCGCTGTTCGCCCTCGATCCCTGTGGCGTCGGCGTCCTGGGGTGGGAGCATCGCCTGCCCGCAATGACCGGGTGGAACGTCCTGGTCGATCGTGTGGCGCTGTGAACGGGGCCACCCTCGGCGGGTTACCCAGGAGGTCCATGGGCGACGGCGTGGCGGCCTGAGTGCGCTCAGCGGGTGGCGGCGGCGGGCGCCCCGCTCGCCTGGTGCACCATGTCACCCAGGGTGAAGGAGTCGAGGTGCTGGCGCATGTGCTGGCCGACGTCTGCCCACACCGCCAGGAGGACGCACTGGCCCTCGTGCGCACAGGCCCCGTTCTCGTGGGGCGGGCCGAAGTCACCGGCGGCGATGGGGCCGTCGACAGCGCTCACGATCTGGCCCAATGTGATCTCGGCGGGGGGCCGGGCCAGCACGTACCCGCCGCCGACACCGCGCTTGGAGCGCACCAGGCCGGCGCCTTTCAGGGCCAGGAGGATCTGCTCCAAATAGGGTTGGGGAAGGCCAGTGCGCTCGGCGATGTCACGCACTGAGGTCGGCTGCTCCTCGGCGTGCAGCGCCAGTGACAGGAGCGCTCTGCTGGCGTAGTCGCCCCGTGTGGAGACCTTCACACTCCGATGCTACCTGCCACGCGGGTACCGCCTGGGGTAGGGGCGGTGCAGGTGGTCACCTGGAGCACTTGCCACCTCCTGTGAGCGGGTGTCGCCGGCGCCACGGCTGCTCGTCTGCGCCGGCCGGCGAGCTGGGTCCCGGAGCCACAACCACGAGCGTGCTCCTGCGCCGCCTGCCAATCGGCTCTCTCGTGAGGCGGCCGCCGGCCCCGGCGGTCGTCTGCGGTGCCTGCTGCCTCGGCGCCGGGTGGGAGTGCCGTCACCACGGGCGCTACAGTGCCGCCCGATGGTAGGCGATGACAGGGCGGGCACGATGCCGTCAGCCGGGGCTGCGAGCGCACCGATGCTGCCCGACTACGGCGGCGGCTGCCTCAACTCGGTGGTGCCCGGACTGCTCGCCCGAGGGCGGGGAGCCCGTCCCCGGTGGTGCTCGGAGGCGGTCGATCAGGCCACCCAGGTCGTGCTCTTGGTGGTAGACGGCTTGGGCTGGCAGCAGCTCCAGGACCGCCCGGCGCTGGCGCCGACGCTGGCCGGCGGTGCTGGCGGCCCGATCACCTCGGTGGTGCCGACGACCACCGCCACCGCGCTCACCTCGCTGGCCACCGGGCTCACCCCTGCCGAGCACGGGGTGCTGGGCTACCGGCTGCGCTTCGGTGACGACATCTTGAACGTGCTGCGGTGGTCCAGCGAACGGGGGGACATGCGCATGAAGCTGCCGGTGCCCACGGTGCAGCCGACCCCCGCGTTCCGAGGCATGGCAGTGCCCGCCGTCAGCCGGGCGGACTTCATGGCCACCGGGTTCACAGCGGCCCACCTCGGCGGGAGCGAGCTGGTCGGTTGGTCGGTGCCGTCGAGCATGGTGGTCGAGGTTCGCCGACTGCTCGGTGAAGGCCATGGGCTTGTCTACGCGTACTACGACGGCGTCGACAAGGTGGCACACCAGTATGGCCTCGGCGCCCACTACGAGCAGGAGCTGCGGTTCGTCGACACCCTGGTTGGCGACCTCGTGGGTGTGCTGCCTGCAGGGGGGGCACTCGTGGTCACTGCCGACCACGGCCAGGTGGACGTGGGCGACGCGGTCCGCCTACCGAGCAGCAAGCTGCTCGGTGCGGTGGAGCTGCTCTCCGGAGAGGGACGGTTCCGCTGGCTGCACGCTCGTCGCGGTGCAGCTGCCGACGTCGAGGCGGTCGCCCGAGCCGAGCACGGCGACGAGGCGTGGGTGATGACCTTCGAGCAGCTCCTCGACGAGGGCTGGTTCGGCGGACCGCTGGCGCCAGGGTTTGCGAGCCGGTTGGGGGACGTCGCGCTGGTCGCCCGGGCGCCGGTGGCGTTCTTGGATCCGGCGGACACCGGCGAGACCCGCTTGGCGTCGCGCCACGGCTCGCTCACCGAGGCCGAGATGCTGGTGCCGCTGTTGGCCTGGGCGGCGTGCTGACGACGCCCTCGAAGAGGCTGGCGACCCTCTCGAGGAGATCCTCGACGCGCCACCTGCCGGCATCTCTGAGAAGATCGGGGGATGAGCGATTCGAGCGATGCACAGCCTACGGCCGGCGACGACGCCGTGCTGCTGGCCCCGGGGACCCGACCACCGACCATGGCCGAAGACCAGGGCTCGTCGGCCGATGCCGGAGACGAGGACAGCTCGGCCCGAGGCGAGTCGGTGGAGCAGCCGGGGAAGGTCATGCGGATCGGCTCGATGGTGAAGCAGCTCCTCGACGAGGTTCGCTCCGCCCCCCTCGACGAGGCCAGCCGGAACCGGATGCGTGAGATCTACGAGCAGTCGGTTCGGGAGCTGGCCGGAGCCCTGAGCCCGGATCTGGCGGCCGAGCTGGACCGCATGGCCCTGCCCTTCGACGAGAGCGCGCCCTCCGAGGCGGAGCTGCGCGTCGCCCAGGCGCAGCTCGTGGGCTGGCTCGAAGGGCTGTTCCACGGCATCCAGGCGACGCTGATGGCGCAGCAGATGGCGGCGCGCAGCCAGCTCGACGAGATGCGCCAGCGGGGGCTGCCGCCGGGGTCGAGCCCCGAGGGGCCGGTGCACCGGCCCGGTACCTACCTCTGAGGCCCGACCGCCGGTCGTGTCGTCGGCTTGGAGCACGAGCCCGGCGACGAT
>JAKAQW010000268.1 GCA_021819525.1 Actinomycetes bacterium
GCGAGGAGCTGCATCGCCCCGGAGAACTGATCGAGCATCGCGGCGCGCAGGGCCGGAACGGCGAGGATGAGCGCGATCCGCTGACGTTGTTCTTCGCGCTGCTCGGCGGGCAGGGCGCCGAAGACCTGCTTGAAGGTGGCGCGCAGCGCCGGGATCGGCGCTATGTCGGCCGGTTGGGCGTGGTAGGCGGCGACGAGTTGGGGGTCGTAGTCGTCGGAGAGCACGACGGCTTCCTTGGTCGGGAAGTACCGGAAGAAGGTGCTCTCGGAGACTTCGGCGGCGTCGATGATCTGCTCGATCGTGGTCGCGTCGTAGCCCTGGACGGCGAACAGGCGTAGGGCATGGTGCTGGATCAACGCGCGGGTCTTGGCCTTCTTGCGTTCCCGCAATCCAAGCTCGGGCTGCGGCTTCGACGGGTCAGGGCTGCTGGGCATGGTCGATCTCCCGTGACGGGCTTCGCTGGCCGGGTTGGGGACGCACGCCGGGCAGCAGCACCAGCGTCAAGATGACGCCAGTGGCGGCGATCCCGGCTGAGATCAGCAGCGAGACGTTCAGGCCGTGCACGAACGCGCCCCGCACCTGCGCGGCCAGCGATGGGGAGTGAAGTTGGTTGGCGATCGTCACCCCGTCGTAGACGCTGCTGCGGATGGTGGCTGCTTGGGTGGCGCTCAGGCGGGCGAGCTCCAGGTGGGCGACGTAGGCGGCGGACAGCACGCTGCCGATGATCGTGGTGCCGAGCGGGGCGCTGGTCTTCTGGAATGCCTGCACGACCGCGGATCCGATCCCGCTGGCATCCTTGCGGAGCTGTGCGAGGGCGGCGGCGGTGGCCGCCGTCAAGATCAACCCGGTCCCGGCGCACAACACCGCCATCCAAACAGCGACGAACGCCGCGCTGGAGCCGACACGGGTCCCGGTGCCGAGCAGGGAGCCAACACCGAGCAGCACGAACCCTGCGGTGACGGTGAGCTTGGCCCCGATCGTCTTGACCAGCAGGCTCGCCGGGGCGGCACCGGCGATCAACCCGCCGACGAGTGGCAGGAGTCGCAGCCCGGAAACGAACGTGGTCGCGCCCTGGATCGCTTGGAAGTATTGGGGCATCACGAACAGCAGCCCGACCATCCCCAGTCCGCCGATCCCGCTGAGCGCCGCTCCCCAGGTAAACGACGCCGAGCTGAACAGCGTCGGGTCGATCAACGGCTGTCCGTCCTGTCGGGCCAGGCGCCGCTCCCAAACGACGAACCCGGCCAGCACGACCAGCCCGGCGGCGACCGTCGCCAATGCGGTCGGGTCGCTCCAGCCGTGCTCGCCAGCATCCACCAGGCCGTAGGTGACCGCGACGAGCCCGACCGTCGAGGCGGCGATACCCGGCAGATCCAAAGCAGGACGCTCGTCGGCCCGCGACTCCGGCACCAGCGCCCCGGCCACGACGAGGCCGATCGCGACGACCGGGACATTGAGCAGGAACACCCAGCCCCACCAAAACTGCGACAGCATCCAGCCTCCGAGGATCGGGCCGAGCGGCAGCGCCAGGAAGTTCGCCGCCTCATACACCCCGACCGCCTTTGGGCGCTCGTCCTCGGTGAACAGCACGGTCAGCGCGGAGAGCGCCATGACCGTCACCCCGGCCCCGGCGGCGCCCATCAGCAGCCGTGCGAGGAGGAACGCGACCGGGGAGGGCGACAGCGCGCAGAGGACCGACCCGGCCCCGAACACGGTGAGCGAGCCCAGCAGCAGCTTCTTGCGGCCATAGCGATCCCCGATCAACCCGGCAGGCAACACCGCCGCGGCGAGCAGCAGAAGATACCCGGACGAGAACCACTCCAGGTCCGACTCGGAGGCGTGTAGCGCCGAGGCCAGCGTCGGCAGCGCCACCGACAGCACCGTCCCATCCAGGCTCACTGCCAGGATGCACAGGCTGACCGCTCCCAGAGCCCACCACCTACGCTGACCCGAACCACTCACAACAGCTACCTCCATTAGGCGGCTACAAATGTTAGAAGGTAGCTGTCACATCGACGCCGAGCTTGTCAGCCGAGCGGTCGATCCGTCGGACCGCCGTCGGCGCGTCCTCGCGCTCACCGCTGCGGGCCGTCGACTCGTGACGAAGCTCGTCGCCTTGACCACCCAGAACGACGACGAGCTTCTCGCGTCGCTCCCCGGCCCCGACCGTGAGACGTTCCGGGGCACCTTGCTCGCCGAGCCCGTGGAGCTGCCCTGGGCCGTGGTCGAGGTCCTCGGCTCCCAGCTCGGGGTCGCCGACCTGTCCTGCGTGACGGGCAACGCCGCTCGCCTGCCGACCCAGCACGAGCACGCCCGCGAGATCCGGGAGGGGTGCGGGTACCGGGACTTCGCCGAGGCAGGACACCGTCTCACTGACGGAACCCACTGTGAGACAGCGGCAGCCCGGGTTGGGACGAACACCTGTGCGTACCGGTCAGGGATCCCCTTGCGGGCGCTCGGAGGTAAGCGCTCGGGGTAGCAGCAGGCGATCTCGTGAGGCCTCGTCGGCAACCGCAGAACTGGGCGATCGGTGCTCTCCGGCCGGGCGCGAGGGGTCGGCGCCTACGAGCGCATACTCGGCAGGGAGCGGACGGTCGAAACGTCGTCGTGTGGTCGAGGAACCTATCGAGGACCCTTGGTGGCCGGCGACAGCTGTGGTCGCCACCGACAAGGCGCCTCCCTCAGGCGGCCGACTCACCGAGAGCGGGCCGAGCCATTCGTGGCTTGGCTACGGTGCGCCACGTCCTGCTCCTCGCACATCACGCCGGCTGCTCGACGCCGCTGCCAGGGCACCTCAGAACGGAGTGATGAGGCCCCAGCAGGGCCCGAGTCCCGCGGCCAGTCCCGCGCCGAGTGGAGGTAGTCCCAGAGCGGGACCTTGGGCGGCTGTGAACGCCCGAAGAGCGCGGGAGTCGAGGTCCCGGTGCGGGACTTGGTGGTGATCCCGGCCCGGTGCAAAGAAATTCTGGCGGCCCGGTGGACCCGGGGTCCCGAGCCAGGTCCCACACGCGGGACCTGGTAGTCGCAACCTGCTGACCTGGTCGGACGCGCTCTTCGACTGGTGAGGGTCTCGGGCAGGTCCCGCGTCGGGAGCCAGGTAGCGCGGCTGGAAGTGGGAGGGATGCGGGAGTGATCCGGGACTACCTGCGTGGCGCGATGGCGGCTCCTTCGAGCAAAGGAGCTGACCGTGACCTCCGAGCGCACCCTCACCGACTCGCCGTTCGACACCTTGGAGAAGACCTTCGCCCTCCTCGTCCAAGGCCCCCGCCCCCTCTCCCTCGACACCACCGCCATCGCGGGTCTTCCCGACCGCCTCGTGCCCTTGGGCGAGCTGCAAGCGATGTGCCTGCACCCCTCGATGGGCTTCGAGGCCCGGGACCGGGTCGTCGACGCGCTCGTCGCCCGGGCCAAGGCCGAGGGCGGGGCGTGGAGCGTCGGGCTCGCCGGCGTGCTGCTTCCCGGGCTGCGGCGCGCCGCGTGGCCGCTCGTCCAGTCGTGTCCCGACAAGACCGAGGACATCGAGGCCGAGACCTTGGCCGCGTTCTTGGCCGCGGTGGCACGCTGTCAGCCCGGACGGCGGCGGCTGGCGGCGCGGCTGTGCTGGCTGGCGCGCATCGGGGCCGCCCGGCTCCTCAACAAAGAGCTCGCCGAGGTGGGACGGCCAGGCACCGAGGCGGTCTCGGCCGCCCCGCCGAGGCCCTGGTCACATCCCGACCTGGTGCTCGCACGAGCCGTGCGCGAGAAGGTGCTCGAGGCGCACGAGGCCGAGCTCATCAGCGCCACCCGGGTCGGTGACGTCACCCTCGACGACGCTGCCGCAGAGCTCGACATCGGCTACTGGGCATGTGCCAAGCGGCGCGAGAGGGCCGAGCGAAAGCTCGTCGCGTGGCTCACCTCGCCGACATATTCCTCGATCGAAGTTGTCCAAAAAACCCCCGAAACCCCTTGTTCTTCTAGTGGGAGTCGTCCCCG
>JAKAQW010000066.1 GCA_021819525.1 Actinomycetes bacterium
GGGGCACGGGGGCACGGGGGCACGGGGGCACGGGGGCACAGGCACGGGGGCAGCAACGGTTCAGAACTCGTCAAGATAGATGCGGTCCTCGGAGCAACCCATCTGGAGCAGCGTCTCGCGCGCCGAGCGCACCATCGGTGCAGGCCCACAGACATACGAATCGGCCTCGGCAAGATCGGCTGCGCCCAGCACCTCGGGCAGCTCTGGGCGACCCAACACCTCGCAGAGCACCTTGGAGATGACCCCGCAGCGCCCGGACCACCGCCCGGCACCACCCGGCTCCGACAGAGACGGCACGTAGTGGAACCAAGGATGCTCCTGCTCGGCAGCCCTCAGCTCCTCGTACCACAGCAGCTCCTCTCGAAGCCGGGCCCCGTGGAAGAGCCATACCCCTTGCGCGGGCGGCCCAGAGAGGATCTCCTGGGCTATGGCGCGGATCGGCCCAATGCCTGAACCCCCAGCCACGAGAACCCTGGCCTTTGCCCCCTCCCGCAGCGTCATATTGCCATAAGGTGCCGAAAGCTCGAGAATGTCACCTGGTCTGCAAGCTACCAGTCGCTCACTGGCCTGCCCGCCAGGCACCAGGCGCACCACGAACTCGATCTCGGCGACCTCGGCACCGGGGGTCCGTGGCCACGACGCGAACGAATAGGCACGTCTATTCTCGCGGCCAGCGCCCAGGTTCAGCTGGAAGTACTGCCCCGGGTAGTAACGCACACCTCCTTCCAGAGCGACCGCCCGCAGCACGCGCATCTTCGGACTCGGAGCAGTGTTCGAGACGACCTCGAAGCGATGCTCAGTCACCGTTATGACCGGACGTTCGGAGGTTTCCAGGGTAGCGTCGACCACCAGGTCGCTATAAGGGGTGGTGGAGCACAGCAGGGTCCAGCCCTCGTCCCGCTCGTGCTCCAGCAAAGCGAACGGCGAGACCGACTCCGAGAGCTCGTACTCCCCCGCGACCACTATCGCCCTGCACGAGCCGCACTCGCCATGGGAGCACCCGTGGCGCAGCGCGATACCCGCGTGCAGCGCCGCGTCGAGGACGCTCTGGTCCTCACCGCATGCGAAGCTGACCCCCTTGCCCGCGAGCTCCACGCGGTGATCCGGCATCAGCTCTGCGCGCCTAGGCCTCGGAGAGGACTCCGCCCCCTTGGAGCACGTCTGGGGGTACCCCCATCCAGCCGATCAGCTCGGGCATCGTCATCCCTACCTGGAGCATACCCCCGATGCGCTGGCCCTGGTCTTCCACCGGGCCATATATCTCGGGCTCGTGGGCGAAGATCTCCCGGCACGGCTCCGAGCAGAACGCGAGGGTCCCGCCACGGTAGTCAGCGTGGAGCACCACCGGATCGTGGTACACCGGCATGACGCAGGGGAGCTGGCACACGTGGCAGATCGTCGGCAGGTCGGCCTCGTCCTTGCCATCGCCTGCGCATACCTCGGCCCACCACTGGCCGTAGGACCTCTCCCAGTCCGGGTACTTGGTCACCAGCCACGCGCGGTCTGCGTCGGTGACTCCCGGGATCAAGATCGGGGCGATCCGCTTGTAGGCGTACAGCAACTGCCAAAGCGTGTTGGAGTAGTACGGCACCTCGGCATTCATCGTCTCGATGCATCTGGGCATCTCGAAGCCGTACTTCTTGCGCAGCGGCGCCAGGATGTTGTTCACCGCTCCGTCGGTGACGTATCGATGGTACAGCTCGGCGTAGCTCTCGGCGCGCTTCGTGGAGAACATGTCCGCGGCCACCGCCACCGGCGGCATCAGCGCCCGGTACGTGCGCCACATCCACTTGAACAGCCAGTACTCGACGATCTCCATGTTGCCCGACTCGGCTGCGTTCTCCAGAGCGAAGCGGAGCATCTCGTTGCCGAGGCTCATGTGCCGGGACTCGTCGGACTGGATGCTCATGAAGTGTTGTGCGGTGCGTGTGTCGTTGCTCTGCGCGGACACTGCCGGAAGGCCGCCGAAGATCATGTTCGACAGGGCGACCTCCAAGCAGAAGTTGAGGCCGACGACCGCTTCTAAGACGTCACGCGAGAGGGTCGCGTTGACGTCTTCGAAGTAGTTGCGGAATATCTGCATCAGCCACATGTGGCTGAACTGGGTGACCCGCTTGTTGAACGCGCCGGGGAATTGCTTGTTCAGCTCGGCGGCGTTGCGAAGATCGTTCTGCCCGTGGCGGTGCTCATCGAGCATCTGGGCCATGACGCCAAGCCGCCAGCTTGCACCAGGCACGCGAAGTGCCAAAGCACCGAACGTCGAGCCGATCGCGTACTCCGGCGCGGGCAGCGACGCCATGGCAAGCCGGACCAGCTGAAGCCATCGCGCGTCGAAGTCCCGGGACAGCTTGTAGCGATCGATCAGTTCGTAGTTGTTGACGAGCATGCGCTCCTTCTCCGCCTGGATCGCGAAGTACTGCGGCGGGACGATCTCGAAGGGATCCTTGAACTTCGTCCAGTCGACGGGAAGTGCGCTGCTCCACTGAAGGATGGCATCCCTTTGAGCCGGCGCGGGCTCGTCGTAGAAGGCTTCCTTGTACTCGTCGTAGAGGCCCGCTTCCTCAGAAGCAGCCGAGCTCGTGATGGTCGTGACCGTCATTGCCTTCTCATTCCTCCGTGATCTCGAAACCGCTCGGACCCCAGTGCCTGGTGTGGCCGACGATGGCGACCGTGAGCGCATTGAGCTCGTCTACGGGGACGTCGCGCCCAGCCGCCTCCGCCAGGGCCGCCCGGGTCAGCGAAAGGTTGTGCGCTGCACTGATGAGCACCATGCCACCCGCGGTCTCTTCGGAGCTCACACCCTCGTTCGTACCCTCGAGTGCGTCTAGCACTGCATCTGTGAGGTCACCCTGCATCATCTCGAGCCTGACCGGCATCTACTCATCGCCCCCTTCGCGAGTGGCCCCCACGGCGATCCCCAAGTTCTCGCTGTTGGTGGTCACCAACGCCTGTGCCGCCCCAAGTAGCTCCCTCGCCCCTGCGCCGTCCCCCAGACGGTCACCGAGGTGCTCCACCAAGGGACGCAAGGCGTCGAGCACCGCGGGACCCCACTTTGCACTCCAGGCACTCATGACCTCCCGGTTAGCCGCGTCGTCGTCAATGCGCGCTTCGAGAAGGCGTGCTCCGGCGGCGGTATGCCAGTCCATGTCCTTCCCCAGGGCCATGAAGATCCTGGCGCTCAGGAAGTCCCGGTGGCGCCTCGACCACTCCCGCAAGATCTCGTAGTAGGTCCGACTCAGCAGGGGCCTCGTGAAGAGGTGATGGACGAATGCCATCTCGTAGGCATCGCCGAGCGCCGCTGTCCTGTCCAGCAGCTCTCGCAGGGACTCGAAGTAGGCGGCCTGCCGCCAGTGGGTCCGGGGATCGCCTACCGGGTGGCCGGTTCGCATGGCACGTGCCAGCTGAACGGTGCGGTACACGATGTGCAAGTCGTCGAACGCTTCGAAGGCTAGGAAGAAGTTCTCGTAGGAGCTCTTGACGTAGGACGACATGGCGCTCGTCTGGGTCGCGAGCGCACCCTGGGCGAACTTGAACGGAGAGAAGACCTCCTCCCACGCGCCGAGCCACTCCGGGGTCGAACCGGCCTTGAGGTCGTCGGCTATGGACAGCCAGCTGTCGATGTTCCGCGAGCTACCGGCGCGTTCGGTGACGTACTTGAAGTATGTGTACTGCTCAGGATCTTGGAATGTGTCCAGGTTCTTGCCGGTGACCGCGGTGGGGGCGAGCCAGAGCTGGGCCGGGAAGTAGGGGGTGGTGTCAGTCCACTGAAGCCCGTAGGTCTGATCGCGGTAGGGGGTCACTCGCTGGTCAGGTGGGAGCGATTCGAGCTCTTCCCAGGTCGCGTTGTAGCGACGTCGTCGTACGGCTGGCATTGGACAGTCCTCCGTGGTGTTGGAGCGTCGCGCTCAGGAAGCGGGCAGGTTGGCGAAGAACTTCGTGAGCTCCCCGGAGAGGCCCGCGGGATCCTCGACGGCGGGGAAGTGGCCCCCCCGCTCCATCACCGTGTAGCGCTGGAGGTCGAAGTACTCCTCCATCCATCGCTTCGGCGTCGCAGCCGGCTCCTTGGGGTAGGCGGCCACCGCCGTGGGCACGCCGATCACCGGAGAGCCCTCACGCGAGGGGGACCAGGGACGGCGGAGGCTCTCGGCATAGAAGCGAGCCGAGCTGCCGAGGCTGCGCGTGAACCAGTAGATCGACAGGGTCGCCAGTACCTTGTCTCGGGGGTAGGCGGTATCGGGGTTGCCGGAGTGATCGCTCCAGGCGTGGATCTTCTCCACTATCCACCCTGCGACCGCTGCGGGCGAGTCGGTCAGATAGGCCACGGTCTGCGGACGTGTCGCGTGCATCTGGAAGTACGCTAGGCCGTGTTGCGCCCATGCCTGGGCCGCCTGCTGACGAGACGCCTCCTCGGGCTGCCACAGCTCGGGGTCCACGGGTGCGAAGCTGAGCGGGTAGGGCATCGTCGTATGGAGCCCCACCACCGCCTCGGGGTGGGTATGGGCGAGCTGGGCGGCCACGAACCCTCCCCAGTCCGATCCGTACACCCCATAGCGCTGGTGGCCCAGGGACTGAGTCATCAGCTCGTGGAACATCTCTGCTGTGTCCATGAAACCGGTGCCCGGCCGGGTCAAGGGTGTGGAGAAGCCGTAGCCCGGCAGATCGGGGATCACGAGCTCGAAGTCGCTCAGCTGGGGCGCCACCTCGGCGAAGTCCCAGAAGGTCCACGGCCACCCGCCGAGGAGCAGCAATGGCAGAGCGCCGGGGCGCGCGACGTGCATGTAGTGGACCAGCTGGCCGCCGATGGTCGCTCGGTAGTGGTCGAAGGCGTTCATGGCCGCCTCCTGGGCACGCCAGTCGAAGTCACCCTCCCACGAGCCAAGCAGACCCGCCAGATAGGTCTCGTTGGTACCGTAGCCCCATTGGTCGTTGTCGAGATCGCCCGGGAGCCTCGCCGCGGCCAGCCTGCGTCGGAGATCGGTGATCTCTTCGTCGTCGACGTGAATCTCGAAGCGCTCAGGTGTCATGGTTGCCCGTCCTCGGTCTGGATCCGTAATTGGGTCATCGATATGTCCGGCCTCGTACCAACGGAGCTTCGCCCCAGCCCGGCAAGGTCTAGCGGGCCTTCGGCGCGCTCGGCGCCGGTCGAGATGTCAAAGCTGGTCACCGCCGGCAGCCGAGGCCGCACCTCTCACGCCGTAGCCACCGTCGCTGTTGATGATGACCCCCGTGAGCCCCTGTGCAGCAGGAGAGGCCAGGAACGCGGCGGCGGCCGCGTGGTTGTCGGAGGTGTTGAGACGACGCAGCGGCGTCGACTGCTTGATGAACTCGTCGAGGCCCGGCATGTCGAACAGGGATCGATCGTCGCCGTACTCCTGACCGAGGGGCAGGGCGTTGCGCAGGTCGGTGAAGGTGCCCCCCGGTGCCACGCCGTTGACTCGTATCTTCGGAGCGAGCTCGTACGCGAGCTCCCGGATGAGGCCCACCACCGCGTGCTTCGCCATCGTGTACATCAGACCGCCCTGGTTGGCCCAAAAGCCTGCGGTGGAGGCGGTGAAGACCATGTTCCCACCGGAGCGGAGGAGCTCGGGCATCGCAGCCTTGGCGCCGAGCACGTACCCCTTCACGTTGACCGCGAAGACCCTGTCGAAGAGGGCCTCGATGGCATCGGTGTCCATCGCCGGCAACGGCAGGAACCCGTCGAACACCCCGGCGTTGCCCACGAAGACATCCAGATGACCGAATGCAGCGACTGTCTCCGACACTGCCCGCTGGTTCTCCTCGGCACTGGTGACATCGGCCGTCACTGCCAAGGCCCCTCCCGACGATCCTGCCTCGATCTGCTTGGCCACTGCCCCGGCTCGCTCGGCATCCCTGTCGGCCACCGCGACCTGCGCTCCCTCCCGGGCGAAGCGCGCTGCGTACGCCTGGCCGATCCCTGATCCAGCGCCGGTCACCAGGACCACGCGCCCGTCCAGCACCCCCATCGTCCAATTCCTCTCCGTCATGGGCTCCCCTAGTGAGAGACATGCTAGCATGTGAGTAGCGAGCGGACAAGCGCGAGCCGCTGGTCGCCTCCCGGGACGGGAGCGAACCTGACCCGGTCGGCCTTGGGCGATCGGCAGCCATGCGACTTGCGCGACCGCCCACCGACCCGCCCACCGAGGAAGGTGAACAGTGAGCATTCGCACGGGTGCGGAGTACGTCCGCCGGCTACGGGAGACACCCCGGGAGGTGTGGGTGAAGGGTCGGCGCGTGGAAGACGTCACGAGCTACGGCGCCTTCCACCGACCCATGCGCCAGATCGCGACGTGGTACGACATGCAGCACGACGAGCGCTTCGCTGCGACACTGACACGTCCCGGAGCCGCGGGCCCGGTCGGGATCACCTTCGTAGTTCCCCGCTCCTACGAGGATCTCGTCGCGCGCAGGAGGGCCTACCAGGCCTGGGCCGAGGCGACGCTCGGCCTGATGGGCCGCTCCCCTGACTTCCTGAACACCACCGTGATGGCCTTCGCCGACTCTCCCGAGGTGTTCGCGCAGATGGGAAGGCGCTACGCAGAGAACGTCGAGCGCTACTTCGAGCACGTGCGCGACAACGACCTTTTCCTCACCCATGCGCTGATCACCCCCCAGACGGACAGGTCTCGCACCGCATCCGAACAGGCCGATCCCTTCTTGCACATGGGCGTCGTACGCGAGACCGCCGACGGCCTGGTGGTGCGCGGAGCGCGCATGCTCGCGACCCTGGCCCCGATCGCCGACGAGATCCTCATCTACTCCCTGCCCGGCCTTCGTGCCGGCGACGAGAAGCACGCGGCGGCCTTCGCCGTGCCGATCGACACCCCGGGGCTGCGCCTGGTGTGTCGCGAGCCTTTCGACGACGGCTCGAGCAACCCCTTCGACCATCCTCTCTCGTCGCACTTCGAGGAGGCCGACGCCTTGGTGATATTCGACGACGTGCTGGTCCCCTGGGACCGGGTCTTCCTCCACGGCGACGTCTCGTTGTCCAACGCGTTGTACACCGCCACCAACGTCCGCCAGCACACAGGTCACCAGACCGGCGTACGCGGCCTCACGAAGCTGCAATTCGCGACCGGGGTAGCCATGAGGCTCGCCCAGGCCGTGAAGATCGACTCGTTCCTCCACGTCCAGCGCCAACTCGGCGAGCGCCTGTCGCTGATCGAACAGGCCCGCGCGCTCGTCCTGGCTGCCGAGCTGGAGCACGAGACCGGGCCGGGCGGATCCGTCAGGCCACGCCTCGAAGCCCTCCAGGCTCTCCGGATGCTGCTCTCCCAGGAATATCCCAGGGTCATCGAGGTGCTCCAGACCCTCGGAGCGGGGGGACTGCTGATGATGCCCTCCGCAGAGGACTTCGCCAGCCCCATAGCCCCAGACATCGACAAGTACTACCAAGGCGCCGACGGAATGCCATCCGAGGACCGCGTGCGCCTGTACAAGCTCGCCTGGGACCTCTGCGGGGAAGCCTTCGGCCAGCGCGCCGTGCAGTACGAGCGCTACTACGCCGGCGACCCGATCCGGCTCTTCGCCACCAACTACCTCACCTCCGACAAGACCAAGTGCTCCGAGCTGGTCGACACCGCCTTGGCCCTCTCGGGCGACCCACCCCGCTCCCCGGATGCGCGGACGGGCGGCGACACTTCCCGAGCCGAGAGCCCACGATGACCCAGGGAACCACTTCGATCGATTCGGTGCTGCTGCGCCGAGCGCTCGGGCGCTTCACCACCGGGGTGACGGTCATCACCACCGTGGGCCCTGAAGGTGCTCCGGCGGGATGCACGGCCAGTGCCTTCTCGGCCCTTTCGCTCGACCCGCCACTGGTCCTCGTGTGCATGGGCAAGCAGCGCAGGATGCACGACACCCTGAGCAGCGCACCAGGCTACGCCGTCAACATCCTCGCGAGTCACCAATCCTTCCTCGCCACCAAGTTCGCCAGACCCGCGGCCGACCGCTTCGCCGGCGTCAGCTGCAGCCCCGGCCGCCACGGGATCCCTCTCATCTCAGGTGTTCTCGCACACCTGCAGTGCGACCGGCACTCCCAGCTCGACGGGGGTGACCACAGCATCGTCCTCGGTCACGTCAGAGATATACACCTCGGCGAGGGCAAGCCACTCCTCTACTCGGAGGGCACGTTCTTCAGCCTGCCTGACGAGGACTGGGAGCGCTCGCAGACGAGCGCTCGCCACGAGTGGCTGCTCTCGGCCCCCTGGTGAGCTCCACCAGGGGCCTTGGGCGACGCGAGACCGCCCCGGCGGGCTCCGAGCGGCGGGCCGGCGCGACGAGCGAGCCGCAGCGACGCGTCCGTCAAGCGCCGGCGGGATCCGCCACGAGCAAGATCTTCAGTGCCTCTCCCTCGAGGAGCAACTCGATGGCCGAGCTGTAGGCTTGCAGCGGGAGGACGCGGCTGACCAGGGGTGCAAGGTCGACCTGTCCGGACGCGAGGAGCTCGACCGCCAGATCCCACGTCTCGAAGAGCAGCCTACCGTGCACAGCGACCAGGCGCAGCTCCTTCATCACGACGGCGCTCAGCCGTAGCGGCACGTCGTCGAAGGCGGTGCCCAGCAGCCGGGCCTCGCCGCCGGGCACGAGCGCCTCCACGCCGCAGCGAAGGGCGTCCCGGCTGCCAGCGAGATCGATCCACAGATCCACCCCGCGCCGGGCGGTCATCGTGCGCACGACCTCCACGACGTCATCGTGCGCTGTGTCGACGACACGGTCGATTCCGAGGATCCCTGCCAGGCGACGTGCCGCTGCCAGGCGCCGGGGAGCCTTCTCCGAGACGATCACCCGACGCGCGCCGCGCGCCCGCGCCACCGCCGCGGCCATCAGGCCGATCGGTCCGCAACCGCTCACCAAGACGGAGCCTCCTCGAAGTCCTCCCTCGCCGGAGCCGGCCGCTCCCGCCGCCGCTCTGACAGCGAGACCGAATGGCTCGAGCATCGCGGCGATCTCGATGGGGATGCTCGGGGGCACCACCCGCAAGAGGTACGCCGGGAGGGTGGCGAACTCGGCGAAGCCTCCGTCGTGCTCCACGCCGACATAGGTGAGCCGCTCGCACACATGCGCCATGCCGGCAGCGCAATTGCCGCAGGAACCGCAGCTCACGTGGCTCTCCACGCTGACGCGGTCCCCGACCGCGACGTTGCCCACGCCGGGACCGACAGCCTCCACCACCCCGCTCAGCTCGTGGCCCACCACGACGGGCAGCCGCCCAGACATGCGCTCGGCGAGCCATTCGGGCCAGAGGAAGATCTCGAGATCAGTGCCGCAGATGCCGGCGGCACCGACCCGCAGCTGGGCCTCGCCAGAACGAGGGGGGCGGCGCTCCCGGCACACCAGCTCCAGCTGCCCGCGACCCGGGCGCGCCTTGACAATGGCATTGGCCTCCCTCGACGTCATCAGATCGGGTAGACGAAATACCGCGGGAGCACGGTGGTGTCCAGCACCACCTTCTTCGACGAGAAACGGGCCACCCCGCCCTCGAGGGTCACCTGGTCCTCGTAGCGCCCGACAGCGAGCAGGCGTGAGCCTATCTCGTCCGGTTCGGTGACGAAGAGGGCGAAGTTGGCACGGACCCCCCCACTCGAGGGGGTGTCGATGTTGACGTCCAGGTTCGAGATCATGTGCCTCGGCCAGTAGTCGTTGATGTGCCCAGCCCATACCTTGGTCACCGAGGTCACCCGGTCCTCGATCCGGTCCCTGGAATGGTCCATCACAAGGGCCAGCGGCAGGCCGCGCTCCACGTTCTCACGTGAGACGACCACGTAGGATGCCTCCTGCGCGAACAGATCCGCCCAGGCGCGCATGTCCCTGCCGTCCACGGCTTCGACATAGCGATCCACCAGGGCGACAACAGCTGCTCGGTCGAGCGCCATCCCGGCCCGCTCGGTGTCCCGCTGCCCGGGGATCCCCTCTTCCGCAGTTCCGCCGCCTGCGGCGGTGGGGGCGTTCAGGATCCGGCTCACAGCTCCATCACCCGCCGGTAGGCAGCATAGAAATGCCGTATCGCCGCCTCGTCGATGATCCGATACGGCGGGAAGCGCTTCGCAGCGCCCTTGAGCACAACGTTGTCGCCCCGCGCGGCCGCGCTCTGCTGCACCCGGGCCAGCGCTGTGGCATCCTCGAGGGTGATGAACCCCTCCGGCCCGAACAGGTTCGAGCCCTGGCCCACCCGGTGGGCGACTATCTCCTCGGAGTCGTCCGCTCGGGCAAAGACGGTGAAATCCACCTCGGTACGCTCGGGCCCTCGAGGTATCACGTAGCGCACCGCCAACGTGTCCACCTGATCGGAGATGATGCTCGCAGGAAAGACGTTCAGGATGCGGTTGGCTGGCGGGTTCTTGGTCCTGGTCTCGAGGATGGACTCGTCACGCATCACAGTGTGGTTCTCCAGCGGGAGGGTCAGGTACTCGTTCCACACGTGGCCGGACCGCTCGTAGCCGGGAGAATCGATCGTGCCCCCAGCCGCCTTCATCTGCAGCAGGCGGAACGCCTTGTGCAGCGAGACCGTGTGGTAGCCATCGTAGATGTTCTCCACATAGATCTTCCAGTTGCACTCGAAGATCACCCGCTGGCTGCCGAGAAGACGCAGCCGCCCATCTCCCAGGGCACACTCCAGCCCCTCGCACAAGCCACCGAGGTACTGCTCGAGCGTCGGCGCGTCGCCGGAGAGGCTGGCGAAGACCAAGCCGCAGTAAGTGCCGACCCGCGCCTGCACCAGGCCATAGTCCGCCTTGCAGAAGCCCTCCGGGAACTCCTCCTCCAGGCTCGCGCTGACGAGGCGGCCGTCGAAGCCGTAAGTCCACGCGTGGTACACGCAGCGCAGGTGGCCGGCGCTCCCGATATTGCCGGAACTTTCCGTGACCACCCGTGCGCCACGGTGGGCACACGCATTGACGAGCACCCGCACCATGCCGTCGGACCCCCGCAGCACCACGACCGGGATCGACCCGACCCAGGTGGTCTTGAAGTCCCCGGCCTCTGGCAACTCCGCGTCGTGGGCGACCACGCTCCAAACGGGGCCCGCGAAGACCCTCTCCATCTCCCGGTCGTAGAGGGCGTTGTCGAGGTATATCTCCCTCGGCACGCGATTGTCCTCCCGAGGCCACGTGATCGTACTGGTGTCCACTATGTCTCCTATCCGCTGAGTCCAGGGTGGTTCGCAAAGTGCGGTAGGCTGTCGCAAATTGGCCCGGAAGGGGCCATTTCTGGGACAAGAGCCCAGCCCACCAGGCGCTGGAATCGCATTTCGCGACAGCCTGCCGGGGTCAGATCACGGCTCCAAGCCGTGCACGTCCTGGTCGAGATCCACCTCTCGGGCGATGGTGCTGTGACCCTCCGGCCACCTGATGTGCCGCACCAGTTCCAGTGCTGCCGGCGCCGCCGTCATGGCTCCCCCTGAGCAGCGCCTGCTCGCAGGCGAGCGGCCACCTCGGTGCCGAACCGGCGGATATGCTCGGAGGCAGACAGGCGTGCCGGTTCGACCTCGCGCGCACCGACGAAGCGCGCGATCGCCTTGTGCTCGTGGTGGGCCACCTCCGGCGCACCCTGCCAGAACGGGGGGCGCAGGGACGCTATCAGGAAGTCGCTGCGATCCCAGTAGAACTCCGCAGCCCGGCGCGCCTCGGGCGATGCCGCGAGCTCGTGGACCGCGCCGTGGAACGAGCGGTTGGCTTCCGCGTAGCGCCGGTTGTCCTGCACCCGGTCCCCCGTGGCGACCGTCGGGAGGCTTTCGGCGAGCGCCACGAGCCGCTCTACCGCCGCATCCGGGCGACGTCGGGCGGCCATGCTGGTGATGAGGCCCTCGAGCGTGGCGAACACCTCGTAGAAGTCCTCCACGTCAGCAGCCGTGGGCATGGCGACCTGGCACCCGATCTGAGGCAGGATGTCCACCAAGCCCTCGCCCTGGAGGCGCTTCAACGCGTCCATCACGGGCTGCCGGCTGGTGCCGAGGGCCTCTGCCAGGTCGTTGGCGTTCAGCGGGTCTCCCAGGGCGAACGCTCCCGAGACCAGATCCTGCTTCAAGGTCTGGTACACGTAGTCTGCCTTGCGCTGGCCAGGAGCGACCTGGCGCTTCCGAGCTGTCCGTGCGTTAAGGATCGTGGTCTCCTTCCGGGGCCGGCGCGCTCAGACGGCCTCAGACCGGTTCCAGGACTTCGAAATACCTCAAGATATCTCAAACGGCTTCGGTCCTGAACGACTCCGGTGGCACCTGGCCCCAGGCGCTCAGGGCCTTGCCGAACTCCTCGGCCTTCCAGATGCACGGCTCGTAGTCGGTATCGGGGATGAACATCATCTCACCGGTCGCCTCCAGGCGCATCCGATCCGGATCACGGAAGTACAGGTACGTGTTTGCCCCGATGCCATGGCGTCCGGGGCCGAACTCGATCTCGTTGCCAGTGTCCGCAAGCACGTCGGCGGCATCCTTGAGCCCGTCGAAGGATGGCACGTACCAGGCGATGTGGTGAAGAGCACCGGGCACAGGGGCGTGGAGCACTGCGAGAGAGTGGTGATCGGGGTTGCAACGCATGAAGCAGCCCACGCTGCCCCCACCGGGCGCCTTGATGTAGTCCGAGACGCTGAAGCCGAGGACGTCGCGATAGAGCGCGATGAACTCCTCGATTGCGCTCGTGGCGATCACGATGTGGGAGATCCGCTCCGGCGAGATGCCGCGGCGCGATCCGTGCCCCGTCGCGGGATCCATGTGCCAGTACAGCTCCGTGGTCATGCCCGAAGGGTCGACGAAGCGCAGGCCGACATCCTGGCCGGGCTCGCCCTCGAACCAGTTCGTCTCGAAGCCGTGCTCGACGAGCACGGCCGCGTAGTGCTGGAGATCCTCGGGCGATCCGACCCTCCAGCTGTAGTGCTCCAGGCCCGGACGCTCCGCTTGCGTGAGCGTGATCTCGTGGTGCGCGTCGGCCGCGTGCAAGAAGGCATGCCCGGACGCCTCTTCGGTGACATCCAGGCCCATGATCTCGCTGTAGTAGCGCAGGGACCGGTCCAGATCGGTCACCTTGACCTCGGCGTGGCCCAACTTGACGATGCTCATAGCGTCTTCCTCCCCTTGGCTCGGTGCTCGTCACCGGTCGGTGCCGAGGTTCCATCGGTGTGTCGCAGTACCGGTGTCCGCTCCCATCACGGTCCACCCACTGCACGTACGTCTAGCCTCCTAGCCTCCGTGCGTATCGTTGCCACAGATCTTCGTCATTCGGAGTCGCGACCCAGCTGGCCTACTTCCGCCATCGTCATCAGGCCCAGGCTCTGGCGGCGGTTCAAGCCGCCGAGGCGCTCGAGCAGCCTCGAGCTCTCGATGCCCAGCATCCTCACGACATCCACCTCGCTAGCGTTGTAGTGGCGGTGCCAGGCCCACGGAGGCGTGTACACCGAGTCGCCCGCCTCCCACTCGACACGCTCGTCGCCTATCTCGCTGAAGCCTGAGCCGGCGATCACGTAGTGGACCGTCTCGTGATGGTGGCGCTGCATGTCCGAGGAGCCGCCCGCTTCGATCTCCTGCACGAACAGCTCAAAGGTGAGTGTGGGCAGGTCCGCGATCATGGCGATGCGCGACGGGTTGTGCAGCTGCTCGGGTTCGAACCAGTGCAGGTCGGCGCCCCGGACCACGAGCGGGCTCGCCGTGGCCGGGTGCACGCGCTCCATCCGCCTTATCGAAGCGATGAACGCCTCCGGGTCGAAGCCGCTCACCAGACAACCTCGGTCATGCCACCGTCGACGGCGAGCACCGTGCCGGTGATGTAAGAGGCCGCCGGCGAGACCAGGAACGCCGCGGCGGTCGCGACCTCGTCGGGATCGGCCGCACGCCCGAGGGGTATGTCCTTCTCGTCCGAGGCGAGCTGCTCCTCCATACTGATCCCCGCCGAGCTCGCCCGGGCGGCCGACGCCTCCACCCGCCGCTCGGTGTTGGTCACGCCCGGAGCGAGGCAGTTGAAGGTGATGTTGTGCTTCCCGTACTGGCGCGAGAGCATCTTGCAAAGGGCGCTTGCCGCCGAGCGGTACACTGTCGAGAGCAGCAGGTCGTCCATAGGTTGGCGCACCGCCACCGAAGTCAACAGCACGACGCGCCCTGCACCGGCCTCGACCATACCCGGGACGAGGTGACGCACCATCCGTACGAAGCTCATGAGCAACAGCTCGTGCGCTTCGTGCCAGTCCTGGTCGCCCAGAACGGGGAACCTACCCGGGCGGGGGCCCCCGGTGTTGTGGAAGAGCACGTCGAGATGCCCGAAGCGCTCCAACGCGGCGGTGGCGACCCGGTCCACGTCCCCCGAGAGGTGCAGGTCGCCGGCGATCGGCACCACGACGCCGCCATGACGCGCCTCGATCTCCCTCGCCGCCGCGGTCAGCTTGGTCGCGTCGCGGCTGCAGATCACGACGTCGTGGTCAGCCTCTGCAAGCCGCTCGGCGACGGCCCGTCCAATACCCTGGCTCGCCCCACCCACGAACGCCACCGGCCGGGCCGCGGAGCTCATAGCACCCTCGACTTGATGACGCCCATGCCGGTGGCCCACGGCCAGACAGCTACGTAGTCCACGACCTCGGCTCCCCGTGCAGCGGTGGCACCCGCGGCAGCGATCCAGGCCCGGATCTCGTTCATGCCCGACCCGCCGCGCGCCACCAGATCCGTCGGATCCAGGTCCGCCAGCTCGTCCAACGCCCCTCTCTCGAGCATGTCGAGCACGTCCTTGTCCAGCACCGGGTCGATTCGGGTCTCACTCGTCCCCAACGTCGCCATCATGCGTGCCACCCTTCGACGCTCCACCTCGGTCCTCTGCGCGTCCGGAATGCCTGCCACGAACGCGTCCCACTGCTCGGAGCGCTCGGGGTCGAGCTCCTGCCACAACGGCAGCGGCACGTGATGGGAGAGCCCGCCCGAGCCAATGACAGCAACCCGCCGGGCTTCGGGAAAGCTGGCCAGCGCGGCACCGACCGACTTCCCGAGCGCGATTGACCTCTGGAGGCTGGGGAGGGGCGGTGCTGCGCAGTTGATCAGGATCGGCACTATCGCAGTGCCCTCCAGGCCGAGGACGTGGACTGGCTGGGCCCCTCCGTGGTCGATCCGCAGGTCGACCGAGAAGGCCGGGTCAAAGCCGTCGCCCAGGAGGCCCGCGAGGATGTGGGACGCGAGGGAAGTGTCGACCCGGAGGGTAAGCTCGGGCAGGTACCAGTCTCCCCACGTCGCCAACTCGCGCAAGCCCACACAGAACGCAGGCATGAGATCGTAGCGTACCGCCCGGAAGTGGTCGGGGAAGAAGATGACCGCCGTGTCTGCCTCGGCAGCGGCCAGCTCGGCGCGCAGCGTCTCCACGGCCGTCTTGTAGCGCTTGCCCTCCGCGCCACCGTCGATACCGGGCACGAACATCAACGGGCTGTGGGAGAGGGAGCCGGCGAAGACGACCTCAGCGGACATCGGCGCCTCCCCCCGCAAGCCTCACCGAGCCCGAAGACGCACGCTCGAACGCTGCGTGGCCCGAGCCGAGGACGTCGCTGGCCGAGTAAGAACCGAGCAGCGCGTCCGCCAACGCCAAGGGCTCGCTCCAGTCGTACTGGACATATTGGGTCATTATCCGCAAGAAGGTCGGGTCGCCGGCGTAGAGCCGCTCGTAGAGCTCGTGACGGCTCCCGAAGCCGTGGATCGCCAGGTCGCAGGCGACCCGGAAGAGCTTGACGCGCTCCTCCCCGGATATCTCCGGGCCCCGAAAGTACCTCTCCAAGTCAGCCGAGATCGGCGAATCGAGGATGTCGATGCTAGCGGGCTGGTAGAGGAGGCCACCAGCGAGGACCTGCTGCAAGATCTCGCGCGCGCGGGGATACCAACGGTTCCCCGAGTTCCTTATGGCTAGGAGCGGCGTGACGTTGGGGATCCAGATCCCCTCGTCGTTGGGTGCGGCCGTGGCCTCGGAGGCGATGATCGCAGCCCGCACCAACTCGATGTAGGTGGTGAGCTCCCCTATGGCGTCGCGGACGTGGGGGAAGTCGTCGGTCTTGACCGCTGCCGTGGCGCGCTTGAGCACACCCGCGACGAACTGCAGCTTCGACAGCAGGCGCACCGAGGTCTGGTGCCCCGTGAAGGCATTGGAGTTCACCTTCCAGATATTGCGCACCAAGGTGTTGTCCTGGTTGATGAAGACGCGCTCGGAAGGCACGAAGACGTCGTCGAACACCGCCACCGCGTCCATCTCGTCGAACCGGCTGGCGAGAGGATGGTCGAACAGGTTGCCCTCCGCGTAGGACTCTCTCCCCACAAAGTGCAGCCCCGGAGTATCGGTGGGCACGGCGAAGGCAATCGCGTAGGGCTCGTCGGCCGAGGTGGGCTCGCGCATTGCGAAGGGCCAGACCAGGATCTCGTCCGCGTAGGGAGCGGCCGTAGCGAACATCTTGGCCCCGCGCACGACGATGCCTTCCGAGCTTTCGCGCACGACGCCCAGGTAGGTGTAAGGATCGGGCTGGCCCGAAGCGGACTTCGAGCGGTCGACAGGAGGGTCTATCAAAGCGTGGGTCAAGAAGAGGTCGTTCTCCCGGACATGCTCGAAGTACGACTGGACGTTCCTCGCGCGCGGCCCGAAGTAGTCGGCACTGATGGACCATGCCGTGAGCATCGCACCGATGAAGTCCGTCGTCCGCCCCATGAGGCCGAAGGTGGCATCTGCCCACAGCTTGTGCAGCTTACGCCGCTTGACGAGATCCTCGACCGAGCGTGGCACGAGGAACTGCGACGACACCTCGTCGCCCGTTAGGGGCGACGAGAACAACGCTATCTCCCGGTTGGCCTCCTCGAGGCTCGCGTCGTAGAGCCGGGCGATCTCGAATGCCGCAGCCCTGGTCGCGGGATGCGACGCAGTGTCAGTCACCTTCTCGCGGCCGAACCAGACCTGTGGACCGTGCTGCTGGAGTCGGTCGAGGTACTGACGTCCCGTGCGTGCACCCATTGGCTTTCAACAGTCCTTTCCCCTGCGACGCCCCGCGTTCTACCGCGTGGAGCTTGATCGTCGCCATCCCACATGCTAGCATGTTACCGCTCGGAGTCAAGGGCTTTACCCCGCCACGAGCGTCGGGCTCGCCTCGACGACGGGAAGGAGATAGCTAGATGGGATCGGGAAGCATCTGGGGCGAGTTGTTCGGCGTGCCGCTCCGACAGCACTACGTGCCGGTGCAAGGCATCCGGACTCGCGTGGTCGAGGCCGGCGAGGGCGAGCCGCTGGTGTTCGTCCACGGCACCGCCGGCCACCTCGAGGCCTACGCCCGCAACTTTGCGGAGCTGTCCGGCCAATTCCGGGTCGTGACCTACGACATGATGGGCCACGGCCTCACCGACAAGCCCGATCGACCATACACCATCGACGTATTGAGCGAGCACCTCGTCGGACTGCTCGAAGCACTCGGCACGAACGACGTCTACCTCTCGGGCGAGTCCCTCGGGGGCTGGGTGGCCGCGTGGACCGCCGCCCACCACCCCGGCGTCGTGCGCAAGCTGGTGCTCAACACCCCAGGCAACATCACGAACAAGCCCGCAGTGATGACCAAGGTCAAGGAGTCGAGCCTGCTGGCTGCACGCGAGCCCACGACAGCCAATGTGAGGTCCCGCCTCGAGTGGCTCTTCCTGGATCCGAGCTTCGTGACCGACGAGCTCGTCTCCATACGCCAGCGCGTGTACAGCCAGCAGGGCTTCGCCCGAGCCATGGAGAACATCGTCGCGCTCCAGGATCCCGAGATACGCAAGGCTTTCGCGTGGGATCCGGCCTGGTGCGGTCAGATCAGATGTCCCACGTTGTTGCTGTGGACGGACAACGATCCCACCGGCGGCCTCGATGAGGCCGACCTGCTGCTCGAGTGGATCCCAGGAAGCCGCCTCGAGGTGATCCGGGGCGCGGGCCATTGGCCTCAATGGGAGAAGCCGGAGGAGTTCCACAGGGCCCACATTGACTTCCTCCTCTCGGAGGAGTGAGGGTGCCCGACCTGCGAAGCGTCGACCTCACCCAGGTCCGGGGCTTCAACCTCGGTGGGTTCTGCCTACGCCCCTTCGCCGGCGACGAGATCATGGTCGTGCGGGTGGAGGGTCCCCCCGGAGCCCTGGCCCCCGAGCACTCCCATCCCCACGAGCAGCTCAGCACGATCCTGCAGGGTCGGGTCCGCTTCCGCCTCGGCGACGAAGTCGTGGAGCTCTCCGCGGGTGAGGCCCTCCATATCCCGAGTGGCGCCCCGCACGAGGCCTTCGTGCTCGAAGAGACCGTCTTCTTCGACATCTTCCACCCGGTGCGCGAGGAATTCCTCGACAGGCAGGTACCGTAGCCGGCTGGCTCGGCGTGGGCTTCATCCGCGGGCCCTACCACCACTGGACCCGCAAGATCGACACCAAGACCGTCGGCCGCTATCTCTCCGATGAGCAGCTCGAGCGCTACAGTGAATGGCTCGAGGAGGCAAGGCGGCTTCGCGACCTCTTCGGCGAACTCGAGACGCTCTCGCTGCGGATCGCCGAACGAGCCGAGGGCTGGGAACCCCAGGCCGCCCTGACCGGCCACCGGTGCCCTCCGTCGACCGACGGGCCCCACGAGCAGGGATGACGATGAACCCCCGTCCCCTACGCAGCCGATCGGGTCACACAGCGGAAGATCACGAGATATCCGTCAACCGGCCTGCGGAAAGAGAGTTACCAATTATCGGTTCAGCAGGCTGTCGCAAAATGTGATTCGAACGCTTGGCGAGCTGGTCTTTTGTCCCCGGAATGGTGCCTTCCGGGCCAATTCGCGACAGCCTGTCAGGATAGGTTGTAGGTCTGGAGGCCGAGCTCGGAGG
>JAKAQW010000269.1 GCA_021819525.1 Actinomycetes bacterium
GCTCATCGTTCCCGACCCACCTCACGATCACGGCCTGGGTGGCGTCGTCGGTCTCGATGGTGGGAGTGCTCGACGGTGGGAGTGCTCGATGGTGGGAGCGACGGTCTCGATGACGTGACGAGCGCTCGCACGACCAATCCGGTGCTTTCGGCTTCCGCGCGTAAAGCGGACCGGCCTCGCTTCCACCCGCTCATTGTGTCATACACTACAAGGTAGTGCAATACACAAACCTCGCCGCTGAAGGAGCCCTGAGTGGGAGCACCGCAGGCCAGCGCTCCGGTGCGAGGGAGGGTGTCCCGTGACACCAGCCCGGCAAGAATTCTCGCAAACGAGCCGCGCCCCCGCGAAGGGCGCCAGCCCGGCGCGCTGAGCGCGGCGGCGAGCTGGGCGGGGTACTGGGCCCAGTCGGCCCGGCCGGCCCCCTCCACCAGCTCCGCGAGCTGGGCGGGGTGCTGGGCCCACTCGGCTCGGAGGTAGCCGGCGGCTATGGCGAGCGCCGGTACGTCGACACCGCCGCCGAGCTGATCGCTACCGGCGAGCGCGCGTGACCCGCCGCGGCAACTTCGTCAGAGGTGCCGGACGTCGGCGAGCACGCTAGGGTCCAGATGCCCCTCGGCCAGCGGCATCCCGGGTATCTGCTCCGGTGGCCCGAAGAACACGAAGCTCTCGCTCACCAGGTGTCCCGTGGCGCTCTGGGTGCCGTTGCCCGCAAGTCACTCGGTCTGTCTGGGATGTCCCGCCGACAGCATCGTGAGCCATACGATCCGTCGGTGCTCGTCGATGCAGTACCACACGCGTCCGGCGCCAGCGGGGATCCCACCCGGCTGTCTCGCGGTGGAGCAACCCGCTCGCCTCGACGCCGGCGTGGATCGACACAGCGCCTACACAGAGCTCCTCCAGGTGGTCGCGATCGAGGTGCAGCCCGAAGCGCTCCAGGTTCTCCACGAGCTGGTCGCCGCCCAGAGCCGCGCCAGAGAACCGCAGCGGCCGGGAACGACCACCTCGAGGAGGCCGACCAGGACCCGACCCGCTACCTGGTCCTCGGCCCTGATCGGGCCGGGAACCTGCTCGAAGCAGAGGCGATCCGCCGCGCCAGCGGTCAGCGCGTCCGAACGAGCTGGGCGCTGCACTGATCTGCGCCCGCAGCGCGACCAGGGAGCCGACCAGGGAGCGCGGCCTTGCGGGCTGTCATCGCCTCGTCGTGCCAAACCATCTGCGCAAGAAGGCCACGGCGCGGGCGACGCAGGATGACCTGCTGGCAACCGGGCGAGGCCACGGGTGCCCGAGACCCACCATGCGCGAGGCACGGCGTTTCGCACCGGACCAGCGTGGCGTAGCCGGCGTCCGCGGGAACGCTTCATGCTGCTCCCGCAGCGTCACGCCCTCCGCGCACAGCCACATCCCCATGCCCCGCGCACCGGCACCGGCACCGGCACCGGCACCGGCACCGGGTGACGTAGCGGCGTGCCGAACCGTCTCGCAGGTTGTCGCACAATGCGCCCCGAGCGGACAGCGACCAGGTCTTTCGCCCGCAAGATGGGCCCTTCCGGGCCGATTCGCGACAGCTTGCTCGCGCCTTCTTCACCACGCGCCGTAGGGGCCGTCATCGAGCTCTGCTTTGGCCGTCTGATTGCCAACCCTCACCGAGTCGGGCATCCGCTCGGACGGGAGCTCGAGGGCTGGTGCAGCGCACGGGTCGGGGCGTCTCGCGTCATCTCCGTCGACGACGCGACAGCTTCGCCGCCCCGGGGGAGCCGCTACCAACGAGACACCAGCTTGCTGGCACGATGAGTACACTGTCACAGTGTCCAGCTAATGTCCATCTCCATGGGTGCCGACGATGAAGACGATGAAGTGGTGAACAAGGAACACGAGGAGACCCGGCCGCTTGCCGGCCTGCCTGGGGCCGATCGCACTTTGCTCGCTAGGGCACCGCTGGAGCTCGCCATCGTCGAAGTCCGCTTCGCCGGCGCTCGGAACCTGCCTGATGACGCAGGGCTTCGGATGCGTGAGCGCCTTGGAGCCGCTGGCCTGCGTTTGACCCGTCTCGAGCCACGCCAGACTCAGCGAGTCAATATGACGCCTGGAGTGGCTCCTACCGTCGAGGTCGGCACGAACGGATGGCTGCTTGCCAATCCTGACGGCACGATCCAGGTGACGCTCCTTCCGCAGGCGGCGGTGTTCCAAACTGCGACCTACTACCGCTGGAGCGTCTCAATGCGACCGTCGCTCGAAGCCGTGCTCGCCGCCGTCGGCGAGCTGGCCACACCGCCGGTAGTGATCCGTATTGGGCTGCGCTACGTGAACCGCTTCGTCGATCCCGCCGCTGCAACCGTCGCCGCTTGGAAGGGACGCATCGACGAGCGATTCCTCGGGCCGATCTGCCACGCTCACCTGGGCGAGCTCGTGAAGGGCTCCCAGCAGCAAGTAGACCTCGCCTTCTCCGACAGCCAGGGGGCCATCCTCCGTCATGGACCGTTCGTCGACGAGCGGAACAGCCGGTCGGTGAGCTACTTGCTCGACATCGACTGCTACGACACCACGCCCAGCAACTTCGACGTCACGGAGCTCGCTAACCGAACCGAGGTGCTCAACCGGACGGCAGCGTCAATGTTCCAGTCGGTCATCACCGAGGGCTACCGCCACCAATTGCAGTCGGACGGGCAGACTGACGAGGAGACGACACCCGCGAGCGAGGAGGTGCTGCGATGACGATGATCTTGGAGCGCACTGGATCGACGCTCGGCGACTATGAGGAGCTGACCTCGTTCGACGAGCAGCTTGTGTCCCGACACACCCCGGCCCGAGACGTCTCCGACCATGACCTGCGGGAAGTCCTCGCTCGATTCGACATCACCCTCGCCGAGCCCATGGCGCCGTTGCGCTCGTTCGTCGTCACGCACGCCGACGCGACCGGCACATCGATCTCAGACGTCGGCGAGGGCGTCGTCGCTACTTCCGTCGTGGGGCTGCTGGCGGTAGCAATGCATCGCACCTTTCGGCTGCTGACCGTGGTGCCAACTCCTGGCCTAGCGGCCGACGTGGCCTCAGAAGACCTTCCGGTCAGCGCTGAACCAGGGTTGACTTCCGACGCGCAAGACGTCGTCGCAGCCATCAAGCACTCGAGCTGGCGCCTCGGCCTCCCCCAGCGAGATATCTGCGAGGCTGCGGACGTGAGCCGGAGCGCCTACTACACCTGGAGCCAGCCAGGCGCTCCTCGGCCTCGTGTCGCTAGCCAAGGTCGACTGTGGGCCCTCGTGCAGTTCACCGAGGATCTCGAGGATCTGCTCGATGTGCCCCCTGGCCAGTGGCTACTCGCCCGTCCTGAGCGGCGAGAACAGCTCCTTGACGGACGCTTCGATGACCTCTTGGAGTCGCTGCGGGCCCAGCCCCGACCCCTGCGAGCCGCCGCCGACTACGCCCGGTTCCTGTCGGTCGGCGGCGACCGTCTCGCCTCCGACGCCGAGCCCGCCACGCTTGGCCGCAAGTCCCGGAAGACCACCTCGGCGCAGACTGTCAGCCCTTCCCGCCGCCGCAAGAAGTGACCCCCGGTTCGGAACCGACACCGTCTGGGTCGGAGGTGACGCCATCCCACCGACCGGCCGGGAGCGACGTGCTTCGAGTAACCGTGGGCGACAGGATTTCACCCCAGGCGCTCGAGCTGATTGTCATCACCATCGATGACCCCCTCTCGCCCGCCGAGAAGGACCCGCTTCGCAAGTGGCGGACCGCGCACGTGAAGACCTTGGCCAAAGCCACTGCCGGTGGGAAGCTCCTGCCGCTACGCATCGTTCCGCTCAGCAAGGTCAGCGTCCAGGACTACAGGGAGTCCGTCCCGCTCCGTCTCGACGAGCTCCAGCAGCGGCCGTTCTGGTAGACGTCGTCGTGGAGCAACCCGCTCGCCTCGACGCCGGCGTGGATCGACACAGCGCCG
>JAKAQW010000270.1 GCA_021819525.1 Actinomycetes bacterium
GCCTGGTGCGCCGGCCCGCTCGCCGCCCGGTGCTGTTCGGGGTGCGGGCCAGCTCGGCGCCTGGTGGTGCTGCTCGGGTTCGGGCCAGTGCCGGCGCCTGGTGCACGCCGGCTCGCCGCCCGGTGCTGTTCGGGGTGCGGGCCAGCTCGGCGCCTGGTGGTGCTGCTCGGGTTCGGGCCAGTGCCGGCGCCTGGTGCACGCCGGCTCGCCGCCTGTTCATTTGCTGTCAGCGACGGAGCCGCTGTGCACATGGTCCGGCAGCGGGTCGTCGATGTCGTCGCCGTGCTTGCGCAGCCCTGGGTGGAACAGCGTGTAGAGCAGCAGACCGAGAGCGACGGCACCGAAAGGGATGATGGCATTGCCTGTCGCGGTGAACAGCGGGTAGAGCACGAAGCCCGACAGCACCGCCGTCCACGCCCACAAGATGAGCACGGTGCGCCGGTGCCCGTGGCCCAGGCGGAGCAGCCGGTGGTGGACGTGGTCCTTGTCCGGGGTGAGCGGGCCCTGGCCCCTCGCCGTGCGGCGGACGAAGGCGAAGGCCATGTCGGCGATGGGGACGCCGAGGATGAACACCGGGATGAACAGCGGCGCGAAGAAGAAGTAGGTCTGCCCGCTCACCACCTCGGTGGTCCGGCCGCCGATGACCATGGTGGCCGCCGCCATGAGCAGCCCCAAGAGCAGCGCCCCGGCATCACCCATGAAGATCTTGGCCGGATGGATGTTGTGGGGCAAGAACCCCAGGCATGCACCACAGGTGATGGCGGCCACCAGCGGGCCGAGGTTGTCCGGCGGCAGCGAGCCGGTGTGGATCAGCCGCAGGCCGTAGAGGCAGAGGGCGGCCGAAGCGATGGCCACGATCCCCGCGGCCAGGCCGTCGAGCCCGTCGATGAGGTTCACCGCGTTGGTGATGACGATCACCCACAGCGCGGTGAGCAGGGGCGTCACGTCCGGAGAGAGCACGAAGAACCCGGCCAGAGGGATCTTGAACTGGAACATGGTGACCCCGAGCACCACCAGGACGCTCGCTGCCAGGACTTGGCCGGCCACCTTGGCCGGGGCCGACATGTCCCGGGCGTCGTCGATCAAGCCGACCACGAAGATGACCGCAGCACCCAGGACCACGCCGAGGGGCTCCGAGGAGCCAGCGAACACCGGGTGCAGCACCGGCAGTGCCGAGGCCACCATGAAGGCGCACAGCATCCCCACGAACATGGCGATCCCGCCGCCGTAGGGGGTAGGCCGACGGTGCACCCGACGTTCGTCGGGGGCGGCGACGAACCCGACGCGCAGCGCGACCCGGCGCACAGGCATGGTCGCCAGGTAGGTGACGATCGCGGCCACGGCGGCCACGGCCACGTACCAGGCGTAGATCACCGGGTCATGCCTCCCTGGCCCCGTCGAGCTCGGGATAGGGCACGAACCCGGCGCACAGCTCGGCTACCTCACCTCGCACCGCCGCCAGCTCCGTGTCGTCGTGACGGCGGCGAAGGGCGGTGCCGATGAGCCGGGCGATGTGACGCATCTGCTCGGGGCCCATGCCGGCGGTGGTCTCGGCCGCCGTGCCCAGGCGCAGGCCCGAGGTGACGAAGGCTGAGCGCGGGTCGTCGGGGATGGTGTTGCGGTTGACGGTGATGCCGGCGCGGTCGAGGACCTCCTGGGCGACCTTGCCGGTGAGATCCTCGTCGAAACGGCGGAGGTCGACGAGCACCAGGTGGTTCTCGGTGCCCCCGGAGACCAGCCGGAACCCCTCGGCGGCCAGCGACTCCCCGAGCACCTGGGCGTTGGCCACCACCTGGGCGCCGTACGCGCGGAATTCGGGCTGCTGGGCCTCGCCGAATGCCACGGCCTTGGCTGCCACCACGTGCTCGAGGGGACCGCCTTGTAGCCCGGGGAAGACAGCTGAGTCGATCTGCTTGGCCAGCTCGGCGCGACATACGATGGCGCCGCCGCGGGGGCCGCGCAGGGTCTTGTGCGTGGTGAAGGTGACCACGTCCGACAGTGCCACCGGGTTCGGATGGACACCGGCAGCTACCAGTCCGGCGGGGTGGGCCAGGTCGAACATGAGGCGAGCGCCGACCTCGTCGGCGACCTGACGGAACGGGTCCGCCAGGATCTGCCGGGGGTAGGCGGTCGCCCCGGCGACGATGAGCTTGGGGCGTTCACGGCGTGCCACCTCTGCGACCTGGTCGAAGTCGATGGTCTCCCCGGGATGCTGGCTGTCGTTCGAGGCGGGGGTCACCCCGTAGGCCACGAACCGCCAGATCTTCGAGGTGATGCTCGCCGGTGAGCCGTGGGTCAGGTGCCCCCCTTGGTCGAGCCGCATGGCCAGGACGGTGTCGCCCGGCTCGAGCAGCGCTTGGTAGACAGCGAGATTGGCCACGGCTCCGGCGTGGGGCTGCACGTTCGCGTGCTCGGCGCCGAACAGGGCCATGGCCCGGCGCCGGGCGAGGTCCTCCACCTCGTCGATCACCTGGTTGCCGCCGTAGTAGCGGCGGCCGGGGTAGCCCTCGGCGTACTTGTTCGTGAGGATGGAACCCGTAGCAGCCAGCACGGCCGGCGAGGTGAAGTTCTCCGAGGCGATCAGCTGCAGCGTCGTGCGCTGGCGGGTGGCTTCCTCCTCGAGCAGCTTGGCCAGCTCGGGGTCGTGACGCAGCCAGGTGCCCATCGGCGTGGCCCGGTTGGTGGACAAGTCGGTCATCGTCTCCCTCGCATCGCGCTCGTCGTCATGCTCCGTGTGCCACGTTCCCCGTGTCGCCGCTGCCAGCACCACGGTCGCTGTCACCGAGCGCCCGATGGCAGGTCAGCCGTAGACGGTGATCGGCGACTGGCACTGGCGGAAGCCCCGGCGAAAGGCCGGCGTCGCTGCGCCAAGAGCGTCCTCGCAGCTTACCCACGACCCCTGACCCGTCCGAGGCACCGAGACGGCGTGGGCGACCGGCAGGCACCCGCCACCAGGATCTCCGCCGTCCGGCGTCCAGTGGCGGGCAGCTCACCGGGCGAAGAAATGCCAGCCGAGCCACATCCAACCGACGACCAGCGCCACGCGCCAGCCGAGACGGGCCGAGGCCCGATCGACCAGGGTGCCGAAGCCGACGATCCAGCTGCGTCGGGGGATGCTCGCCAGCACGCAGCCCACCACCGCGACGGCCAGAGCAGCCCACACGGCGAGCACCAGGTCCCGGCTCACCGCCGCACCAGCCGCCAGCCGAGCGCCATCCAGGCCATCACCATCACCGCCCGGCCTGCCCGCCAGTGACCGAGGGCCGTCTCGAAGGAGCTGATGGTCGGGAAGGCAGCGCGATGCCCGTCGAACCCGGCGAAGTAGCACACCAGCTCCCAGACCAGCACGGCCGCCAGGAGCACCACCCATGGCCAAGCGCGGGGACAGGCACCGGTCACGGTGCCCGTCGCTGCGCGGCGCGAGCTGCCGTCGGCACCTCGACGGACCCCGGGACCACCGGTCGCCGGATCCCCGCAGACCCCGGCCCCGCCGACGGGGAGCAGGCGACGCCGGTCGGCCCACACGTTGGCTGCCAGTGCGAGGCCGATCACCCCGACGAATGCCAGCGCCGTCTCGGCGTCCGCGGCCACGGTGAACGGCCGGCTCCCGCCCATCACCCAGGCGAAGCCCAGGGCGACCAGCCACAACACCCAGACAGCCCCGCGACGAGGTGACGGCTCCGCCGCCCTTCGAGCACACCACCGCGGCTCCGGCGCCGAGCGCAGCGCGCCAGCAGCATCGTCGTCGGGCACGCGACCTCCCTTTCGACCGGTGAACCGCTCGTGGCGAGCTGGTGCCAGACCTCGGTGCACCGTATGCGCACCGTATGTGCACCGTATCGCGAGCCCGTCGGGGCGTCGCGGGCATCCGCGGTCAGACGTCAGCGGTCGGGCTGAGCGCCGGTCGCGCCCGGCTGGAGCTGC
>JAKAQW010000271.1 GCA_021819525.1 Actinomycetes bacterium
CGAGCCGGGCTCCACCGCCGCCTGAGCTACCTGGGCTACCTGGGCCGCCTGGGCTACCTGGGCTACCTGCGCGGCCTGGGCTACCTGGGCCGCAACCGCAGGCTGAGCTGGCTGAGCTGGCGCTCCCAGCACAGCTCGCGGCAGCTGGCCCTTACGCTAGGGCAGCGATGAGCGCTGCCGCCTGCCCTCTGTGCCCCGAGGGCTCCGGTGTCGCATCTGCTGGCGCTCGTGCTGGTCTCGATCCCCGCCAGCCGCCCGCCGGCTGTCGGCTGTGACGAACCAGTCGACGGGTGCCACCACCTGGGCGCCGCGACCGTTACCCACCGTGGCCATCGCCATCGCGGCGGCCACCGCGGCGGTGTTCCCCGTGTTCCTGACCGGAGCGCTGACCGTCCAGCTGCGCCACGCCCTGCACCTGAGCACTGCCGACATCGGCCTCGGGGTCACCGCGTTCTTCGGCTCGTCGGCACTGTGCTCGGTCAGCTCCGGGAGGGCAGCCGAACGGGCAGGCTCGTGGGCCATCATGGAGCTCGCGACGGTGATCGCTCTGGCGAGCATGGCAGGCATCGGCTTGCTGGTCCACCACCTGTGGAGCCTTCTGGTCCTCCTCGTGGTGGGAGGCGCTGGCAACGGCATGATGCAGCCGGCCACGAACCTCTTGCTCTCCGAGGTGGTGCACAGTAGCCGCCAGGGCCTGGCCTTCGGGATCAAGCAAGCCGGGATCCCCGCGGCTACGTTGCTCTCCGGCCTGGCCGTCCCCGCGCTGGCGCTGACCGCGGGATGGCAGGCTGCCTACCTTGCTGGCGCTGGCTACGTGGCTGGAGTGCTGGTCATCTTGCACCAGCATCGGCGTCAGGACACGGTCCGCAGCGCGCCGGGCAGCGCCGGCCAGCCGGCACGCCGGCAGCGGCGAGCCGCACCGGCACCGATCGACCTGCGCCCGCTGATCCTCCTGGCCGCCGGCATGGCTGCGGCGGTGGCCGCATCGAACGCAATGGGATCCTTCGTGGTGCCGAGCACAGTGGACCACGGGGTGGCCCCGGGCAGCGCCGGGCTGCTGGCCGCGCTGGGCAGCGCCGTCGGCTTCAGCGTCCGCACCGGAGCCGGCTGGCGAGCCGATTTCGGCGGGAGGATCGGTGTACGGGCCGCTGAGCACCACTTGGCCGTGTTGGTAGTCATGATCGCCATCGGCGCGGGCGGCTACCTGGCCCTGGCCAGCGGGCGACCGTTCCTTCTGGTACCCGGCGTCGTGCTCGGCTTCGGCGCTGGCTGGGGGTACAACGGCCTGTTCAACCTGGCGGTGGTACGCGCCTACGCCCACGCCCCGGGGCGGGCCACCGGCATCACCCAGGTCGGCACCTACATCGGCGGCATGACGGGCCCCCTCTGCTTCGGGGTCCTGGTCGACCACGTCGGCTACCAGGCCGGTTGGCTGCTTTGTACTGCGCTGGCGGTGGTCGCAGTGGCCACGTTCGTCGTCAGCCGCTGTTCGCTGCGCCGGCACCTGACCGACACGTCACCGGGAGCCCCGTGAGCGTGCCGGACCACAGGACCTGTCTTCGAGCTTCTCGGCCCCGTCGGCACACGAGGGCTGGCCGGCCCTCGGCGATCACTGCCTCTCGCCGGCTACGTGCTCGGCGGCCCCACGGCAGCCCGGCACGCGACATGGCGCTGGAGGACTCGAGGCATCAGGAGATCACGACCAACGATCCGTAGTCGAGGTCTCGGTAGATCAGGGGCGCCTCGGCTAGTGGCACTTCCACACAGCCTTGGCTCTGCGGGAACCCGTAGGCGGCGCGGGGGAACCCATGGATGGCGAAATTGCCCGAGAAGTAGTTGACGTCGGGCACGTTCGGGTACACGTAGGGCTTGCCGGTGACGGTATAGCCGTGCATGGTCTGCGAGACGTAGCGAAGGTAGACGAAGAAGGCGCCGGTCGGGGTGGCCCCGCCGGGGACGCCGGTGTTCACCAGGGTGGTGAGCTCGTCGGCGCCGTCGCTCCACAGCGTCAGGCGCTCGGGCTGGGCCTCGGACACCTCGGCCACCGTGTACGGGTGCGGATCAGTCGCGCCGGCCATCGCCGAAGTGACCAAGTCCTGCCACAGCGCCGCGGTGAGCGTGGTCGCGTAGGGAGGGTACGAGCCGTCTTCCAGGCCATGCACCCGCTCGAACTGCACGATGGCGCCTTTGGTCATGGTGTTGTCCACCCCCGGCTGCCACAATGCCTGCACCGATGGCGCGAGGTCGTCGTAACGCCAGGTCAGTGCCAACGCCGGGTCTGCGTCGGTAGCACGCTGTGACACCGGAGCCGAACCCCGCGCCGAGCTCGCCGCTTCGCTTCCAGCCCCAGCAGAAGAAGCCGTGCCAGCCGGCAGCTGCGACGATCCGGGGGGAGACGGGTGCGACGACACTACCGGCGTCAAGCCGCTCGGGAGCTCGAGCGGCAGGTAGCGCAGTTGGGCCAGCAGTACCTGGGCCAGGCCGACCGAAGCGGTGGCAGTGGAGAAGTGCAGCTCGAACCTCCTGGTGACCTTCGTGGCGCTCGTCGCCGCAGCTGTACTGGCAAGACCGGCGGTGGCACTCCTCGCCCCGTGCCGATCAGCGTCTTGCCTGGCGAGCGAGCGGGACCTGGCACGCTGTGCTGCCAGAGGAACATCGACGGTCTCGGTGGTCCCCAGCGGGAACGGCACCGAAGGCGTGAAGCACAGCTCGTCGTGACCGCATGCCGACCATGCCCCGGCCACAGCCGGCGTCAACCTCGGAGGAGGGACGCCGGGCGCGATCGGTCTCGAGAGCGCCAGCACCACCTTGGTGGTGGGCGCCACCCCGGCCGCGCCCGGGGCCGGCGAAGTGGCAACCACCCTGGCTGCCCTGACTGCCCTGGCTGCTTCGACAGTCCGGTGCACCAAGCGGCGGCGGTCGACCGGGTCCCCGGGCGCTCGGGCGGCCACGGTGACCACCAGCACGACGGTGAGCGCGCTCAACAACCCGATGAAGAGCCGGCGGCGGCGGCGCTTCGCACGCCCGCGGCGCCCGCGACGCGCTCCGTCGAGCGATCGGGCACCGGGGATCGCCCCGAGCCCGGCGCTGCGAGGCCGCATCGGGACCGACGATCTCGACGCTCCCACCGGTGTTGCGCTGAACGGGCGACGATCCGGCGGGCCGCCAGCGCTCAACGCCACCCGTCCAGCACGTGTGGTACGTGTCGCTGCTGCGTCGCTTCGATCATCGTTGCTCCATCCGATCCGTCGGATCCGTCGCCGCAGGTGCTCCGTGCATGCTCGAAGACCCTAGGCCGTAGGCACCTGCCGGCGATCGCGGCGTGCCCCTTCGGCCGGTCAGCTGCGGTTGCGTCGAGCGTAGCCAATTCACCACTGTCAGCTCGGTGATACCCACGCGCTCGGTGGTACCCACCGGTGCCCCGGTGACCCGGTGGTGCCCACCCGCTCGCTGCATCTCGACGTACCGGCCGATCCGTCGGATCCAGTGCAGGGTCAACTCCAACCGGCGGCGGGAACCATGTCCGGCCCGAGCCCGATGACGACCGAGCAGAGCACGCTGACCAGTACCCGGTACGCCCGCGCACCCGATGCTCGGCTGGAAGCCCTCTGTCACCAGCGCTGCGCCGAGCATGGCACTGCCAAGCAGGACCTTCGCCGCCGTGGCGCCGAGGCAGGGCTGCGGTGCAGCCGACAGCTGCCTGACGGTGACCTGTGGTGTGGTCTTCACGTTTGGGGCTGACCTGGTCGAACAGGCCTTGTTCGGTGGGCCACCCACGCCATGAGCGACCGCTGCCCACACCGCGTGGGGCCAGAGGTCGTGGCTCAGCGCTCCCAGCGAGGGTCGGCCTCTGCCACCTGGAGACCGAGAGCCTCCAGGGCGGCGACGAGGGCACGCAACCGCTTGGCGGTGTCAAACGGGT
>JAKAQW010000272.1 GCA_021819525.1 Actinomycetes bacterium
TCTAGCGCCCGTTGACGGCGTCGGTGATCGCCCAGTACCCGACGGAGAGCGAGCCGGGCACGGCCAGGCCGACGGCGCCGAAGCCCAGGGCCCCGATCAGGGGGTGGGTCCACTCGGGGACCGGCAGCCGGCGGAACCCCGCCTCGACCGCGAACAGTCCGCGGTTGAGCAGCACGGCGAGGGCTCCGGCGGGAAGGCCCAGGATCGCGAACAGCGGCAGCTCGCTGACGTGGAACGCGAGCGGGTGGACGACGGCGAAGAGCGGGTGAGGGGCGAGGAGCACGTCGTGAAGGGCGGTGGCGACCGACGTGGCCAGCACCAGCGGGACCAAGGCCCGCAGCGACCGCTCGAACAGCAGCAGCTCGAAGGCGAGCACCACGGCCGCCACCGGGGTGGCGAACACGCCGGCCATGCCCGCAGCCGCCCCGACAGCCAGCAGGATGCGACGTTCCGCCGGGCTCACCGGGACGAGCTGACCGAGCAGGGATCCGACCGAGGCGCCGGTCACGATGATGGGCCCCTCGGCACCGAACGGTCCGCCCGTGCCCATGGCGACCGCCGCAGACACCGGCTTCGCCAGCGCGGCACGGGGTTGGACGCGGCTGTCGCGAAACAAGATGGCCTCGAGCGACTCGGGGATGCCGTGGCCCCTGATGATGGGGCTCCACCTGGCGAGGCCGACGACCACGAGCGCTCCGCCGACCGCCACCGCCAGGAGCACCGGCGTGGGGTGGTAGTGACGGAGGTCCGGCAGCTGCCACCCGAAGCGGTGGAGCAGCGCCACGTTGCTGATGAGGCCGACCATGTGGACCACGACGTCGGCGGCGGCACCGCCCACGCCGCCCAGCACCAGTCCTGCCGCGGCCAGCACCGCGAGCCGCCGGCGGGTCGTCCCCAGGCTCACCTCTCGGTTCCCGTCGGAGGTATACATCGTAGAACGATACTAACCTTCGGTGGGATGCGAGAAGGTGCACTGCGTGCGCAGCAGGGCTCGGAGAGGCCATAGTGGCGGTGCCATGACCAGCGCGTCGACGCAGAGACGGGCAGTGCCCGATGACGTCTATCGGCGGCTCCTCGCCCTGCGTACCGGACTGCGGCGTTTCCAGCACTGGAGCGAAGCGCAGGCGAGAGCGGCAGGGCTCACCCCCGCGCAGCACCAACTGCTGCTCGCGGTGCGGGGCCACGACGACCCTCAGGGGCCGAAGGTCAGCGACGTCGCCGATTCCCTGCTGTTGCGGCACCACAGCGTCGTGGGGCTCGTCGACCGCGCCGAGGCGGCCGGGCTGCTGCGGCGCGTGAGGGACGAGCACGACCATCGCGTGGTGCGCCTGCGCCTGACGGCGAGCGGTGAGGACCGGCTGGCCGCCTTGTCGGCGCTCCACCTGGAAGAGCTGCGTCGTCTGGCTCGGCAGCTCCCGGACCTGTGGGAGGGCCTTCCCGACGCCGACGGTCGTTGATCGGACACCACCGGGTCGACCCGGAGGGCGGGTGGACGGGAGACCGCTCGGGTCACCGCGTGGAAGACGATCGGTTCGCCGAACGCATCGCCGAGGCGCGCGTCAGGTGTCCACCTGCGGATCCTCACCGAAGGCGAGCTTCGAGCCGGATCTCAGCGGGATGGCGGAGCCAGCGCCGGCACTGTCGGGCTCGCCGGCACTGATGGGCTCGTGGTCACTGGCGGGCTCGCCGGCACTGATGGGCTCGTGGTCACTGGCGGGTCGTGCGCGTCGGACGTCCGAGCGGCGCGTGCGCGGAGGACTCGGGAGGAGCCGGGACGCGTGCAGCGCGGCGGTGGCGACCCAGAGAGCGAGCGTGGCAGCGGCGGCGACTTTGCCGACATCGGCCACAGCCGCAAGGTCCAGCATCTTGGCGGTGCCGAGCGCACCGAGGGCGAACACGGCGGTCGAGAACGTCGGCGGCCAGGGAGCAGTCCTCTCGATCCGGCGATCTCGAGCAAGGACGACGAGGAAGCGCATGCTCGCCGTCAGGATCGGCACGACGAGGAGCGCGGCGAACGACCAGGTGACGATCGCCGCGCCGTGAGCGAGCGCGACGACCTCGGCCGGCCACGGGCCGCCAGCGGACAGCGCCCGGCCGACGGCTGCAGCGGCCAGGCCACCGCAGCCCGCGGCGATCCACCACAGCACCCGCTTGCCCTGGCCGAGGCCCCGTCGTGGGATCGCCAGAGCGACGATCACCGCCACCGCCCAGTAGCCGAGCAGGCCGATCCCGGCCGCCAGGAGCGCTGCCCATCGCAGTATCTCGCCCAGAAGGCCGAGCGCCTGCCCGGCGTACGCCCCGGCGGCGATGCCGGCGCCGAGCAGGGCGGCGGGTGCGAGGAACCATCCCCCGTCGACGGCGGTCACCACGCTTCGACGGGCTGCCGACACGGAGAAGCGGGTGGCGAACACCACGGTGCTCAACCACGCGAGGACCACCAACGCCGCACCGAGCACCCGGGCCGGTCCTGGCTGGGTGCTCAGGCCCGTGGCGACGACCGCCACGCCGAGCGGCACGGTGAGCGCCCCGGTGTGCTCGGAAGGCGGGCCGATCGCGGCCCAGTCCGACGTCGGCAGCCGAAGGTCGTTGCGATGGCGGACCAGGCCCCGTCCGGCGATCCATCCCGCCTCTGCCAGCGCAAGCCACAGCAGTGGGCGCGTGGCACCCGGGAGGCCGCAGGCTCCGGCCAACTGTGCCGCGCCGCCGGTCGCCATCACGGCCCCGTATGGGAGCCCGAGGCGCAGGGGCCGGAACGGGGGCTGCTGCGCTGGCTCGAACCGGCTGGTCGCGGGCGAGCTCACCGGATGGTGCTGCCCACGGGCGTCGGCACCTCGTTCGACCCGGGCGTCTCGAGCTCGAAGCGGAGATGGCCCTCGGTCGGGGACTGGATGGGCAAGAACGCCGCCTCGCGTAGTCGGCGTGCGGTTGAGCTCGACGCCAGGTACCCGCTGCCACCCGTGATCCGCAGCTCGACGTCGACCGCGAGCTGGGCCAACCTCGCCACCTCGAGGCGATGCGCGACCACCGCACGCGTCGGACCCGGGTGCTCGACGAGGCGCCGGTGGCGCGTTCGCAGCACGTCCAGGTCCGCGCAGAGCCGGTCGTGCTCGCTCTCGAAGACGGAGGAGCCGCGCCCGAGCCCAGCCTGCGCTCCTTCGAGCGCCGCGCGAGCGAGCCCGACGCAGAACGAGCTCTGCAGGAGGAGGAGCCGGGGCTTGATCGCCCGCAGGAACGGCTCGAAGTCACGGCTCACCACCCTGGAGGGGTCGAGCGCCACGTTGTCGAACCGCAGGCTCGACGAGCACGTGGCACCGAGAGCGAGGAGCTCGAGCGGCGCCCCGGCTTGCACACCAGGGGTATCCGACGCGATGGCGAGGACTGCTCGGGTACTGCAGGGGCCTTCCGCGCCCACCACGACGAGAAAGCCCTCGGCGAAGAGGTTGGACGCCCAGCGCACGGTCCCATCGACGACGTAGCACTCTCGATCACGCCAGAACGTGACACCGAGGTCGCTCAGGCCGACCAGGTGTTTCATCGCCGGTGCCATAGCGGTCGAACCGATCAGCTCGGCCCGACGCAGCCGTGGCGCCTCGGCCCGCAAGGCGGGCGAGCCCGACAGCGAGAGGTACTCGGCCACCATCGTGTGAGTCCACGCGCTGAACGCCGAGGCAAGGCAGTGACGGGCGACGCCCTCGATGACCGCGCAGTTCGTGGCGAGCTCGGAGTGGGCGAGCAAGCCGTGATCGGCTAGCTTGCGTAGTCCGTCGCGGGCATCCGCGGTGCTCCGATCGACCGCTTCGGCCCGCTCGGCGAAGTAGGACTCGAGCTCGGGGGGAAGCACTTCGGCCGCCGACGTCGCGTGCACGGCGGTCACTGCTGGGGGGATTGCACGGCGGTCACTGCTGGGGGGACTGCACGG
>JAKAQW010000067.1 GCA_021819525.1 Actinomycetes bacterium
AGCCATGGTTCGGCGCCACCCCACTGCTGACGCCACCCCACTGCTGGCGCCACCCCACTGCTGGCGCCACCCCTGACCCGGTGGCCCGCCGTGGTGCACCCTGACGTGTCCTCAGACTTTGCGGTACCGCCGGACTGCCAGGATCGAGAAGACGATCAGGATCCCTGCCGCCCAGGCCAGCGACTGCCACAGCCAGTGCCCGAAGGTGGCGCCCTCGAGCATCGCCCGCACCGCATCGACCGTCACGCTCACCGGCTGGACGTTGGCAAAGGCCTGCAGCCACCCCGGCATGGAGGACACCGGGACGAAGGCCGAGCTGGCGAAGGTCAGCGGGAACAGCGGCAGGAAGCCCGCCACCTGGGCGGTCTCGGGGTTCCCCACCCATAGCCCGATGCTCACGAACACCCAGGAGAAGACGTACCCGAACAGCAGGACCAGCGCCAACCCCCCGACGTCAGTGCCTATGGTGCCGTGGAACCGGAACCCGACGAGGTACCCCACCGCCACCATCAAGAACACCACGAGGAGGTTGCGGACCAGGTCGGCAAGGGTTCGTCCGGCGAGCACCGCAGAGCGGGCCATGGGCAGCGACCGGAACCGGTCGATGATGCCGCCTTGGAGGTCGTCGGCCAGTCCGACCGCCGACGACGCACCCCCGAAGAGGGCGGTCTGCACGAAGATGCCTGGCATCAGGTAGTCGACGTACTCGCCTGTGGGGACGTGGATGGCGCCCCCGAAGACGTACCGGAACAGCAGCACGAACATCACCGGCTGGATGCTGGAGAACACCAGCAGTGGAGGGGTGCGCACGATGCGCAGCAGGTTCCGCCGGGTGAGACCACCGATGTCGACCAGGGCGATCCGCAAGGTCACCGGACGGGTGCGAACCGTGCCGGCCGGGGTGTCGAGCACGGTCACGGCCTGCTCCCTTGGCCGCGTCCGGCGCCGACGATCTCTTCGTCGACGGCGGGATCGGGTACCCCTTCGGCGGCGCTATGGCCGGTGAGCGCCAGGAACACGTCGTCGAGCGACGGACGGCGGAGGGCGATGTCGTCGATGGCGATACCGGCAGCGTCGAGGCGCTCAGCGGCGACGATGACCGTCTTCGCCTTGCCTTCGGCGGGCGTGGTGACCCGCCGGCGGGACCGGTCGACGGTCGGCAGGCCGGCGCCCAGGCCGGTGAGCAGGCCGGCGGCTCGGTCGAGGTCGTCGTGTGAAGCCACGGTCACCTCCAAGAGGTCGCCACCGAGCTGGTTCTTCAGCTGGTTGCTGGTGCCTTCGGCGATCACGCGACCATGGTCGATGACCACGATCCGGTCGGCGAGGCGGTCGGCTTCCTCGAGGTACTGCGTGGTGAGCAGCAACGTGGTGCCGTCGGCGACCAGCGCTTCGATGAATTGCCATAGATCGATGCGGGTGGCCGGGTCGAGGCCGGTGGTCGGCTCGTCGAGGATCAGCACCTTCGGCCGACCGACCAGGCTGGCGCCGAGATCCAGGCGTCGGCGCATGCCGCCGGAGTAGGTCTTCACGAGGCGATCGGCGGCATCGGTGAGCGTCAAGCGCTCGAGCACCTCACTTGCGCGCCGGCGCCGCTCTGGCTTGCTCAGGTGGTACAAAAGACCGACGAGCTCCAGGTTCTCGCGTCCGGTGAGCAGCTCGTCCACGGCCGCGTACTGGCCGGCCAAGCCGATCATGAACCGCAAGGCGACGGCATCGCGCACCACGTCGTACCCTGCGACCCGGGCCACCCCTTCGTCCGCGTGCAACAAGGTGGTGAGGATGCGGACCAACGTGGTCTTGCCGGCGCCGTTCGGGCCGAGCAGCCCGAGCACCGTGCCGGTCGTCACCTCCAGATCCACGTGGTCGAGCGCCAGATTGGCCCCGAAGCGCTTCGTGACGGATTCGACTTCGATCATGGGTGTGGGCACCGGGCTCCTTTCGTCGGGACTGTCGCTGACGGCGGGCTGGTCCGCGTGCGAGCCACCGGCGGCGGGCTGGCATGCGGGCGAGCCACCGACGGCGGGCTGATGCTCGGGCTGTCCCGGTGCCCATCGGCGGGTGTGGACCGGGCCTGTGCTCCCGGGGAGATCGGGCTGCCAGATCGACTACCAGAGCCCTGGGGGTGCGCCACATGGGCGCGGCCGGTGCCGCCGAATGCCGATGCTCCATGCTCGAGGAGGTCGAAGGCTTGGTCGACCAGATCGAGCAGGGATCCTCGACGGCCGATGTCGCACCACTGGAGCACCGCTGCCCGCAGCGCCGCAACCGAGGTGAGGGCCGCGAGCGTGGGTTGGAGGTCGTCGAAACGCACACCGCCGGCGCTGTCAGCACAGGTGCCGAAGACGGGTTGCGTGGCAGCACGGGCTTGGCTCCGGAAGGCGACAGCTTCGATCAGCGCTCGCTCGCACGCAGCGAACGACGCCAAGAGCCGGGGGGCCAAGTCGGGGATTCGTCGGACGATCTCCATCCGCCGCTGCCAGTCGGTGCCACCTTCAGCCATCTCTCCCGCCAGGGCTCGCATGACCGCCCGCAACGCCTCGAGTGGCGGCTCGTCGTCGGGGCGGTCGAGGACCGCTTGACCCAGGCTGTTCGCCTGATCCACGTCGAACCCGATGACCGCGTCTTCTTTCGAAGGGAAGTGGTTGAAGAAGGTCCTGACCGACACGTCGGCAGCCTCTGCGATGTCTTCCACGGTCACCTTGTCCAGCCCACGACGCAGTACGAGCTCGAGCGCGCACGACCGCAGGGCCTGGTGGGTGGCCAACCGCTTGCGATCTCGACGCCCTGGCTCCGTGCCCACGTCCCTAGGTTTGCATTTCACTGCACATTCTGCAACTTTGCAGGGCATGCAGCAGCCGGAACGCCACTGGACAAGTGGTCCTCGTGCTCGAGCGAGCCGGGTGCCGGACCGTCTGGTCGCCAGCCGTGCGACGCCGTGCTCCGTGACACCGACCTGGTGACACCGACCTGCTCGGTGACCGTAAGATGTACGCGAGCGATCATGTAGGCCACCACACGGCTCTGACCTGGACTTTTGTGGTGGGCCGTACAGGACTCGAACCTGTGACCCCTTGCGCGTCATGCAAGTGCGCTACCAGCTGCGCCAACGGCCCGTGGACAGCCAACCTAGCACCTGCCACCCACGGCACCGACAGCACCTGCCACCAGGCATCGTCCGCGGCGGAAGCCGGGTCGCAGTTCGACAGCCGGACGTCGTCGACAGACTGCAGCAGCCGAGTTATGCGAACGCGACGCCGTCGAGGACGACCAACGGCACGTTCGGTACGCCCGTGGGCGGCTGGGCAGCCTGCGGCCGCCATGGCGTCGAGGATCGCCCGTCGAGACCGATCCGACCCTTTACCTCCACCATCGTTACCCTCCTCGGCCAGCTACCCCCTGGCCTGGAGGTTCGAAGCTGCAGACCGACTTGCGCACCGCACTCCCCACGACCCCTCCGACACCAGAGCACTCCTGGCACCATGCACACCCAGACAGCGAGCATGCCATCGCCAATCCTCTTCGACACGCCTCGGCTATTGCTCGGGCCCCTCGAGTCCTTGCAGGCGCGCCGCCCCAGGTCCGCCTACGAGAGCCATGCAAGACCTCGGCAGCACGAACCGTGAACCATCCACCACCTCGAGATGGCACGACGTAGGATGTCGGCTGGCGCGTGGCTGGCACCTCGGACGTCCGTAGTCCTCGGGCACAGCCCGCTGGGGAGGGGACCCATGACCGACACCGCACTGGTGCAGCCAGAGCAGCGACGACCCGGCGGAGCGTTGCGCTTCTTGTGGTACCGCCAAGTCGACCACTATCCCGACACCGGACCACGGTTGTGGTACCTCGCCATCGCGGTGCTCGCCACCATCATGCTGTACTACGAGCTCTACGACGCGGGAACCGTCTCCACCGACATCATCGCCCAGTTCCACATGTCGTTCCTGTACTACGTCTACATCTCGGTGGTGGGCAATGCCCTGGGCGCCTTCGGATCCTTGTTCGCCGGGCTGGCAGACCGCTGGGGGAGAGCGAACCTGGTGGTCTACGGCCTTGCCATCACCGGCCTGCTGATCCTCTTCGGCATCCCCAATGCCCACTCGGAATGGGCGTTCGCCATCGTCCTCGTCGCCGTCAGCCTGGTCGAGGGCGTCATCCTGGTCGCTACGCCAGCGCTCATCAGGGACTTCTCCCCGCAGTTGGGTCGGGCAGCTGCCATGGGGTTCTGGACGCTCGGGCCGGTCATGGGGAGCCTGGTGAGCGACCTCGTCGCCACGAACACCCTGCCACATCTCCCGCCGTGGCAGGACCAATTCATCATCTGCGGCATCGCGGGGCTTGGCGTCTTCGCCATCGCCCTGTTCGGGCTGCGCGAGCTGTCTCCTCGGATCCGCGACCAGCTCATGGTCAGCATCCGCGACCGGGCACTGATCGAGGCGAGAGCCCAGGGGATCGACATCGAAGAGGGCCTCCGCCATCCGTGGCGCCAGATGCTGCATCTCGACGTGATCGGATCCGCGTTCGGGATCTCGGTCTTCCTCATCATCTACTACACCGCGGTAGGGTTCTTCACCGTCTACTTCACCACTATCTTCGGCTTCACCGTGCCGATGGCCGACGGCATCGGGAACTGGTTCTGGGCCTTCGACGCCGGCGCGCTGGTGGTGTTCGGGCTCCTGTCGGACGCGCTCCGGGTACGCAAGCCGTTCATGATCTTCGGCGCGACCGGCGCCATCGTGATGACGATCATCTTCCTCACGCGAGCCACCCACCCGACGACCGGCTACTACACCTTCGTCTGGATGATCTCCGTCTTGTCGGTCTTCCTCGCGATCACCTACGCCCCGTGGATGGCCAGCTTCACCGAGACCGTCGAACGCCGCAATCCAGCGCTCACCGCCACCGGCCTCGCGGTATGGGGATGGATCATCCGTGTGGTCATCGCCGTCTCGCTGCTCGTGCTCCCCGCACTGGTCAGTTCGGCGACACCGCTGGTGACCTACGGCGCCAAGGTGAAGGCCATCGCCACGAAGTACGGACCGCAGCTGGCGACCCTCACTGCCTATGGCCCGAGGGTCGAGGCCATCGCAAGGAGCTATCCCACCCAGGTGAAAGCCCTCCAGAGCATCGACCCCACGACGCTCGCCACCTTGCAGGCAAACCCGTCGAGCTCGGCCGCCATCGGCAAAGCCGTTTCCGAGATCTCCGCGGGGCTGCACGTGAGCAGCCTTGTGGCCCTCGGCGACCTGGTCGCTGTGAGCAAGGTACCCAAGTCGGATCTGGCCTATCTCGCCGCCCACGGGGCTGCCGTCGCCAAAGCAGACGCGGCAATTCCACCCGCCGACCTCGCGTACGTCACCGCCCACGGCACCGACGTCGCCGCTGCGGCGAAGCAGACGCCGTCCCAGTGGCAGCACTGGTGGTGGGTGTGCGTGGGCGGCGAAGTGGTGTTCCTCCCGCTCGTGCTGCTCATGACCGGTCGCTGGCGACCGAAGAGAGCCAAGCAGGACGCGCAAGAGCACGAGAGGAGGGTCCGCGAGGAGATGGCCAAGCTCGGGATTCCGACCGCCGCCTCGTAGGCCTTCCGAGCACCTCAGGCGTCATGCCAGTTTGCCGATCGTTCATGGCACTTCCGGTGGCGCAACGTTCCTCGGGAGGTGCGGAAGGCAGCTAGGTACGGGGCACGGTGAGCCGGAAGCGAGGAGGCTGGATGGCTTCCGGGGATGCCTCCGACCCTTCCACGCCCCAACAGGCTCCCCTGCTCGCCGGTTCCCGAGCAGCGCGGGGTCGAGACGGGGCGCGACCCCGCGTGCCGACGGCTGTCGTGAGCGATGTGACACCCGGCCCATAAGGTGGCCCCATGGCGCTCCCGCTCCCCCGCTCCCTCTCACCCTCCAAGGTCGGTGCCTTCACCACCTGCCCGCTCGCCTTCCGGTTCGCCACCATCGACCGGCTTCCTGAACCGCCGACGCGCCCGGCCGTGCTCGGCACGCTGGTGCACCGCACCTTGGAAGGGCTGCTGTGGAACCATCCTTCCGGACATCGCTCCGTCGATGTCGCCGATGCCGAGCTCGACGACGCATTCACCGAGCTCGCTGCCGACGCCGAATTGCTCGCGCTCGCCCTCGATCGAGACGGCGTCGACGCGCTGCGCAATGAAGCCCGGATGCTGGTAGCCAACTACTTCACCCTCGAGGATCCGAACAGTATCGCCGACGTCGCCATCGAGATGACCTTAGAAGCGGTCGTGGACGGGGTACGCCTCCGAGGCATCCTCGATCGCCTGGATATCGGCCCCACTGGTGAGCTCAGCATCGTCGACTACAAGACAGGCAAGGTGCCCAGCGACAGCGCGGTGAGCGGCCGGTTGGCCGGCGTCCAGTTCTACGCCATGCTCTGCCAGCACGTCCTTCACCTGCGGCCCGCCCGAGTCCGCCTGCTGTACCTCCGCGGGCCCACGGTGATCGAAGCGGTCCCCACCGACCAGGAGCTCACCGGTGTGACGCGGCGTACCGGGGCTGTGTGGGCTGCTATCGAACGGGCCTGCGAGCACGATGACTTTCGCCCCCGACCATCGGCACTGTGCTCGTGGTGCTCGTTTCGACCGTTGTGCCCCGCGCACGGCGGCGACCCGCGTCCGGCGAGGCCGCCGGTAGACGTCCCGGGAGGCTGACGCGAGGTTGATGCGAGGTCCCGGACCGCCTACGAGCTCGAACCCGAAGAGCCTGTCGGTCCGACGGACGCAGAGTGGGCCGCGGATGGTGTGCCGAGAACCCCACCAGCTGGGCCGCCGAGGACCGTGACCGAAGCGATCTTCCACCCCCGGCTGGTATCGACCATCCCGAGGTCCAGGCGAAGCACGTCGGTCTGGCGACCCTGTCCACTCGCCCGGAGCGCCGAATTCGTATAGGAGTCGTCGACCACGGCGAACACGGTGGCCCGCGATCCGGTGATCGACTGGACGTAGAGCGCCCGCACTTGACCTTCCTCCACCGGCTGCGCTTTCTCCAGCTCCTGGCGGATCCCGCCCCCGAAGAACGAGCGGGCCTGGCTGGCAAACTGCCCGGTGGATGCGGCAAGCAGATCGTTGATCTGGGCATCGACGGTCTTCGGTGTCAGGTTGGTCAGATCCAGGACGAATTGCCGGGCCACGGCGCGCACCTGGGTCTGAGTGTCCTGCTGGCTTTGCAGCGACGCCCAGGCCAGACCGAAGCCCACCGCTGCCACCGCGCACAGCGCTGTCGACACGGACAAGATGACCATGGTGGATCGCCGTGCCGAGCGCTGCGTCGGTCCGCGGCCAAAGCCGGCCGAACGCCTCGCGCGACGCGGAGCCGACTCCAGCGCGTCGGTCACCCCGGTAGCGCCCTGCTCTCCCGTGCCGATGGCGTCGGCGGCCTCCGTGGCCTCCGTGACAGCCGGGCCCGGCTCGGAAGCGCGCTCGGCCACCCGACGCTGTCGGCGAGCTCGGGGACTGGGTCCGCCTACGACCGATACCGAGACCGCCGCTGCGTCAGCAGGCCCTGGCGGCGCACCGGCGGCCGCGACACCGACATCGTCTACGACACGCGAGGCCGCTGCACTCCCGCCTCTCGCGCGACCGAGATCGTCGCCGTCGCTGGTGGTCGTAGCCGGCTCGCCATCGCTGGCGCCCGTAGCCCGCTCGCCGGCGCCGTGCTCCAGGACGCGCGCCACTCGATCTCCCACGGGTGTCGCCTTGGTCATAGCGCCCTCCTGTCGTCCGTGCCCCGCACCCGGCCATCGCGGTCAGTGGCTTCTATTGTGACGCGACCGGCCCGGGCGGTGCGCAGCCGGCGACGACGCCCGACGACCGAAACGGCAGCGAAAGCTCCGATGCCTGCGGCCAGCACAGGCCACATCGAGCCGGTGGGAAGCGGCACCTTGTCACCAGTCGGTGTGGCGCCGACCACCTGGGGCTGCACCGGCCCGCCGCCGCGCACCTGGGCATCGACGGAGGTGGGCGGTTCGACCGTGCCGCCGTCGGCCGGACGGAAACCGGCTTGGATGCCCGGGCCGACGCCGGCGCCGAATTCGGTGTCGCACCCCGCCCCGGGGCGGATGGGGGTAAGCCCGTGCGACGGGTTGTAGGTGATGGCTGCCGGGCCCCTCGGGGGGAGAAGGAGCCGGACACGGAGCTGGACCTGGTTGCTCCGTGCGTGGTCCGAGGAGGTGAGCGCCCTGGCCGGGCCGGATGGGGCGTAACGCTGCCAGATGCTGAAGAACTCGCCGTTGGTCTGCAAGAAGGTGCCGAAGTTGGCGTAGTTGGTCGGCTCGGCCAGGTTCGTCGTCACCGCAGCCAAGTCGTGGGTGAGGCAACCCAGGTTGGCGCGGTTTTCGGCCACCACGGTGCCCAGGTCCCCGGAGGCGGCGGTGCCCTGGTGCAGCAGCGCGACCAGATCCTGGCGGTGGTTCGCCAGCACGCTCACCACGGCGGCCGTCTCGGCCAGGCTCTGTTGCAGAGCGGTGGCGTTGGCGGTGACGGTGCTGAGCACCGGCGGTGCGTCGGCCAGCAAAGCACGGAACTGATCCTGGTAGGCCAGGAATTCTTCGGAGAACACCGCGCTGGCCGAGGTGATGGTCTTCAGGTTGTCGGCTTCGCCGCTCACTGCCAGCGCCGCCTGGTGCAGGAGGCTGTCGAGCGCGCCAGCCGGGATCGCGTGCAAGATGGACGTCGCCTCGGCGACCAGCTTGCCCACATTGGCGGGAGCGCTGTCGTGGGCCACGGGGAGCACCTCCCCGTTCCGCAGCACACCAACACGATGCTCGGCCGTGCCAGCGACGCGGGGGTGGCGCCCCGACGCCGAGGTCACAGCAGCGGTCACAGGACCCGACGCCGTCGGGCCCCGGGGCACCAGCTCGACCTCCTGCTGGCCGAGCGCGTTGCCGATGACCACCCGGGCAGCTACATCTGCGGGGACGTGCTCACCGGGATGGATGGTCATGACCACCTTGGCCCCGTGATGGACAAGGGTGATGGCAGCGACCGAACCGACCTGGATGCCGTCGTAGGTCACCGAGAAGCCGGTGTCGAGGCCCGAGGCGCTCGGCAGCACGGTCGACACCGTGGTGGTCGCAGCGAACGGGTTGCCCAGCAGGTCGTACAAGCCGTAGGCGACCAGGGCCACAGCGAACACGGTGAACGCCACCAAGTTCACGACCACCCGGCGTGTGATCACGATCCGCCTCCGCTCGGGCTGCAGGTGTTGGTGGGAGCGGTGCCTTCCCCGAGACCGGGCACCCCGCAGACGATGAAGTTGTTCAACACCTGGAGATAGTGGTGGTACGTGGTGCGCGCCAGGCCCCTGTTCGCTCTCGGGACCTCTTGGAGCAGCGTAGCCAGCTGTTGCTGGTGTGCTTGGAGCTGTTGGGCGATGGCCCCCAGCGTGTGGATCTGGGTCTCGACCTGGGGCAGCCCGGTGTCCAAGATGGAGCGGCCCTGGGTGGCGAGCGCGTCGAGCGCCTGGAGCAGGCTGACGAAGTGACCGGACTGCTGGGCCAAGGTGCTCGTGGTCTGAGTGAGGTTCGCCAGCGCCTGGGCGTTTGCTTGGGCGTCGGGGGCGAGGCCCGCCGCGAAGCTGTTCATGGCATTGACAAGGGTGGTGATGTCGTGGGCCTGCGAGGCGTAGCCGGCCAGCACCGTGCCGAAGTCGTCGAGCAAGGTGTGGATCCGCTGGCCTTCACCGCCGATACCCTGAGCGCTGTTGTCGATCAGCGACGACAGCTGGCCGGCGTCGATGGCGCCGAACGCTTCGGTGCCGGTCTGCACCAGCTGCTGGATGCCCGGGACGTCTTGGCTATGGGTGATCGCCTGGCCGTTGCGCAAGAGCCTCGTCCCGTGCCCCCGAGGCACCAGCGCCACCACGTACTGGCCCAGCACGGTGGTCTGGGTCAGCTCGGCGGTGACATCTGCCGGGACGCGCGCGCTGCGCTGGAGAGCCATCGTCACCAGCGCTTTGTCGCCGTGGAGGTGGATGCCGGTGACGCTGCCGACGTCGATGTCGGCCAGCTGCACCGAGGCGCCTGTGGTGAGGCTGCTCACGTTGGAGAACACCGCCGAGGTCTCGATCGTGCTCGGGCCTGAACCACAGGCAGCCATTACGAGCCCGCCTACGGCCACGGCCGCCACCGCGACCAGGCGACTCGGTCTCCGGCGCAGCATCATGGACCCCGCCTGCAGCGGCACCCTATCCGCCAACCAGCGCACCATCCGGCCAGGGAAGTGGCGCTGTGGCGCCGCGAAGGGTTCCGAGGCTGCAGCGCTCGACGGGGCCCTTCCGAGCCGGCACCCGTGGCGATGCTGCGCGCCACCAGGGGTCGAGGCGACGTTCCCGCGTTCCATCACGGCGCTCACCACAGCCGTCCGAAGGTGCTGATCACGCCGGTAAGTCCCTGGAGCAGGCCGCCGAGCAGGCCGCCGCTCGACGACGGCACCGGCTTCGGTGCCGCGGGGTGGAGCCCGCTCGACGACGAGCCGGCCGCCTCGTTACCCGCAGCCGAGCTCCCAGACCCCGAGCTTCGGGTGCTTCCAGTCGTTGCCGACGGACTGCTCGGCAGCTGCGAGGGGGACAGCGATCCGATGGCCTGGCGCTGTGCAGGGCTCAAGCCGGGGATCGCGCTGAGGCCCGAGCTCAGCATCTGCTGGGCGCTCGGCGCCACCGCCGAAGACGACCCCTGGCCGTAGAGGAGCTGGGGGACGAGGCCCAAGATGGGGTCGAAGTAGCCCGAGTTAGGGTTCCCGCAGGTCTCGAGGGTCTTCAGCTCGCTGGCGGTAAACGACGACGCATGGTTGGCCGCCAGGCGCCGGCAGATGCCGGCCAGCAGGTCTCGGACCTGGCCGGCCTCGTCCGCAGCGGCGACCCCGGGCGCTAGTTGCAGGTTCAAGTTGAGCCAGTTGTGGGTGGCATCGTAGCCCCGCGCGGTGGCCGCGAACAGCGAGTTGCTGGCGACCAAGGTCTGGTCGAGGGTCGGCAGGTTGCGCGCCAAGGTGCGGCCCACCTGGGTGATGGTGGCGATGTCTTGCTGCAGCGGGTGCAGGTTCGGAGCCAGAACAGCAGCCAGGTCTGCGCTCATGGCGTCCAATTCGTCGATGGCCTGGCCGAGCGGCTGGCGGTTCGCGTCGAGGACGCCGGCCACGGTGTTGTAGTCCTGCAGCAAGCTGGTGAGCTGGCTGGTCTGCTGGCGCAACGTGCCGGTGATGGCAGCGAGCGACCCGTCGAGACGACCGAGGTCGCTGCCCTTGTTCGCCAGGAGCTGCAAGGTGCCGGCACCTTGCCCGATCAGCTGGTGCAGCGCCTGGCCTTGACCGGCAAGATCCTGGGACAATGCGGTGACCGCACCCCCCACCGAGCGAGGGCTGATCTTGCCCAGCACCTGCTGCAGGTCGACGAGCAGCCGGTTGATCGACACCGGCACCACCGTCCGGCTCTCGGGGATGGTGCTTCGTGGTGCCAGTCTCGGGCCGCCGGTATAGCCTGGGTAGAGCTCCACGTCAGGGGTCCCCAGGATCTCCGGAGTGGTGAGCGTCGCGCCGACTGCTGCCGGCAGGCGCCGGCCGCCGTCGATCTGCATGGTGACCACCACCACGTTGCCCCTGGTGGCCACGTCGGTGACCGTGCCGCTCGGGACTCCGAGCACCTCCACCGTGTTCCCGGCGTACAGGCCCCCTGCATTCGCGAACAGCGCCTTCACCGTGTAGCTCGGAGGCCCTCCCCCACACGCCGCCAGGGTGGTCGCCCCGAGCGCGACCACCGACACCAGCACCACCCACTGTCGCCAGCGCCGACGAAGGCCGCGCTCATGGCCGCCCCGGCGCGCGCCGCTCCCCGCCGCTTCGGATCGCCGCTGGCGCGAAGCCGGATCGATCCCACGCTGCAGCGCCAGTGCTGCTCGAGCCCGCAAGGTCACCTCCGGGGCCACGGTCACGACCCCGATCCGAGCAAGGGGCCGAGCAAGTCGCCAAGCGAGCTGGCCGCCGCAGAGCCAGGCGCCGGGCTCGCGCCGGTGGCCGAGGAAGACCCGGCGCTACCCCCACCACCTGAATTGGCCCCGGCGCGCTGCCCGCTCCCCGCCGACGACGTCCCAGTGGACGAAGAGCCCGGGCTGGACGACGTGCTCGGGCTGGTGGAGGTCACCGGCGGGCCGCTCTGCTCGCTACACGGCAGCGGATCGGGTCCCAGGATCTTGTTCAGCACCTGGTCGACGACCCCGCAGCTGCCCAGGACGCTGTTCACCCCGCTGGAGCCGAGGAGGGTGACGTAGATGTTGCCCCAGTGGTTGGGGGTGTTGTTCACCCCGGAGTAGCCGATGGCGGCAAATCCGGTGATGCCCGAGTCGAGGTACGCGATGCCCTGGGCGAGGTCCTCCTGGTGGGTGGCCACCACACCCAGCACCGCGTGCAGGTGGTCGAGGAGCAGCTGGATCTGCGGCTGGTTCTGTCCGACCAGCGAAGCCGTCTGGGTGGCCAGCTGATCGGTCTGGCGGATCAGCGCCGCCAGATCCGACGACCTCGAAGCCAGTCCGCTGACCACCTGGTCCAAGCTGGTGACCACCGACGACAGCTGACGGTCGCGCGACGCCACCGTGGCCGACAGGGTGTTCGCCGCGTCGATGAGGTCGCTCACCTGGCTGCTTCGGGCGTCGACGACGCCGGTGAAGCGGTCCAAGCCGCTAATTATGCTAGCCACCTGGGCGGCCTTGCCCCGGGCAATGTCCTCGACCGCGGTGAGCACCTGGTCGAACGCGGTCACGTCCGACTGCGCGAGGAGCTTGCCGCTGGTGTCCTGCAGGTTCTGGAATTCGACTGGCACCGAGGTATCGGTGATCACAGCCCCGTTCGCCAGCGGATGCGACCATCCGCTGATCGGTTTCAGGGCCACGTCGAGGACCCCGAGCACCGTCTCCACCTCGATGGCCGCCGCGGTGCGCCGGGGCAGCACCACGCCATGGTCCACCTTCATGTCGACCACGACCGCATTGCCCCGCAGGTGCACGCCCGACACGCTGCCGACGTCGACACCGGCCAGCGTGACGGCGTCACCCGAGGCGATGCCGGCCGCGGTGGGAAAGCGGGCAGCCACGACATAGCCCGAGGTGAACATCGACCGGTGCAGCAGCAGCACAGCCGTAGCGGCCACCAGTGCCACCACCACGACGGCGGCGCCGACGCGCTTGGGGTTGCGCTCGGTGAAGGACTTCACGAGCCACCTCCCACACGGCCTGGACGCTCTGCGACGCTGGGTCGAGCGACAGCGGCGCTGGGTCGAGCAACTACGGCGCTGGGTCGAGCAACTACGGCGCTGGGTCGAGCAACTACGGAATCGGCGAAGACCCTCATGACCGCCCCCCCGCCGAGCCAGTGGTGAGCGGCGCGAACAGTGACCGCAAGGCGCTACCGGCCGACGGTGCCCCTGTCCCCGAGGAGCTCCCTGTCCCCGAGGAGCTCCCTTTCCCCGAGGAGCTCGCTGTCCCCGGCAAGCTGGACAGGTTCGGCAGGCCGGGGATCGGAGGGGCACCACCGAGCCCCGAGCCTGCCGGCGGGTTGGTCGGGTCGTAGTAGCTGCAGATCGACTGGCCAGCCAGGCAGGTGTAGACGCCTCTGATCTGGAACCACTGGCCGTAGCTGGATATCTCGGTGTAAGGAGCCAGGCCGCTGCCCAAACCGGAAAGCCCCTTGGCGAGCGCGGCGTCGTTCCCCTCGATGACCTTCGACACTGACTGCAAGTTGTCGATGGCACCCGACAGCGTCCCGTGGGTGTTGGCCACCAAGGTGGCCACCTCGGCCGAGGCCTTCCCCAGGTTCGCCACTGTCTGGTCGAGCAGCGAATTGTTCGAGGCCAGGGACTGGCTGATGGTCTGCAGGTTGTCGATGAGGGTGGACAGGTCGCCGCTGCGCTGGGCCAACGCCGAGAACACCTGGTTCAGGTTCGTGACCAGCGTGCCTACCTGAGCGCTCACCGACCCCACGGTGTGCGACACCGAAGCCGCCGAATTGATCAGATTGTCGATCTGGGTCTCGTTGCCCTGCAGGGCGTTCGCGAGGGCCACCACCACCTCGTTCGCCTGCTGGGGGTGAATGGCACCGAGCAGCGGGCCGAGCGCGTTCAACAGCGCCCCGATGTTCGGGCTCGACACGTCCGCTGCCAGGCCGATCGTGGATCCAGGTCGAAGCATCGTGGTGGCATGTCCCGGGTACAAGTAGAGGTACTCGTCGCCCAGCACGTTCTGCCACTGCATCCCGACCTGCGTGCCGGTCGGCAGGTGCACCCCGCGGTTCACCGAGAACGTCACCAGCGCGTGGCCGTGCTGCACGGTCACCGAATCGACCACCCCGACGGTGACGCCGGCGATCTTCACGTCCGCAGACGGCTGGAGCCCCGTCGCGTCGGTCAGCTCCGCCCGGTACTGCACCCGGTGGGCGAAGAAGTCGATGTTGCCGATCTTCGCGGCCAGCACACCGAGCACCACCAGGCAGACCAGCGTGAAGATCACCACCTTGAAGGTGGTCGGTCCGAGCAGCCCGCTGCGACGTACCGCGGTGCGCAGCCGCTCCACCCGCCGGCCCATCGCCCCCGGCTCCTTCGTGTCGGGACCGAGCAGGGGCAGGCTCACAGCAACCCTCCCAGGATCTGCTGCAACACGCCCGATCCCGACCTGCTCCCCGAGGATCCGCTCCCCGTGGACGCGCCCGACGAGGTCGGGGCACCCAGCGCACCGTAGAGGTCGGTGGAGAGGTTCCGAGCAGCCTGGGCTGCCGCCGACAGCGGCCCCGAGGCAGGCGACGCCGGCGTAGACACCCCTGACGCCGGCGAGGAGGCAGCTGTCGTGGTGGTGGTGGTGGTGGTGGTGGTGGAAGTGGCCGGGCACTGGATCGGCGTCCCGGCTCCCGTGAGCGCCTGGCGCAGCGGCGCGAGGAACGACAGTCCGGGGACTGCGGGATCGAGCAGACCGCAGATCAGCTGGTTCAAGTTGGTCAAGGTGAGAAAAACGTCGAAGTAGGCGAACATCGTGCCGTTGGGCAGCATCTCCGCCGGATCCCCTGCGCTGGCGATCTTGTCCTCGTAGACAGCCAGGCCGGACACCAACCCACCGATGTCCTGGCGGTTGGCCAGGATCAGCCGAGACACGTCGGCGCCCTTGGCCAGCAGGGTCTCGATATCGGGGTGGTAAGCGGAGAGGAACTGGGCGAGGTTGTCGGCGAACGGCGTCAACGTGGCCAGGAGCTGCTTGTAGGCCGTCGAGCTCGCGTTCAGCGCAGGGAGCAGCTCGTTCGACGAGGCTCCGAGCGAGTCGAACGAGCTGGCTGTCGGGGCCAGCGCCTGGGCGAAACCGGTCAAGGCGTGCAAGGCGGCGATCTGCGCCGGCAGGGTCTCGTCGAGGAAGGCGGCCAGCTTCGCCCCCTCGTCGATCGCGGCCCGCGTGGTGGGTCCCTCGCCGTGGGCGGCTTGGGCCAGGTTCGTGATCACGGTGTTCAAGTCGGTGGTGTCGAGCCTCGACAGCAGTGGGGCCGCCGCCGCGAACAGGTTCTCCAGCCCCGGTGCCACCTTCGTCGCGGTGATGGTGGCCCCGGGGCGCAGTGCCGGGTCGGTGGGCTGCTCGGGAAAGTCGAGGGAGATCTGGTCGGCGCCGAAGACGTTGACGGGTTCGATAGTGGCCACCACGTCGGTAGGGATGCGGAACGACGGGTCGATGGCCATCTGCACCTGGGCGTGGCCCCGGCGCAGCGCGATGGTGGTGACCCGTCCGACCTGCACGCCGCGGTGGACGACTGCCGATCCAGGCTCCAGGCCATAGCCGGCCCGGGGGAACACGCCGGTGAGCCGGTAGTCACCGCTGAAATCCCCGTCGGAGTAGCGCACCACCACGTCCACGGCCACCACCGCGACAGCCAGGGCCACCACCACCACCAGCAGCTGGAGCAGGCGGTGCTTCATCCGACCAACCGGGCCGTGGAGCTCACCCCGCTGAACAGCAGTGTGGAGAGCAGCAGGTTGAGCAGCACCACGGTGATGATCGAGGCCCGGATGGCCCGGCCGGCCGCCACCCCCACCCCCGACGGCCCGCCTTTGGCCCGGTAGCCGTAGTAGCAGTGGATCATGACCACGGCCACGGTGAAGACCATGGCTTTCACGAAGGAGTAGAAGACGTCAATAGGGGGCAGGAACAGATGGAAGTAGTAGGCATAGACGCCCGGGGACAGGTGGAAGAACAAGGTCACGACGAGCTGGCTGGCGATCAGGCTGGCGAACAGTGCAGCCAGGTACAGCGGGATCATGCAGATGATCCCGGCCCATAGTCGGGTAGTGACCAGGTAGGTGAAGCTGTCGACGCTCATCACCTCGAGCGCGTCGATCTCCTCGGAGATCCGCATGGCTCCCAGCTGCGAGGTGAAGCCGGCACCCACCTGGGCAGCGAGCGCCACCCCGGCCACGAGCGGGGTGATCTCGCGGACGTTCGCCAGCGACGAGATGACCCCGGTGAAGGCTTGGGCGCCGATCTGCTGCAGGCCGGCGAAGCCTTCGAGGCCGACCTCTGTACCGGTGAAAAAAGAGATGCTCATGACCACGAAGAACATGCCGCCGCCGATGATGAGCGCACCGGGGCCGATGGCGATCTCGGTGACGAGGGTGGTGATCTCCTTGCGGTACTGGAGCCCTCGGGGCAGCGAGACCAGCGCCCGGATGTAGAACACGACCTGGTCGGCGACGAACGCCACCAGCTCCGCGGTGGAGGCGCCGACGCCGCTTAGCCAGCGTCCGAGGCGTTCCCCGAACCCCGGTCGTGGCTCGCCGGTACCCCGTGGCGACTCGGGCTGGCCACCACGCGGCGACGGCCGCAGCGGTGGCGGCCCGGTGGGTGGGGGGGGCGGGGGGGCCAGTGCCATCAGATCATCTTCTGGGGGATGAAGTTGAAGTAGAAGACCTCGATCACGAAGTTCACCACGAAAGCCAGGATGAAAGTGATGACCACGGCCTGGTTCACCGCGTCACCGACGCCCTTCGCGCCGCCTTTCGTGTAGAGCCCCTTGTAGCAGGCGACCATCGCAGCCAGAAGGCCGAACGCAGCCGCCTTGACCAACGCGGTCCAAAGGTCCGCCAGCTGGCTCAGCTCGGCGAACGTGGAGAAGAAGCTGGCCTCCGTCACGTGGATCGAGTGCACCGCGTAGTAGAGGCCGCCGATGATGCCCGCTGCGCTGACCACCGCGTCGAGCAGCACGGCGACGACGATGGAGGCCAGGATGCGCGGCAGGACCAGGCGGTGAATGGGGTCGACCGCCATGACCTGCATGGCGTCGAGCTCGTCTCGGATCTTGCGCGACCCGAGATCCGCGCACATTGCCGAACCGCCAGCCCCCGCGATGAGCAGCGCTGTCGCCAGCGGCGCCTGCTCGCGCACCACGGCGAGCACCATGGCCGCCCCCACCTGGGACTGGGCTCCGATCTGCTGGAGAAGGCCGCCTACCTCGAGGGCGATGACCGCGCCGAAGGGGATCGACACCAAGATCAGCGGTAGCGTCGTGACGCGGGCCAAGAACCAGCACTGGTCGAAGAACTCACCCAGCGGTAGGCCTTTTCGGAACAACAGCCGGAACGCCTCGAGGGCGACGGCGAACATGGCCCCGACCTCGCGTAGCGCGCCGCCGACCTTCTGCCCAACCGACGTCACCGGCGTGGTCACAGCAGCCACCTGCACCCCCTTGCCTCTTCCCTCGGCGGCGCGCGGCCCGCGCCTTGTCCCTCATCCGACGGACGCCCCCCGGCGGCGACTTTGTCGGCTCCTACCCTATGAAAACGAGCAGCGGACAGTGAACTTGCGGTCGAATGAGATCGCTGTACGTGCCTGACGTTGTGATCCGTGGATGACAGACCACAGCGCTGGTCGGCAGGCTGTCGCACCATCCCTCGGAACGGGCCATGGTGGGGCCGACAGTCCTACTTCGCCTGCTCGCCGAGCGCTCGCAGCGCACTGTGCGACAGCCTGTCTGATGCGGCTCTCAGGGCTCTGCGGGCAGACGGGGCACTGCGCACGGGGCAGGGTGCACGGCGCAGGGCGCAGGGCGCCGCACGCAGCCTGGTCGCCAAGACCAGGCCGAGCAGGTGACCTCGGCTCCGTGCTCGGAGGCGAGCTGGCCCTCCGAGCACGTGGCGCTCCGAGCAGTCCGGGTCCCTAGCTCGCCGGCCATGTCTTGGCCGGCACCACCGACGACAGCCGTCACAGACCGCCGAGCATGGAGGTGACCCCTGACACCACCCCGCCGACCACCGGGACACTGCCCGCGGCCTGGGACAGCGTGCTGGTCACCGAGGACGAGACGCCACCACCCGAGCTGTCCGAAGACGAGCTGCCAGTAGCGCCGGACAGGCCCGAGGTGGCTCCTCCCACTACACTGGACACCCCTTGCACGGCGGTGCCGACGGCCTGCGTCACCGTGCCCACCGCGCTCGACACCACCGCACCGACCACCGGCACGCTGCTGGTGGTCTTCTGCAAGGTGCTCGATGCCTGCTGCAAGGTGCTGGTCACCGGGTCCAGCACCCCACACGCCGAGCAGGACGCAGAGCCTGCCTGCGAGGAGCCCTTGGTAGACGTGCCCGACGACGTCGGATCCGAGCTCACCGGCGCCGGTCCAGGCGAGCCCGATGCCGTGGCGGTCGTGGTACCTGCCGGTGTGGGTACCACGACCG
>JAKAQW010000273.1 GCA_021819525.1 Actinomycetes bacterium
TGGCTGGGAGCCCTCGAGGTGAGCGAACCCACTGTGCTGGCCCCGACCGGCAGCCCTGTGGGGGACGGGCTCGACGCGCTCGGCTCGGCCCTGGCTGCCGCCAGACGCCGGCTGGGACGCCAGGACTGTCCCGGGGTACTCGGACTGCTCGCGTGTCGGCGGCCATGAGATCCTCCCCGTAGACGGACACGAGCCTCCCCGCTGGTGGACACGAAAAGTCCCCACTGGCGGCCAGTAGATCTCCCCAGCACTGACCTGCTGGCCCGGGGGGTCCACCACCGGGGGAGCTCCTCCTGGATGAACTGAGCGTGCTCAATCACCCAGCCATCCAGGAGGAGCACGTGAAGTCTGACGAGGAGATCATGTTCATTCTTGAAGCTTTCGACCTGACCCAGTCGTATCGAGACGCCGGCGAGCTGGCCGGGGTCGACCATCACACCGTGGCGCATTGGGTGGCCGCCCGGGCTGAGGGGCGCCTCGGCGGGGAAGGTGCCCGTCGGCCGAGGGTCGTTGACGCCTATCTCGACAAGGTGGAGGAGTGGGTGGAGCGCTCCAGGGGCAAGGTGCGTGCCGATGTCGCTCATGACAAGCTGGTGGCGCTCGGCTACGCCGGCTCGGAGCGCACGACGCGCCGGGCGGTGGCGGGGGTGAAGGCGGCGTATCGGGCCGGCAATCGCCGGGTGCACCGGCCGTGGGTGCCTGAGCCGGGCATGTGGTTCCAGTGGGACTACGGGACCGGTCCTGTGGTGGCCGGCGTCAAGGTCGTCTTGTTCTGCGCCTGGCTGGCGTGGAGCCGGTTCCGGGTGGTGGTGCCGATCTTGGACAAGACGCTGCCGACCGTGGCGTTGGCGATCGACCGGGCACTGAGGGCGTTCGGGGGGGTGCCGACTTACGGGTTGACCGACAACGAACGCACCGTCAGCGTCGACCATGTGGCTGGCATCGCGGTCCGCAACCCCGACATCGTGGCTCTCTCGGCGCACTACGGGCTGACGGTGGCCACCTGCGTGCCGGCCGACCCGGCCTCCAAGGGCGGTTCGGAGTCGACGGTGAAGCTGTTCAAGGCCGACCTGGTGCCCACCGACGCCAACTTGTTGGACGCCTACTCGAGCTTCGCGGCGGTGGAGTCGGCGTGCGAGGCGCTCATGGTCGAGCTCAACGCTCGGCCCCATCGGGTCACGCGGAGGGCGCCGGTGGAGATGCTCGCCGAGGAGCGTCCACGGCTGCACCGCCTGCCCGAGCATCCATGGACCGTCGCGTTCGGCCAGACCCGCACCGTCGGGGTCAACGAGCCGATGGTCGCGTTCGAGACCGGCTCGTACTCGGTGCCCCATCATCTGGCCGGAGCGGTGGTGTGGGTGCGCCGAGCCGGCGAGCAGGTCGTGGTCGTCCATGTCGACGAGGGCGGCCCGGTGGAGGTCGCCCGCCACGCGCTGACCACCCCGGGCAACCCCCGGATCGATGACGCCCACTTCCCTCCCGCCCCCGAGGGGGCGCTGGCCCGCACGCCGCGACCTCGCACCGCCGAGGAGACGGCCTTCTTGGCGCTGGGCGAGGGGGCGGCGCTGTGGTTGGTCGAGGCGGCCGCCGCGGGGGTCAGCCGGGTCCGGGCCAAGATGGCCGACGCGGTGGCTCTGGGCCGCCTGGGTGACCCGGCGGCGGTCGATGAGGCTCTGGGCCAAGCGGCGCTGCTGGGCCGCTTCGCCGAGGGGGACCTGGCCGCCATCGTCGCCCACCGGGCGGCCGCCACCGTCGGCGAGGCGCACAGCGCCGGCGAGGACAGGTCCTTGGCGCAGGGGACCAGGGGCTGGAAGGAGCTGGGCCGATGAGCGACGAGCGTCTACCTGTCATCAGCATCGACCAAGCCGACGCCGTCGAGCTGGTCGAACTGTTTGAGCTCGTCGAGTCGTGGCTGGCCCAAGCAGCCCCCGCTGTCGCCGTCGACTTCGCCCGTTTCGTCGGGCCCGAACACGGCCACTACCCGCTCGCCGAGCTGCGCGCCGAGCTGATCGGCTGGGCTGCCCGCCTCGCCCTCGCCCCCGGGGAGCCCCGGTGAACGGCCCGGCCGCTCCCGGGCTGGCCGACGAGCTCGAAGCGCTGCTACGCCGGCTGCGACTGCCCCATATCCGAGCCGCCGCCCCCGAGGTCATCGCCACCGCCCGGGCGCAGCGCTGGGAACCCGCCGAGGTCCTAAAGGCGCTCTTCGCCGCCGAGGTCGCCGGCCGGGAGCGCTCCGCGCTCGCCACCCGACGGGCCGCCGCCGCATTCCCCACCGGCAAGACCTTCGACGCCTGGGACCAGGACCGCTCCTCGATCCCCGCCCCCACCACCTCGGCCCTGCGCACCCTCGAATGGGTCGCCCGGGCCGAGAACCTGGTGGTCTGCGGGCCGGCGGGGACCGGCAAGACGTTCCTGCTCGAAGCCCTCGGTCAGACGGCGGTCGAAGCAGGCATGAAGGTGGCCTGGTTCACCCTTGAGTCCCTCGGGATGCTCGTCCGCCGCCACCGCGGCGACGACACCGTGACCAAGGCCATCGCCCGCATCCTGCGAGCCCGGATCGTCATGATCGACGACATCGGGCTCCTGCCGGTCGGTCCCGACGCCGCCGAGGGCCTCTACCGTCTCGTCGACGCCGCCTACGAGCGGACCAGCGTGGCCGTCAGCTCCAACCTGCATCCCTCCGCCTTCGACGAGCTAATGCCCAAAACCCTGGCCACCGCCACCGTCGACCGCCTGTTGCACCACGCCCATGTGTGCGCCACCACAGGTGACAGCGTGCGACTATCCGAGGCCCTCTCCGGCCACGGCGTGATACCCCTCCACCCAGCGCCGAGCGGCGGGACCACCACCTCGCCACCCGGAGGCCGCCATGGCCGCTGAGCTCCCGTCACGTAACGATGGCGTAACGACCTGCGGCCACTGCGGGCAGCCCTTCACCGCCTCTGGTCGCCAAACCTGGTGCAGCCCCGCGTGCCGGGTCGCGGCCTGGCGCCGCCGCAACCATCCCCAGGTTCCCCTCCCGCCCCTCCCACCCCCAGGGGGCCGCCGGGCCCTCACCGTCTATATCTGCGACGACTGCGACGTCCGAGCGCTCGGCGACCAGAGATGCCCCGAGTGCAACCGGTTCATGCGAGCCGCCGGCCTGGGTGGGACCTGTCCATGCTGCGATGAGCCCGTCGCAGCAGCGGAACTAGCAGAGGGAGGTGGTCGATAGGCCCACGCCCGCGGGGAGAACCGCTGGCCGTCACTGGGGAGAACCGGTGGCCGCCAGCGGGGAGCCCTCATGGCCGTCCCTGGGGAGATCCCAATGGCCCTTGACAGACCTGGCCCGACTCGGCATCGACAAGGGTCCACCGCTGGATCAGCTCGTCCTCGTCGAGCTTCTCGCCCAGCTCGCGGAAGCTACCCCTGCAGCAACCCCGGCGCTCGTTTGCGGCTGGTGACAGCTACCTCACCAACACCCCGACCCGGGCTCGCCCGGCCGGTCCTGTCTGGCCGGTCCTCGTCTGGCCGGTCCTCGTCTGGCCGGTCGATCCCCGGCGCCGGCTACCGGACCGAGCCGGGGGTGCTTGCAACCGGCCTCCCGGAGCCCTAGATTCACTAGGCCAACTACCAAGGCCACGTAGCTATAGCTGGTCAGGTACGTGAAAGTTTTCACAACAGCGCGGAGGCGCCCGTGGCCCTTACCTGGAGCCGCACGATCGAGTGGGACATCGACGACTGGCGTGAGCAGGCGTCGTGTCGCGACACCGACCCGGACCTGTTCTTCCCGGTCGGCACCACCGGTCCGGCCGTGGAGCAGATCGCCGCCGCCAAGGCGGTCTGCTACGAGTGCAGTGCCCGGCCGGCTTGCCTGGAGTTCGCGCTCGAGACCAACCAGGAGTCGGGAATCTGGGGCGGCACCTCGGAAG
>JAKAQW010000274.1 GCA_021819525.1 Actinomycetes bacterium
TCAGAGAGCTGAGAAGACGGTGCAGCTCATAGCCAGTGGGACCCGCCTCGTAGCAGGTGCGCAACACCGCTCGCTCGGGGAACCCTCGGACGAAGCGCCGGATCGAAGGCTCGTCGTTGAAGACCCGCTCGATGACAGGCGTCTCTTCGCCGGCGTGTAAGACGCCGGCGACCAGGACGTCCCTGCTTGCGTCGAAGGCGATGTGGACAAGGTTGTCTCGGTGCTCCAGGCTGGACATGGGTCGGCTCCTTCCACGCTGTATGTGGCTTGACCCACGCATTTTGCTGCCCGAAGGAGCCGACCCGCCCTTCTGCTGGCGAGCGGCACCATCGGCGGTGACGACGGGGTCCCTCTTCGTCCTGCGCCGAGGCGCAGCTTCCTTCCCCCCGTTTATTTTGGAGGGACCCCGTCGTTGCCGCCCGCCTGAGCGAGCCACGGTGGCTGAAGCCGTCGCCGAGGTGTCAAGCCCCGAAGAGCGAGAAGCGGAGCCCGGTGGGCGAGGCGAGCGCAGCGAGCCGACGGCTCTGCCGGCGCTCACCGTGGCGGCGCCTCGCAGCGTGGGCTTGACACCGGTGCCCGACCCCCGACGCCCGAGGTTTCCCGCGCGCACCGGACCCTTCTTGTTGATATTCGCCTGCATGGAACACTCCCTCTTCCGCCTCGGGCGCTAACACTCAACCCGAGACGACTACGACAGGTGCCCTACCCGTTGTTCCATGCTGACTCTGTCAGTATGGAGGTTGCCGCCCGAGTGGGGTTGAAACCATGAGCAGGGCGAGGAATGAGAAGGAGAGATGTCCGTTACTACTGTGGAGATGGTGCGGATCACCGAAAATCCCCACTTTCGATCACCGAATGTCCCCAGGCGGTCGAGCGGTGTGGAGGGCTTGATATGAGCTTACGGTGCTGTCAAGTTGCCCCCTTCTGCCCGAGCGGTTCTGCGGTCGCAATGGGCTTGTCGGAGGTTGGGAAGCAGCACCGGTTCCCGATGCGAGGCATGCACGTGGTGCAGGCGTCGCAGCAAGGGTTGGTGGCCGAGGGCGGTGGTGCAGGTACGCCAGGTCGAGGCATGCCTCATGACCCGGCCACCGCCCGTCTGGTTGCCTCGGCTCTGGCCCGGTGGCTGCGCATGCGGTAGCTGTCACCCTCGATGTTGAGCACCACGCTGCGATGCAGCAGGCGATCCAACATCGCCCCCGCTACCATCGGATCGTCGTTGAAGACCTTTCCCCAGCTAGCGATGCCTAAATTGGTCGTAAGTGCGATGCTTCCCTTCAGGTATCTCTGGCTCACCACCTGGAACAGAGCGGCGGCTGCCTCGGCGGGCAGTGGCAGATAACCCACTTCATCGACAATGAGCAGCCGAGGGTTCGCGAAGAAGCGCATCGTCGTCGCCCACCGGCCCTCGAGGGCAGCCCGGTGGCATCTGGCTGCGAGATCAGCGGCGGTGGTGTAGTAGACCCGCATCCCCGCTGCTACCGCGGCGTGGCCGAGGCCGACGGCGAGCATCGTCTTTCCGACGCCTGGCGGGCCGATCAGCAGCACGTTGGTGGCATCCTCGACGAAGCGCAGCGTGGCGAGATCCGCGATCAGCTTCTCGTCGACCGACGGCTGGGCCGAGAAGTCGAAGTCGGCCAACGTGAACGGCGAGGGCAGCGAGGCGAAGCGCGTCAGGCTCGCCCGGCGGCGTTCGTCGACCGCGTCGACCTCGACAGCCAGGAGTCGTTCCAAGAACGCCGAGTGGGTGAGCTTGGCCGCAGCTGCGTGGTCGAGCTCGCCGGGGAGCGCTTCGGCTGCAGCGGTCATCGCCAAGAACGCGAGGTGGCTCCGCAGACGCTGGTACTCCGAGGCATCGGTCATGGCGCCACGTCTGCACCAGAGGCCGCTGTGGTGCCCGGGAAGGCGAGGCGGAGCACCTCGGCGAGCCCAGGGAGGTCCACGGTCGGCTCGGCGCCCTCGGCGCCCATGAGCCTGGCCCGCTCGGCGAGCGCGGCGGCCCCAGGCGGATGGTTCGCCTTTCTGTCACAGCGACGGGCGCTCGAGAACTGGCTGAGCACGACGTTCTCGAGTGCAGCGCGGTGCTCGGGGGTTCGCACCACCGTCCCTGCACCGCGAAGCGCCAGGCGGTGGGTGACAAGCACCACACCACCAGGGCTCACGACCTCGAGGCCCGGGGTCCCTATCCGGTGACGCAGCCGCATCGTGGCGCCGCTCAAGCCGGGGGCAACCGAGTAGCGGTTGCCCCGGAAGGCGACGGTCGCACGATCATCTACTTGCCTCTCGACCTCGATCGTCGCCGGGTAGGGAACAACCGGCAACGCCATGAGGGTCTCGGCGTCCGCGAGCTCACCGACTGTCGGCCACGTCGCCCGCTCGCCGTCGCGAAGTGCACCGGGATCCGCGTAGCGCCCCGGTGGACGCAGCCGGGCGTCGCCGATCGTGGCCCAGAAGTGGTCCAAAGACACCTGGGCCTCCTCGGGCGTCGTCGCGGTCATCGTGCGCCACCACCGCCCGCAGCAGAACTTCACGCCGCACTCCACGGCGCCTTTGCGGTTCCCCCGCCGAGGCGGACAAGGCACGACGCTCGCACCGTAATGCTTGGCCACGGGGGCGAACGAGGCCTGGACATCGGCGGTCCCCGGCACGATCACCGTGGCGAGGCGGTCGGTGCGCCACGTGCGGGCCGTGCCACCTAGCCGGCGCATCACCGCGTCCATCGCCTCGATCAGATGCGCCTGGTCCATCGACTCAGAAAGCACCCCCCGGGTGCGCCCCGAGTGGCTGAGCGTGCCGAGCAGGACATACGCGGTGGCTCCCCACGGTGCATGGCGCCGCTCGAACCAATCCCACTGGATCTCCTCGCCCGCCGGATGGTCGATCTCGATGGTCTCACGGCCTGTGACCCCCGAGCACGCCTCGCAGTGCGGGCGGAGCCCACCGAGGCGCAGCTGGCGGGCGAAGCTCACATACGACCGGTCATAGCCAAGGGCCACCACCTCGTCGAACAGCGCCGAGGCCCACAGATGCGGGTCGTCGACGAACCGGGCTGCGACATAGGCCCCGAACGGCGCCAACGGATCAGGCCTGGCCCGAAGCCGAGGCCCCGGTTCCGTCTGGCCTGCCAGGTACGAACGCACCGTCTTGCGGTCGCGTCCCAGGTGACGGGCGATGGCCGAGACCGACCATCCCCGCTTGCGTAGTGCATGTGCTTCCACGTCTTCTCCCACTGACAACATGTGTAGGGGCTCCTCCTGCTCGATGGCTTGGACACCATCAGCATCGAGGAGCCCCCAACCCGAATGGTGGACCCTCCTGCGAGGCCCGCCACAGCGCTCGAGGGTGGGGAGTTTCAGTGATCGAGTCTGGGGAGAGATCCGTGATCGTTACCAAGCCCAGCGGTTCGGGTGAGTGGGAGCCCTCGGCGCACACCTCGTCAGCTCTCGCCAGCCCGTCGCACCAGATCGCGCCGACCCGCGTGCTGCTGGCTACGCCATCGCCGCGGTCGTCTCAGGCACTCCCGCTGGGCTCGATGCCGTCCCCGAGGAGCTGTGCCCGCAGGTGACCGACGCGTTCGTCGACCTGGCCGCGGCGTACATGGGCAGCGCCTTCGCTGCGACGGATGCCACTGACCGCATCACAGCGCTTGTCGCCCAGGCCGGGAGCATCTTGCGCGACCACGCCTACGACCAGGACGACGCCGCCATCATGGGCATGGTCGCTGCCGTGACCGCCCGGGCTCGTGGCGCTCGCAACCTTCCGGCCGCCGCGTCCGGTGCCGATGCCCGGAAGACGATGGTGACCGCGTGGGCGGTTGCTCGAGCGGCGGCAGACCCAGCTTCGCCCTGAGCTCCGGCGGGAACGTGAGCGGGTCGTCACCCTCCCCGAA
>JAKAQW010000275.1 GCA_021819525.1 Actinomycetes bacterium
CGCAGGGGTGCTGGCACCACGGACGCCGACGGTGCCGGCAACACCAAGAGCGGCGATGCGCCGGGCGTCGATGCAGCAGACGGCCACCGCAGGGGTGCTGGCACCACGGACGCCGACGGTGCCGGCAACACCAAGAGCGGCGATGCGCCGGGCGTCGATGCAGCAGACGGCCACCGCAGGGGTGCTGGCACCACGGACGCCGACGGTGCCGGCAACACCAAGAGCGGCGATGCGCCGGGCGTCGATGCAGCAGACGGCCACCGCAGGGGTGCTGGCACCACGGACGCCGACGGTGCCGGCACCGGATGGGTGGCCCCTGATCCGGAGATCGGCCTGAGGATCCTGGCCCGCCTGGGCACCGACGAGCTGCTCGACACCCGACGCGTGGCTGCAGCCCTGGGGATCATGGCTTCCCAAGTCGACCTGGACGCGTCACTGGAGCCCCGCGGCTATCGCATGCTGCACCGCCTGCCTCGCTTCCCTGAGGTCGTGCTCGACCGGATCGTCGAGCACTTCGCCGGCCTGCAGCGCATCATGCGGGCATCGGTCGGCGAGCTCGAGGAGGTAGGAGGGGTCGGGGAAGCGCGGGCCCGGACCGTCAAAGACGGACTTGCCCGCCTCGCCGAAGCGAACATCCTCGATCGCTACAGCTGACCGCCTCCCCGGCGCGTGCGGGCCGTCTGTGCTCGCTCAGCCCGCCCGTCGAAGGACCTACCGCCTCCCCGGCGCGTGCGGGCCGTCTCCCCGAGGCCGCCGGCGGGGGCGCTGGCGTGGGACGGCCTCGCACCAGGTATCCTGGGTCGCTGGCCCGCCCACCCATCGGGGGCGGGGTGGTCCGGCTGGTCGGGAGAGCACGTGTTCGACATCGGTGACAAGGTGGTGTACCCGCACCACGGTGCCGCCATCGTGGAGCGTCGCGAGGTGAAGGAAGCCTTCGGCCAGGAGCGCGAGTACCTGGTGCTTCGCCTGGCCTACGGAGATCTGACCTTGATGGTGCCGGCCGACAACACCGACGGCGTCGGCCTGCGCGAGGTGATCAACGACGAGGAAGTCGAAGAGGTCTTCGCCGTCCTGCGCAAGAAAGAAGCGCGGATGCCGACCAACTGGTCGCGCCGGTACAAGAACCACTCGGAGAAGCTGCGCTCCGGTGACATCTACCAGGTGGCCGAGGTAGTGCGGAACCTGTCCATCCGCGACAAGGACAAGGGGCTGTCCGCCGGGGAGAAGCGGATGCTCAGCCGGGCGCGGACCATCCTCGTCTCGGAGCTGACCTTCGCCCTCGACGTCGACGAAGCCGAGGCCGAACGGCGGCTCGACGACGTCTTGCCCTGAGCCGAGGTGAGCGGGCCGTGACGGTGTGGGCGGTGGTGGTCGCCGCCGGCTCCGGCAGCCGCTTCGGGGGCCCCAAGCAGTTCGCCTCTCTGCTCGGGAAGCCACTGGCTGCCTGGTCGGTGGACGTGGCCCGCTCGACCTGTGACGGTGTGGTCCTGGTGCTCCCGGCCGACGAGCTCCCGGCTGCCGCCGCGCCCGAGGACGTCGGGCAGCTCGCCGACCGGGTGGTCGCCGGGGGGGCGACCCGCTCCGCGTCGGTCCGTGCCGGTCTGGCGGCAGTGCCGGCCGCCGCCGAGGTGGTGGTGGTGCACGACGGCGCCCGTCCCCTGGCCACCCCGGCGCTCTTCGAACGAGTGGTGGCCGCCGTACGCGACGGCAGCGCGGCCGGCGCCGTCCCGGCCCTGCCCCTGCACGACACCGTCAAGCGGGTGCTCGGCGACCGAGTGCTCGCCACCGTCGCGCGCCAGGATCTGGTCTCAGTGCAGACGCCGCAAGCGTTCACGGCCGACGTCTTGCGCCTTGCTCACGCCGGAGCCGAGGAGGCCACTGACGACGCCGCCCTCGTCGAGGGGCTGGGACTGCCGGTGCGAGTAGTAGCGGGTGAGCCGACGAACCTGAAAGTCACCGTGGCGAGCGATCTGTCCGCCGCCGAGGCCATCTTGGCGGAGCGAGACGCGCTCGCAGGGCCGACGCAGCTCGACGCAGGCCGCATGGACCAGGTGGCCGGATCGAGTGGTGGCCGCCAGGAGGCGGCGGGCGAGGCGAAGCCGGTGGCCATATCGCTCGCGCCGACGGGCGAGGCGGGAGAGGTGGCCGGCTCGAGCGACAGTCCGGGAGCGTCGGTCGCCCAGGCACGCCACGCGGGCCAGGCCCAGCCAGGCGGCTCTGGCCGGGGAGGCCCGATGCCTGCCATCCGCATTGGCCAGGGGTTCGACGTCCATCCGTTCGACCGCCAGTCCGATCGGCCGCTCGTGCTCGGCGGGGTGACCATTCCAGGCGAGCCAGGGCTGATCGGCCACAGCGACGCGGACGTGGTCGCCCACGCTCTCGCCGACGCGGTGCTCGGCGCCGCGGGCCGGGGGGACATCGGGTCCCATTTCCCCGCCGACCAGGCCCGCTGGGCAGGTGTGGACTCCGTCGAGCTCCTGCGCCGGTCCGGCGCCATGGTGCTCGAGGACAGCTGGCGCGCTGTCAACGCCCAGTGCACCGTGGTCTGCGAGCGGCCCCGGCTGGCCGGGCATCTCCCGGCCATGGCCGCCTGCCTGTCGGCGGCACTGGGGGCGCCGGTGTCGGTCACCGCCAAGCGGGCTGAAGGGCTCGGGTCCATAGGCCGGGTCGAAGGGATCGCCTGCCTGGCTGTCGTCCTGCTGGCCGCCGACGGGGGCGAGCGGTGAGCGGACGTGGCGCGGCCGGTGGCGATCGGTCTCGACAGCGTCCGGGCTCTGGGCACACCGGCCGCGGTCAGGCTGTCGGTGGCCGCGGTCAGGTGCCTCGCGGGCGCGGCCAGCGTGCCGCTGGGCGCGGTCAGGTGCCTCGCGGTCGTGGTCAGCCTCCCGGTGGCGGTGGCGGTGGCGGTGGCGGTGGCGGTGGCCGCTATCAGGTTCCTAGCGGCCGTAGCCAGCCTCCCGCTGTGCGTGGCCAGGCCGCAGCGGGCATCGGTCGCTCCCCCGGTCGGGGCGAGCGACCCACCGCGGGACGTGGCCGGGCTGGCTCTGACGACGGCGCGCGTTCGGGCACGACGAGGAGCCGCGGGCGGGACGGGGTGGGTGTGCGTGCCTACCTCGACCAGCCTCTGCGGCGGGGTCCTTCGGCGATGCGCGGCGACAGGAGTGGTGCGCGAAGCGGTGCCGGAGGTGGCATCGGCGGCGATCCCGACCGCAGGCGCGGCTTCTCGCGAGACGTGGTCGGTGGCGAGCAGGTCGAGGGACGCCAGGCAGTCCGGGAGCTGCTCGTGGCCGGCCGCCGCCGGGTGAAAGAGCTGTGGCTGGTCGACGGGTTGGACCCGTCCACCCAGCTCGACGAGATCGAACGGTGGTGTGCTCGGCGCCATGTGCGAGTGCAGGTGGTCTCCCAACGGCGTCTCGACTCGGTCGCTCGCACCGATGCGCCGCAAGGGGTGGTGGCCTTTGCAGATCCCATCGAACCGGTCGATCTCGACGACTTGTGCGAAGCAAGCGGCGCTGCAGTGCCGATGCTGCTGGTCCTCGACGGGGTGACCGACCCCCACAACGTCGGCTCGTTGCTGCGCAGTGCGGCCTGTGCCGGGGTGAGCGGCGTCGTCCTGGCCCGGCACCGCGCGGCACACGTCACCCCGACTGTGGCCAAGGTGGCGGCCGGTGCCGCCGAGCACGTGCCGATCGCGCTGGTGCCGGGGGTTCCCGCCGCGCTTGCACGCCTGGCCGACGCGGGGGTGCGCTGCATCGGCCTGGATGCTGATGCACCTACCGCGCTCTACGACCTCGGTGGCGTCGCCGACGGTCCGGTGGCCCTCGTCCTCGGATCCGAGGGGAAAGGTCTCAGCCAGCTCACCCGCCGGCGCTGCGACATC
>JAKAQW010000276.1 GCA_021819525.1 Actinomycetes bacterium
CACCGCAACCAGAAAATCCCCACCGCCGCTTGACACCATCGACCCCTGGGATGTCTAACAGGACTTGGGTGACCGATATAACCTATTTGCGCACCCTGAGGGGTTGGTGTTACCTAATAGTTACGTGGAATCACACTGTGGGGTTAAATGGCTCCCCGTTCCACGAGCTGAGAGGTCGGTTGCGTCTTGTCGATTGGTCTGGAGGAGAAGTGGCCGGTTTTCGGTCGTCACGGGCGAGCTGCCGAGTGGCTGGGGATCTGGACCGACCTCGGTCGGGCGCCGCGGACGATCGACGCGTATGCGCGCGGGCTTGCTGAGTACCTCGACCATTGCGAACGAAACGGCGTCGACCCGTTGGTCGCTGGCCGCTCCCAGGTCGCATCGTTCGTTCGGGAACTGACGAACCGCCCTGGTCGTCACGGGGCGAACACACTGTCGCTCGACTCGGGGGCCGGGCTCGCCAACGCGACGCTGCAGCAGCGCCTCGTCCCGGTTCGCCTCTTCTACGATTTCCTGGTCGAAGAAGGTGTCCGCGACTCGAATCCGGTCGGCCGCGGTCGCTACGGCGCCCGGCACAGCATCGGAGGTGGCCGAGGACTCGTGCCACGCCTGCAGAAGTTGCCGTGGATCCCAACAGAACAGCAATGGCTCGACGTACTAGCCGTCTTCCGTGACGAGCCGATCCGCAACCGCCTCATGCTCGCGCTCGCCTACGACGCCGCACTGCGCCGTGAGGAGCTGTGTTCGCTTCGCACGGACGACCTCGACCCGGGGCACCGCATGGTCCGGGTCCGGGCCGAGACGACCAAGACCCGGCGGGGCCGCACCGTGCCCTACTCGGCCGCGACGGGCGTGCTGCTCGGCGCCTACCTGGACCACCGTGGCTCCGTCAGCCGCAGTCGCGGCCCGCTGTTTGTCTCGGAGTCTCGGCGCAACCGGGCTGAGCCGCTCAGCTTGTGGACCTGGTCGAAGGTGGTGCGCCGGGTCGCGCTCGCAGCCGGCGTCGCGCAGTTCTCCACCCACACGACCCGGCATCTCTGTTTGACCGATCTGGCCCGCATGGGCTGGGAGCTGCACGCCATCGCAACCTTCGCCGGGCACGCGAGTACCGACTCGACACTTCGCTACATTCATCTCTCGGGTCGAGAGCTCTCCGACAAGCTCAACCGAGGGATGGCCGAAATCCACGCCTGGCGTATCAGCCTCCTAACGGACGACGACACGAGGGGCAGCCGGTGAGTCCCGTCACCGTTCCCGTCCCCGCCAACGACGAGCAGCCCCGGAGGCGGTGGACTCCCGTCGACCTGAGCGTCCCCGAGCGCACCGGCGGGCTGAGCGATGAGGAGCGCACGGCTCTTCAGGCCATCGGACCCCAACGCCTGCGGCGCAACCGGTCCGACGGAAGTGTCCCACGGCGCACGACAGCGTACTGGCACGTGCTCGCTCGTGTCGTCGAGCCGCTCGATGCCGCCAGAGCCGCCCTTTGTCATCGAGACGACGTCCGTCACCGTCGCGCCGGCCTGCACGCGGTCGGAGTGGTGCTCGAACGCTGCGCGGTGAGCGGGCAGCCATGGTGGGCATGGAGTAACGATGAGTGGGTCGCGCTCCTCGGGCAGAGCGCCGAGGCATTCTGCGCCGAGCGGTCGCGTCCCACTGAGACGACCGTGCGCCCCTTCGTCGTCGCCCTCGCCTACCTGCTCGCGGGCTTCGACCGCTTCGAGCGGCTCGGGACCTTCAACCGTCTGCATCTCGCCAAGCTGGTCTTCGGTGCCGCCGCCGTCGAGACCTCGATCAGCGAAGTGGCGACCACGCTCGACGCCTGGGGGTATCGGATCCCCGGGTTGGCCCGCCACCGGCTCCGAGGCGTCGTCGCCCAGGCGCTACTCGTGAACGGGAGCCCGATGCTCGAGGATCTCAGCACCGAGACCTTCGACCGGTTGCGGGAACATCCGGCGACGAGCGACTACCAGTTGCCGATCCTCTACGCCCTCCAGCGGGCCGTCGCCGCCCTCGGACACTGCGACGCGCCGGTCCGCACCGGCCACAACGCCGCCCCGATCATCGAGGGGGCAGACCCTGTGTGGATCGACTGGGTTGAGCGCTGGCACGCCACCTCAACGCTCACCCCTAAAGTGCGCGGGATCGTCCGCACGATCATGGCGAAAGCCGGGCGCTGGCTCGCCGCGGAGCATCCCGAGATCACCGAGCCGTCCCAGTGGACTCGGACCACCTGTGCCGCATGGGTAGCGGCCGTCGACCGGATGTCGGTCGGCGACTACGTGCAGCGCAGAGACGGGCTAGGAGCGCGTGAGGGCAGGCCGATCTCGCCGCGCACCAAGGCGCACATCTTGATGGCAACGAGAACCTTCTTCCGGGACTGTCAGGAGTGGGAGTGGTTCCCCCGCCGTTTCGACCCTTCGCGCGCTCTCGCTGTCCCGCACAGCATCGCCGTGTTGATCGCCACCGACCCCCGGGTCATTGCCGACGACCTGTGGGCCAAGCTCTTGTGGGCGGGGCTCAACCTCGAAGCCGGCGACCTGCCAGGCAACTCTGCGGATACCTACTACCCGATGGAGCTGATCCGAGCGGTGACCCTCACCTGGCTTTTCGGCGGGTTGCGCTCTGACGAGATCACCCGGCTCCGGGTCGGCTGCGTCCGCTGGCAGCACGACGGGCGCTCGATCGCTTCCGACGCCCCTGACGTGCTCGCCCAGGATGCTGTCTGCCTGCTCGACGTGCCCGTGCACAAGACCGGCACCGCGTTCACCAAGCCCGTCGATCCGCTCCTCGGGCAAGCGATCGAGGCGTGGCAGCGCCTCCGGCCGTCCCAGCCCAAGACGCTCGATCGAAAGACCGCCGAGGAAGTCGACATCCTCTTCTGTGTCCGGGGCCAGCCCGTCGCCCGCAGCTACCTCAACCGGACGGTCATCCCCGCCCTGTGCCACAAGGCCGGCGTGCCACCGGCCGACGTGCGCGGCAGGATCACGAGCCACCGCGCCCGCTCCACCATCGCCAGCCAGCTCTACAACGCCAAGGAGCCGATGACGCTGTTCGAGCTCCAAGCCTGGCTCGGGCACCGCAGTCCGGCCAGCACCCAGCACTACGCCAAGATCAGCCCTGCGACTTTGTCGAAGGCCTACGCCGAGGCCGGCTACTTCGCCCGCAACCTACGGACGATTGAGGTCCTCATCGACCGCGACGCCGTCACCTCCGGACGTGCCGGCAACGGGGAGTCCTGGCAGCACTACGACCTCGGGCACGGCTACTGCAGCTACAGCTTCTTCGAGCAATGCCCGCACCGGATGGCCTGCGCGCGTTGCGACTTCTACATCCCGAAGCTCTCGAGCCGAGCCCAGCTCCTCGAGGGCAAACAGCATCTCCAGCGCATGCTTGCCGCCGTCCCGCTCACCGACGACGAGCGGGCAGCCGTCGAGGACGGTCACGCTGCTCTCGGAGCGCTCGCCGACCGGTTGCGCGAGGTGCCCAGCCCCGCAGGCCCCACGCCCAAATCACTCGGCACTACCGTCACGGCGACCAAACTCCCGAACGTCCGCCTGCGGCCGACTCGGCGGGCCCAAGGGACTTGACAAGCCAGATTCCACAGAATGTATGTGATCATCGACATCTTCAGCCGGTACGTGCCCGGGTGGATGCTCGCTCACGCCGAGAACGCCGGCCTCGCCGAGGCTCTCCTGGCCGACACCGTCGCCAAGCAGGGTATTGGGCACGGGCAGTTGACCATCCACGCCGATCGCGGATCGCCCATGACGGCCAAGCCGGTGGCCCACCTCCTGGCCGACCTCGGTGTCACCAAAAGCCACAGCCGTCCGCATGTGAGCAACGACAACCCCTACTCAGAAAGCCAGTTC
>JAKAQW010000277.1 GCA_021819525.1 Actinomycetes bacterium
CACCGCCTCGTCGCTGTCTCGTCGGGGATGTCGTTGCGGATGTGGTTGCCGCTGTCGCTGTCGCTGTCGCTGTCGTTGCCGCTGTCGTTGCCGCTGTCGTTGCCGCACCACCGCTCCTTGTGTTGCCACCCGCACCACAGCCGGTGGCGTGCGAGCCGTAGGCATATCGTGCTGCGTGCTGCGTGCCCACGGTCTACCTCGGCTCTCCAGCGCGAGCACTTGAGCCGGGCTCGGCTGTCGGTCTCTGGCCGGTACGCTGGGAGGATGGTGGGTGCCTACCAGGTCGACCGCCAAGAGCTGGCCGAACTGCTCGCCGGCGAGCCGGCGTTCCGGATCCGCCAGGTATGGGACGGCCTCTACCGGCGGGTACAACGGCCTGCGGCTATGACCGATCTCCCCGCCACGTTGCGCCGGCAGCTCGATGCTCAGCTCCGTCCTCAGCTGCAGCTGCGCGCCGAGCAGGTCGCCGACGAGGGAGACACCGTCAAATGGCTTTGGTCGCTGGCTGACGGCGCTCAGGTAGAGACGGTGCTCATGCGCTATCCCGAACGTGTGACCGCCTGTATCTCCTCCCAGGCCGGCTGTGCCATGGGCTGTCGGTTCTGTGCCACCGGACAGGCTGGTTTCGGCCGGCACCTGGAGGTGGGCGAGATCGTCGAGCAGGTCGCCCGGGCCATCGCTGCTGCCCGTCCGCGCCGGCTCGGCAACGTCGTGCTCATGGGGATGGGCGAGCCGCTGGCAAACTTCGACAGGGTGTGGCCGGCGGTCCTCCGGATGGTCCGCGACTTCGGCCTGTCGGCCCGCCACGTCACGATATCGACGGTCGGGATCGTGCCAGGTGTTCGCCGCCTGGCTGCCAGCGGCGTGCCGGTCAACCTCGCCGTGTCGCTGCACGCAGCGAACGACACGCTGCGTGACGCCTTGGTCCCCATGAACCGGCGCTACCCGCTGGCCGCGCTCACCGAGGCGTGCGCGGACTACGCGGACGCTACCGGGCGGCGCCTGTCGTTCGAATGGGCGCTCATCGACGGGGTCAACGACCGACCAGCCGACGCCGCCGAGCTGGTCGAGCTGGCCCGACCACTGGGCGCGCACGTGAACCTCATCCCGCTCAACCCCACCCCCGGATTCCTGGTGCGCGGCAGCCCGCCGACCGTCGTCGGCTCCTTCCGGCGCCGGCTCGGCGAGGGCGGGGTGAACGCCACTGTCCGCTCAACCCGGGGCATGAGCATCGACGCAGCCTGCGGTCAGCTGGCGGCGGCCCAAGCGGCTCGTCAGCCTCGGAGCCACCTGCTCGAGCGCACCGGGAAGCCCCCATGGGGTGCCGGTACGGGTCCGTCGCCGGCGCGGATCGCGAGGCGCGCAGACAGTGGCGCTGCGGGCTTGCGCTCGGGCTCCGGCCGCCGCTTCGTGTCGCCGGCAAATTCAGATGAACATCACAGGTCATCCACAGGATAGAGAGCCAGACTAGGCACATGGTGACCGTCCCGAGCTTGTCCGGAACCCCCGTCTCGAGCACGCCCGGCGGTGGTCCTCGGATCCTCGTCGTCGACGACGAGCACAGCATCACAGACCTGCTGTCCATGGCCCTGCGCTACGAGGGCATGGAGGTGAAGGTCGCGCACCTCGGGCGCGAGGCGATCGAGGCCGCGGCTGCTTTCCGGCCTCACCTGGTCGTGCTCGACGTCATGCTGCCTGACCTCGACGGGTTCGAGGTGCTGCGCCGCTTGGCGTCGGGCCACGTCGGTGAGCGGCTGCCGGTGCTGTTCCTGACAGCGCGCGACGCGCTCGACGACAAGCTCCGCGGGTTCACCCTCGGAGGCGACGACTACATGACCAAACCGTTCAGCGTGGAAGAGCTCATCGTCCGGGTGCGGGCCATCTTGCGGCGGGCTCATCCTCGCAGCGGTGACAGCGGCCGGTTGGTGGTCGGTGATCTCGAGCTCGACGAAGAGAGCCACGAGGTCCACCGAGGCGGCATGGTGGTGGAGCTCACGCCGACCGAGTTCAAGTTGCTCCACTACCTGATGATCAACGCCGGCCGGGTGGTCTCCAAGGCGCAGATCCTCGATCGGGTGTGGAACTACGACTTCGACGGCAACGCGAACGTGGTCGAGATCTACATCAGCTACCTGCGCCGCAAGATCGACAGCCAGGGCTCTCGCATGATCACCACCGTCCGTGGGGTGGGGTACAGCTTGCGGGCTGGGCGATGACCGTTCGCCTGGCCGCCCGGCTCGCTGGCCCGGATCCTTCGGCTGCTTCGCCCCTGCTGTGTCCCCGAGCACGCCCGACCCTTCGATCGGCGAGCCCGACCCTTCGCAGGCTGTCGCGAACCGGCCCGGGGCAGGACAAGTCACAGGCAAAGGGCCAGGTCGCCACGAGCTCGAACCGTACTGCGCGACAGCCTGTTCGACTGGCGAACCCGGCCCGCCGATCGGCGAGCCCGACCCTTCGGCTGGCCAGATCGCGTCACCCACGCCACCTACGTCGCCTCCGCCGCGTACGTCACCCACGCCACCTGTGGTGCCTGTGTCGGTGATGGCAGGTACGTCGTGACGCTTCGGACCCGGCTGCTGCTGGTGCTCGTCGGCATCCTGGCCGCTGGCCTGGTGGTGTCCGACTTCGTCACGGTCACCGCCTTGCGCCAGTACCTGATCGGCCAGGTGGACCAGCAGATCCAGTCGGTGCCGTTCACCGCGGTGGCCCAGGTCGTCGAGCGCTGCGCCCAGCAGCAGGTGCTGTACGGCTCCGCCAACTGCTCCGTGCCGGTTCGCTCCGCCGGGTACCTCCCGTCAGGGGATCTGGCCCAGCTGCGAGCGCCGGGACAGGGAACGGCGTCGCTGTGGTACGGCGGCAACGCCAATGCCGTGCTCCCCCCGATGCCCTCCACGTTGCCCGACGTCCCGTTCACCACCCACGTCCCTGGCGGTACCACCTACCGGGCCATGGCCGACACCCTGCCCGACGGCAGCGTGCTCGTGGTCGCCGTGCCGTTGACCGGCATCGACCACGACATCGGTCATCTCATGATCGTCGAGATCCTGGTGAGCGCGCTGTCCCTGGTCGGTCTGGGCGTGGTGGCGTGGTGGCTGGTGCGACGGGGGCTGCGCCCGCTGCACCAGATGGCGGCCACTGCCGGCGCTATCGCCGCAGGCGATCTGTCGCGCCGGGTCGAACATGCCGGCGAGCGAACCGAAGTCGGTCAGCTCGGCAACGCGCTCAACACCATGCTGGGCGAGATCGAGGCTGCCTTCGCCGCTCGCTCTGCCTCCGAGGAGCGTCTGCGCCGCTTCTTGGCCGACGCCTCCCACGAGCTGCGCACGCCGCTCACCTCGATCCGTGGCTATGCCGAGATGTTCGACCGCGGCGCTCGGGATCGACCCGAGGACCTGGCGCTCGTCATGCGTCACATCCGGGCGGAGGCGGACCGGATGGGGGTCTTGGTGGCCGACTTGTTGCTGCTCGCTCGGCTCGACCAGCAACGCCCGCTGGCGATGGAGCCAGTCGACCTCGCCGCCGTGGTCGGCGAAGCGGTGTCCGCCGCGCGCGCCGCTCATCCCGAGCGCACGGTGACGGCCACCACGACGGCGGTGCCACCGGTGCTGGCCGACCCGGTGCGGATCCGCCAGGTGATCGACAACTTGGTGGCGAACGCCCTGGCCTACTCGCCGGCCGGCACTGACGTCGCTGTGACGACACGGGCTGTGGACGACGCCGTCGAGGTGGCGGTGGCCGACCGCGGCCCGGGTATCGCCGCCGAAGACCGGCAACGGATCTTCGAGCCGTTCCAAAGGCTCGACCCTTCGCGGACCAGGGCAACGGGTGGCATGG
>JAKAQW010000278.1 GCA_021819525.1 Actinomycetes bacterium
CGTGGAGACCAGTGTCTCGCCGGCTCCGACCAGGAAGGCGGCTCCGTAGAGCACCTCGATGGGCAGGACGGTGACCAGCGCGCCAGCTGCGACTGCCGCCACCACAGCAGCACGGCCGACGTCGACCACGCCGACCAGGCGACGCCGGTCTACCCGGTCTACGAGGGCACCACCGGGAAGGCCCACCACCAGCCACGGCAGGCGGGCTGCGACCAACAGCCCCGAGACGAGCAAAGCGCTGGTCGTCGAGCGCAGCGCCAGCAGCGGCAGGGCCACCAGGACCAGCCCGTCACCCACCGACGACACAGCGGTGGCAGTGACGAGCCGGTGGCGGAGGGAAAGCCCGGTGGCGCCAGCAGACCTGTGTACCCTCTCCTGACCGGCTCTCACTTCGGGCTCAACCTTCCCTGGCAACGTGCCGACAACAGGGGCATGACCGACCGACAATCCCGTGCCGGCCGGCCATGCCACTGCATCAGGAGGAGACCCCCGAAGCCCCGTGCACCGGTCACCTACACCAGAGCACGGACGGAGATCGCCTCGTATTACCTCAAGGGCCTACTGGGAAGTAGACCATCAGTCCCATTCGTTGGTTCGTGCCATGGGTCACCTCCTTTCGTCGTCGGAAGAACGAGAGGAGAGGCCCGGGCCCGGCCGGCGGAGCGCGACCGGGCCGCCCCGGCCCACAGTGCCGGGGCGGCCCGGGACCGCAGACGATCGCTGCGTCACCGGCGGGTCCGCCGCTGGTGACCAGCTCCATGAAAGAGTGTGACCGCACCATGCCCGCGGCCCTTTCTGTCCAGCATCTGGCGGACCGCCCCCCGACGAGGAGGCCGCGGCTTGTGCCGTGGCCGCCACTGTAGAGGGGAGAGGGGCCCGTGGCTGGGATTTCCCCCGTCGGCTCCCGGCAGCAGGGGCTCCGTCCCGTCGCTGTCGTGTGGGGGCTCACTGCCGTGCTGGCCGGGGCGGCGGCGGCCCTGTGGGCGCTGGAGCTGCGCCAGCTGCCGCTTCTCCCCACCCCGGTCCGCCTGCCGTGGCTGCTCCTGGCGGTCGGCTTCGGCGCCGGCCACTTCGCCGGCATCCGCCTCGAGTCCCGCGGCCAATCCCACACCATCGACCTGAGCGACATGGTGCTGCTGCCGGCCATCGTGTTCGCCGGGCCTGGACCGGCGCTGCTGGCGGCGGCGGCGGGCACGCTCGGTCGCTCGCTGTGGATCCGGCGCCCGGCCATCAAGGCGCTCTTCAACACCGCACTGCACGCCCTGGCCGTAGGCACCGCGGCCGCCTGCTTCCGGGTGGTGCTCGGCCACGGCGCCGTGCTCGGCAGCCGGGGCTGGCTCGCGGCAGCGACAGCGGTGCTGGTCGCCGAGCTCGTCACCCTCCTCGGCATCGAGGCAGTCATCGCCGTCTCCACCGGCCAGCTCGCCCTCGAACGGTGGCGCCAGCTGGGCACCACCGTGGTGCCCAAGGTCGGCATCGTGGGTGGCCTGGGCTTGGCAGCCGTGTACATGCTGTGGTTGGGCTGGAGCGGCGGGGTGCTGTTCGCCGCCCTGGCCGCGGTGGCCGGGGCCGGCTACGCCGCCTACGGGCGGCTGCGCTCGCGGCACCTCCAGCTGGACCAGCTGCACCGCTTCGAGCGCGCGCTGGCCGGGCTGACCGACACGGCCGAGGTGGTGACCACCGTCATGGGCGAGGCGGCGGCGCTGTTCCACGCCGATCTGGTCCAACTGGTCCGCTCGGAGGGTGGTGTCACCACCGGTCACACCCTCGCTGTCGGTGTCCTCGGCCCGCATCCCGCCGCAGGGTCGTACCCCATGGCCGAGCTGGCCCTCGAAGCCCGCGAGCCGGTGGTGGCCCCCCGGGGCACCGGCGACCCCGAGCTGGCCGGCGCGCTCGAGGCGAGCGGCTTCCGAGACGCGGTAGCGGTGGCCCTGCCGGCCGAGAGCAGCCGGCGGTGGGCCCTGGTAGCTGCCAACCGCCAAGGAGCGCGCCACATCACCTTCGGGCGCAACGACGTGGCGCTGGCCCAGGCCCTGGCCATGCCCACGGCCATGGCCCTGCGCGGCACCGAGCTGCTCGGCCAGCTCCACGCCGAGATGGCCCTGGTGCAGCACCAGGCCTCCCACGACGGGCTCACCGGGCTGGCGAACCGCACCCTGTTCTCGAGCCAGCTGGACCGGGCGCTGGCCGGCCGGCCGGCACAGAGCGTGGTGGGGGTGCTCATCGTCGACCTCGACGGGTTCAAGAAGCTGAACGACAGCCTGGGCCACGAGCTGGGCGACATGGCGCTGCAGACGCTGGCCCGGCGTCTGTCGGGCGCGGTCGGCGACGACGGCACGGTAGGGCGTATCGGCGGCGACGAGCTCGCCGTGGTCCTGCCCGGCGCTCCGTCCCCGGCAGACGTCATCGCCGTGGCCGAGCGGATCGACACCGCGGTGCGCGCCCCGGCGGAGGTGGCGGGGGTGGCCATCGCCTTGCGCGCCAGCATCGGCGTGGCCGTGGCGCCCTTCCACGGCGAGAACCGCTACACCCTCTTGCGCCAGGCCGACCTGGCCATGTCCCGGGCCAAGCAGACCGGTGGCGGGGTGCGGGTCCAGAGTGACCGGCCCAGCGACCGCGTCGACCGGCCGTCGCTCGTCGCCGCCTTGCGCCAGGCCATCGACACCTCGGAGCTGCGCCTCGCCTACCAGCCGACGGTGGACTTCGCCACCGGACGAGTGAACGGGGTGGAGGCGCTGTCAAGATGGACGCATCCGCTCTACGGGGTCATCGGCCCCGACCAGTTCATCCCGATCGCCGAAGCGTCCGGCTTGATCGGGCCCCTGACTCGCTGGATGCTCGAGACGGCCGTCGCCCAGATGGCCCGGTGGCAGCAGGCCGGCTTCGAGCTCACGTTGTCCGTCAACCTCTCTCCGGAGCAGGTGGGCGACAGCGAGGTCGTCGCCCAGATCGGCCAGCTCTTGCGACGCCACGGGCTCGCCCCGTCTGCTCTCACCTTGGAGGTGACCGAGTCCCAGGCACTGAGCCAGCTCCAAAGCGAACGGGCACACCTCCTCCAGCCGCTAGCCGACCTCGGCGTCGGGGTGTCCCTCGACGACTTCGGGGTGGGCACCTCGACGCTCGTGCGGCTGAAGAGCCTGCCGGTCAACCAGCTGAAGATCGACAAGGCCTTCACCGCCAGCCTCACCACCGACCCGACCGACCACGCCATCGTCGCCTCTACCATCACCCTGGCCCACACCCTGGGCTTGGAGGTGACAGCCGAGGGGATCGAGACCGCCGAGGCGTACCAGATCCTCCGCCATCTCGGCTGCGACAGCGCTCAGGGGTACCTGATCAGCGTGCCACTCGCCCCAGCCGACCTGACTCGTTGGCTCTACGACTTCACCCCGGCCAGCCTTCCTGGACCCCCGCCCGGCTCTACCTCGGATCCCCGGTTCACCGGCCGCCGCCTGGCGAGCGGTCCGGGACCTACCGGCCGTGCGCAGTAGGCGGACCGCTGCGACCTCGGGAGCTCGGAGCCTCGCCATCTCGGGACCGTAGACCCCCGTGTCCCTGCTTCCGTACGACCAGGCGCTCTCGAGTCCCGGCGCCCCTACCCCCGCCGTCCCTACCCCCGGCACCGTACCCCTCGGCACCCTCGGGCGATCGCCTCAGCCAGCCTCCCCCGCCGTCCCTACCCCCGGCAACCCTGGGCGATCGCCTTAGCCAGCCTGGCGCCCTGACGCCCCTACCCCCGGCAACCCTGGGCGACTGCCTCGGCCAGCGTGGCGCCCTGACGCCTCGGTGTCCTGCTCGGATCACTCCCCGAGC